>NZ_BAAHYN010000011.1:0-236195 GCF_054657535.1 Desulfosporosinus burensis
CGGAAAAGAACTACCTTCTATGTCAATGCTCCTTTGGCCTATGGGAGGAAAAACCACATGGATGTATACACCAATAATGGTATATTAAGTAATTATAGAGAAAGCATTTTCTTTATTGACATGACTCGATCTAGTTTGATGCAACGCTACTGAAATTTAATCGGACTTTATTGAACATTAGCTAATAATTTAAGTTTAATATTGATTAAAGACAAGCGAGGTATTTATGAGATTAACACAATTATATCTTCTCTGTGAAGTAGCTAAATATAACTCAATATCCATGGCAGCTGAACATGCCTTTATCACCCAACCAGCCGTCAGCTCCGCGATTAGCAAGCTTGAGGATGAATTAGGGGCCGTATTATTTAAGCGTACTACTTCTGGCGCTTACCCGACAGATATTGGTAAGATCATTATCGAAAAGGCCCGGGATGTTCTTGATCGAGTGGAAGAGATTAAGCAAATTGCTAATACCTCTGAATTATCAGGTAGCTTGTCTGTTGGAATAATCCCCAGCATGGGCGACAAAATCATCCCTAGCGTTTTATCACACCTAAAAAAGAGGCATCCTAATATCAATATAAATTTATCCGTTGAAGAATCAATCATTATTTTACAGAACGTTTTATCTGGTAAACTTGACCTTGGTATCGTTCTCTTGACTGAAGAAATTAACAGAAAAGACATTTTTAGCGAAGTTTTATTTTCTGATGAATTTTTGGTTTACGCGGGAAAAGATTCACCCCTTTCAGCTAAGGACTCTGTATCCTTAAAGGAAGCATTAGAGTATCCTGTTGTCGCCTATAATGACGAATATACCAAAAATAATGGTGGTATTACAAGCATTCTGAAAAACTATGGAGAGCCTAAAGTAGCCTTTAGATTTTGTAACTTTGAACTCATAAAACGAGTTGTCTCCCAAGGGATGGCAATCTCATTCTTTCCAAAATTTATGTCCATTGGTGATATTTATCTGAAATCTGGTGGAATAAAACCAATTCCTATTAATGATGTTAAATTAGGGATAACCGTAGGGTTAATCAGATCAAATCGTCAAACGGTTAATTTAATAGAAAAAGAGTTTATCCTAGAACTTAAATCTATTTGTGAAAATGGATTCTCTGTCTCTAAAGCTTCTCTAGCAAGTGAAAATTGACAATGAGCTTTTCATTCTACTTATTATTGTGCCTCCCGGGATAACTGTAATATACTAAACACTTATATAGGATATAATTAGAGGTGCACCCAGGCATGGCTTATATTTGACGGCAAAAGGCGACTTCAAGCTGAAGCCGCCTTTTGCTATCTTCCGGGCTGATCTTACTGCTACAGCCCTGTTATGATTAATCTTCTTCCGGATAATCGACAACTTGTATTTCTTCTTCTTTGCCGAAATCCTCCTTGAGCCACTTGAGTAGGGACAGCGATAAGATGATGATAATAACTATAATCGGTACGCTGGTGGCAACCGATGAAAGCTGAATTACCGGTAATCCGCCCACCATCATGATAGCTACTCCGATCACAGCAAGGAGTGCACACCAGAAAAGTCTTGTCCAGCGGGGAGATTCCTGATTGCTCCTAACTTCTTTGCAAGAAATACTAGAAATAATATACGCATTAGTATCAATGGTAGTAGCTTGGAAAATAAGCATTACAAATAAGAAGTAGGGAATAACAATTACAGCGCCGGGTAAGGTATGCAAGAGTTGGGAAATCATTGCCCCAGCACCGGCATCCTTCATAGTCATATCAAGTGCTACCCCTAGATTAAGCTGAAGATTTACAGCATAGCCGCCGAACACTAAGAAGAACAGCGAACAGCCAATGGACGTTACAACCATCATATTTAGAACCACGTTTTTGATCGTTCTCCCCTTGGAGATCCTGGCAACAAATAAGCCGAAATACATAGCCCATGCTGCCCACCAAGCCCAGTAAAATACTGTCCAGTCTTGTGGAAAACCGGATTTGCTAATCGGATCTGTATATAAACTCATCCTAAAAAAGTTAGTAATCAAAACCCCTAAGTTGTCAACATAAAAGGAAAACAAAAACAAGGTGGGGCCAACGATCGCAACAAACGCTAATAGTCCCATACATAACCAACTATTTAATTCCGACAATTTTTTAATTCCGCTATTTATACCGGAGACAGCACTATAGGTAAATGTTGCTGCAATCACCAGTGTGGTCACGACTTTTACCGTCATAGTATCCGGAATACCCAGATAACCAGCTGCAACAGCCGACATCATAGGAATAACTGTTCCTAAGGTTGTTCCTAATCCGCCGACCAGTCCAAGCACAACAAAGATATCGATCGCTCTGCCAAGCCATCCGTCTACCCGGTCACCCAAAATTCCCCGGCAAGCATAGCTTGGGGAGAAGTAGGGTTTTTTTCTTACGTAAAGCATGTAGGCAAAAGCGATGGCCCCTGGAACAAAGATAGCCCAGGCAGAAATACCCCAGTGAAACATTCCATAGGCAATAGCGAATTGCGAAGCTTGCCCAGAAAATGTCTCATTCCAGTAAGGAGGGAACTTTAGATAATACAGAGGCTCGGCCATGGACCAATAAACTAAACCTGCTCCAACACCGCCAGTGAACATCATAGATAACCAGCTGAAGTCTGAGAATTCTGGTTTATCATCTGTTCCACCCAATTTTACATTGCCATATTTGCCAAAAGCCAGCCAAAATGAAAATATTACACAGCCCAAAGTAAATAATAACCATAACCAGTCCATTCTATAAGTTATAGCTTTTAATATGACTGCAACATAGGGTTTCAGTGCTGTACCATAAATAAGCATTGGGGCATATAACAAAACACATAAAATAGCACTGCCCCAGAAAACAACAGGATTAATACGAGCATATATCCCTTTAGACTTCTCTTGTGACAAGTTATTCACCCTTTCTTGTGATTTAATCTGAGAACCGGGTTTAAGAAGATAAGTCAGCTGATAAATTCCACGTGTCAATCTTAGTATGTGTTACGAAAGAAAAATCCTTGGTTATTACCTTCTTGGTATTTTCAGGTCTGTGAAAAATAATCCTATGCGATGAACGCTAAGAACCTTAGGTTATCGGCCTTAATTTTGCCTATTTTTCACCTCATTAGACTTGCATAAAGTTCAAAATGATTTGTCAAGTAAGAATTACAAAGATATATCATGAAAAATGCATAATATTACAGTTAAACCTTTACTTATATTCCTCCTTTGATTCAAATATTTCATTGCCCTGAAATGACCATCAAAACCTCCTTTTTATAAAAGGATTAACTACTATTCCACAACTTCATTGCAAGTTCTTTGCCAATTATCACACAAATTAGTATATTATATCAGAAAGTTTAATAGCAGTGGAGTATGTACGTATTTTCAAGGACTTATGCTAAGCTTTCAGGTCCTATTTATCAAACCCCGGAAAAGCATTATCTCAGAGTAATTTAAAGATTTTAACTTTTCAATCATAAATAAATAAGTCTTGATAACTCATTTAAGTCACCAAGACTTATTTTCGAAGTATTCTGTAAGTCAGGAAGTCTTAAACCCTTTAACCAAGTTTACTATCCTCAAGAGGAATATCGACGTTGTACAACAAGAAGTCGCCCCGACAGACCAACAGCGCTGACCGCCAATCCCAAAATTAAACCAATCCAGTAACCCACTGCTCCTAATGAAGTATAGCTAGCCATGTAATACCCTGCCGGTAATCCGATAATCCAATAGGAGATGAACGCGGTTATAAACGTCACATTAACATCTTTATAGCCACGTAAAGCCCCCTGAATCGGGGCGGCAATCGCATCCGATAATTGAAAGAACAAGGCATAAATGAGAAACTGTTGGGCCATTTGAATGACTTCAGTTTCCCGCGAATACAAATTGGCTACTTGCTCGCTAAAGATTAATAAAATAATTGCACAGATACCAGCCATGCCCACGGACATCCCCATGCCTAAAAAGCTGTATTGTCGAGCATCCCTGTGTCTTCCCGCACCTACTTCAAAGCCGACCAAAATCGTTAAGGAAGTAGAAATGCTAAAAGGTACCATATAGAGCAATGAAGCAAAATTCATAGCTGCCTGATGAGCTGCAATGGTTACTGTATTATAATTACTCATCAGTAAAGCAACCACTGCAAATATACTGACCTCCACAAAGATGGCAAACCCAATAGGTAAACCTATCTTTAACTGTTCAACCCATTCCTTAAGGGATACGCCAAATAAACGATCAAACACTCCATAAGCTGCGAAGGATTCCATCCGTAAAATGATGGTCAAGGCAATAAGAAGTAGACACCAGTAAGTGATGGCAGAGGCGACACCTGCTCCAACTCCGCCTAAAGCTGGGAAACCAAGTTTTCCGAAAATCAAAATAAAGTTTAAAGCAATATTTATGGGCAATGAAAGTATGGCAATCATCATCGTGACACGAGTCTTCCCTAAGGCATCGATGAAAGAACGTAGAACCTGGTATATAAACAGTGCCGGAATTCCAAAGGCTAGAGCTAACAAGTAAGAACGGGAAATACGACGCACTGTATCTTCTAAACCCATCAAAGATAGCACAGAGTCCAAGCAAAGTGCTCCCCCAATAATCACTAAGACTGAAATTGCCATGGCCAAATAGATTCCCTGTACGACCTTGCCCGCAATCTCTTCACTGCGTTTAGCACCGATTAGCTGAGCTACGATGGGGGTCACCGCCACTAAAATTCCACCCAACCCAGCACCAATGGGTACCCATAAACTTGAACCAATGGCAACCCCGGCTAAGTCTGCTGTACTCGCTTGTCCAGACATCACGGTATCAAAAAAATTCATAGAAAACATTGTTACCTGGGCAACTAAGACAGGCCATAAAATCAAAACTAATTGTCTCATCTTTTGCAGTAAGTTGAAGGTCTGTTTCATCCTCTAATACTCATTCTTTCTCTAATTCGAATTTTAATTTAGCCTCGCTGGGATCCTCCCAAGTTAGATAAGCTGCGAAAGATTTACCCGATTTAGATTTAAACCCTTTAATAAGGGGAGTTTTTCCTTTCTTCAACAGGCTTTTAACTTGGTTCGGGGTAAGCACCTTACCACAGATTGGGGTCTTCCAGAGAACAAAACGGCATCCTTCTCGCCAATTCGCGCACCCGAACCCCTTTTGCCCTTCGATCACGTCCCCACCGCATTTTGGACACTTACCAAACGCTTCGGTCTGGAGTTCACTTTTCTCTCTGTTTTCTTTGACAGGATGCTCTAACTTTTTAATTTTAGCCTTCTCTTCCGTTGCCCCAGAAGAATTTTGGGCCTTAGTAGGCTTCTTGCGGGTAGCTTTTGCCCCTTCCCCCGTCCCTGTCCTAGAAGTCTGAACTTCTACGGTTGGTGCAAGGGCCAGGGGGGTTTTCCCATGAGAGTGTTCAAAAGAGCGCAGTTCCTTGATAATTCGACCTATCGCTTCTTCAACATCCGTCATATACTGTTCGATGGTCAATTCTCCCTTTTCCACTTTGGAAAGATTGAACTCCATTTGCCCTGTCATCTCGGCACTGATCAGGAGCTGGGCCTGAGGAAGCCGTTCCTTGATCAGACGAATCAGTTCGATTCCTTTTTGGGTCGGTTTTAAAGCCTTCTGGTCTTGGAGAATATATCCCCTATCGATGAGGTTTTCCATAATCGCTGGTCGGGTTGCGACAGTGCCCAACCCTTTACCTTTCAATTGCTGACGGAGCACTTCATCATCAATCTGCTTGCCTGCGCCTTCCATGGCTTTGAGCAGGTCTCCCTGGGTAAAGCGTTTCGGCGGTTTAGTGCTTTTTTCTTCGCTAAAAACACGTTTTGTGCGCACCTCCTCATCTTTGCTCAACGGTGGTAGGGAGGTGTTTTCGTCATCTGCCTGTTCACTGTCGTTTTTCTTCTTGGTTTTACGAGTATTTGCCTCATCTAATTCATCGGGTCCATGAACTTTTTTCCAGCCAGGACTCAGAAGCACTTTGCCTTTGGTACGAAACTGCTCCCCCTCGACCAATGTCACCACCTCTGTTTGATGATATTTAGCAGGCGGAAACCAGACAGCCAAAAATCGTCGAGCGATTAAGTCATACAGGTTCTGTTCTTCACGACTAAGTCTCTCGAGGGCAACCTTCTCTGTCGTCGGAATGATGGCATGGTGGGCCGTGATAGTATTAATGACGCGTTTACCCTTAGGTACACCTAAATGACTGGCCTCGTCCACCCAATTCGTGTAGGGTTCTTGGCGTATCGCTTGCAGGTGTTCAGGTAACTTGGGTATAAGATCCTCAGAAAGATAGGCGCAGTCCGTTCGTGGATAGGTTATGGCCTTTTTCTCATACAGGGATTGTGCCAATTGGAGAACTTTTTCTGCGCTAAAGCCAAATTTCTTTGAGGCAGCAATCGTTAAGGAAGTCAAATCAAAGAGCAGCGGGGCAGGTTCCTGGACATCCTTCTGTTCCATTTTTACTATTTTTCCTGCTTTACCTTGAGTTTTGGCTACAATGCTCTCGGCCACTTGGGGATCAGTAAGACGTTTCGACTCCTCACGTGGATCGAACCACTTGCCAAGGTAATCCCCTTGTGTGGTCACAAACTCTGCTCGGACTTCAAAGAACGGCTGAGCTACAAACCGTTCAATCTCCCATTCTCTTTCAACGATCAAGGCCAAAGTCGGGGTCTGCACTCTGCCTATGGAAATTACATTGGGTTTTTTGCGAACAGCATCAAAGCTACCAAACAATGCGGTAAACCCTTCGGTCAGATTCATGCCAAAATCCCAATCTGCAAAGGCTCGACCATTCCCAGCAGCTGCTAAGCCAGCCACAGCTTCTGCAGGTCGTAGACACTTTAAACCCTCTCGAATCGCCGCGGTCGTCAGCGAAGAAATCCAGAGCCTAGATAAAGGCTTACTGCATTTAGAGGCATCCCATACTTCTTGAAAGAGCAGCTGCCCTTCCCGATCGGCGTCAGTTCCACAAATAACCTCTTCGATGTCCGAAGACTTTAACCACTGTTGGATGACTTGATATTGTTTAGCAGACCCCGCTTTGACAACCCGACGAAAGGTCTTCAAACTAGGTAAGACTGGCAGACGATTTAAACTCCAGCGTTTCCCTACTCGCTCTAAATCCATATATGCTTCCGGACGCTCTAGCTCTAAAAGGTGGCCATAGCACCAGGTAATTACATACTGTTCATTTTCTAGATACCCGTCACCTCTACCTCTAACTCCTAAGGCTGTTGCATATTCACGGGCTTGAGACGGTTTTTCGGCGACAATCAGTGTTTTTCCCATGCCTAAGCCTCTCTTTATCCATAACTTTCAGATCCATTATATCTTAACCATCCGAGATTATATAGGCAATGTTGCTCATAACCTTTCCACAAACAAAAACACCGTATGAAGAACGGTGTTTTTGCTATAGTCAATCGTCTCCTAAGGTGCCTAGGAAAGCCATCTCTGAAGCCAAATTACAAAGGTTATTTGGACTCATCAGAACTCCAAGCAGTGAGGTACTTTTCTTGCTCCTTGGTTAATTTATCGATCGATAATCCAAGAGACTCAAGCTTTAACATGGCTACTCTCTCATCGATCTCTGTATTGACCTGATAGACTTGAGGGGACAATTTGTCATGATTTAAAGCAACGTATTCTAAAGACAATGCCTGTAAAGCAAAGGTCATATCCATGACTTCTGCAGGATGTCCATCCCCTGCAGCCAGATTAACTAAGCGACCTTCAGCCAAAAGGTATAAACATTGACCCTTTGGCAGTGTGTATTCGGTAATATTCGTCCTAGCCGTTCTTTCAGAGACGGATATTGCTTTCAGTTGGGCAACATTGACTTCTACGTCGAAGTGTCCCGCATTACACATAATAGCACCGGATTTCATGACCACAAAGTGCTCTTTATTGATGATATCTGTGTTGCCTGTCACCGTAATAAAGAAATCTCCATACTTAGCTGCCTCAATCATTGGCATAACTTCAAAGCCATCCATCAAAGCCTCGTTTGCTTTAATAGGGTTAATTTCACAAATGATCACTCGCGCCCCTAACCCCTTAGCGCGTAAAGCCACTCCTTTACCACACCAGCCGTACCCCGCGACGACGGCTGTTTTACCGGCCACTACCAAGTTCGTGGTCCGCATAATTCCGTCCCAAACGGATTGTCCTGTGCCATATCGGTTATCAAATAAATACTTGCATTGAGCATCATTGACAGCGACCATGGGAAACTTTAGAACCCCATCCCGGGCCATTGAATGTAAACGTAGAACCCCGGTGGTCGTCTCTTCTGCTCCACCTTTCACTTTTTGAAGCAGTTCAGGTCGAGTGGTATGCAGCGTGGAGACTAAATCTCCCCCGTCATCTATGATGAAATCAGGTTCAGTATCAAGAGCTAATTGGAGATGATGTTGAAACTCTTTGTCCGTCGCATTGTACCAAGCATGTGCTCCAATCCCGCCTTGAACGAGAGCCGCTACCACATCGTCTTGAGTCGAGAGTGGGTTACTGGCAACTACGGTCACCTCAGCACCCCCGGCTTTGATCACCTGAGCAAGGTAAGCTGTTTTGGCCTCTAAATGCAAGCAAATCACGACTTTTTTACCTTTGAAAGGCAGTTGTTCTTCAAATTCCTGACGTACCCGATTGAGCACTTGCATCCGTGGAATAACCCAATCGATTTTACGCTGTCCTTCTGAGGCCAAGGATAAATCTCGGATGGTGTATTTTAAATTCATGTCACAATACCCTCTTTCTAATTCTAATCTATGCCAAGAACCTACTAAATGCCCTACTAGACCAGGGGCATGTACTTGAGTATGTTTACTGATTATACTCTATAACACTGATCTTCTACAATTATTTTTATGTTATGTGTACCTTGTCCGATAGATAAAACCACTGGGTTTATTTTTGTCCATAGCCATTTAGGTAAAAATCCCGCATTCCAGCAATATCCGATTCAGATAACTTCACTACTCCACCCATCAGTTTTGCAAAGATGACGATTTGGGCTGACTTCTCCACGACTTGGCATACTCTAAACGCTTCGTCTAAGTTCCTTCCGACCCCGATCATTCCGTGGTTGGCAAGTAAAACCGCGTTTCGGCCCTCCAATGCTTTGACTGTGTTATTACCAAGTTGCGCTGTCCCTGGAAGCGCATACTCACTAACCCTTACATTCCCACCCACAATTTGAACCATATCCTCAACCGCTCCTGGAAGTTCCTTACGTGCGACAGCCAAAGCGGTCGCATAAGGGCTATGAGTATGCATAATAGCTTGGACATCATCACGGGCATTATAGATAGCTAGATGCAAAGGTAATTCAATCGAAGGCTTGTGTGTTCCGCTTATGGTATTTCCCCTGAGATCCAAAACCACAATATCTTCTGGAGCTAATGTGTCGTAGTTCATACCGGATGGGGTAATAGCAACATAGTCTTTCTCTGGGATCCGACAACTAATATTACCCCAAGTTCCCACTGTGAGGTTTATGGCGAGCATTTCGATCCCCTTCTCGACTACTTTTTGACAGGTTTCCAGGCGCTGATCCATAGTATGCTTAATCTCCTCCAAATCTTAACGAACAAGTATTACTTGCACTTAAGTATTCTTTCTAAATACGTTCCCATTATAATAAGTTTTATATTTGTATTCTTTTTTTAAGACATGAGTTTTATTAGAATCCATAGATATTATACCCTAAATCGATAACCTGCACCCCAAACAGTCTCCACGTATTGTGGATTTGATGGGTCACTTTCAATTTTCTCACGTATTCGGGCTATATGAACTGTAACGGTTGCTGAGTCTCCTAAAGCATCTAATCCCCAGACACGTTCAAATAATTCTTCCCGTCCAAACACTCGATTAGGATTTTGGGCTAAATACAAAAGTAAGCCAAAACACTTGGCCACATCAATTTTAGACAAATTCTTAGAAGAGTAGATTATCTGATCATCCTTAATCAAGGCACACTCTCCCTTAATTTCAGACAACTTTTCCTGTAGGTATTTATGAAAACGTTCATCCTCTATCATCTCAGGTGATCTACTCAAAGCATTCGCCTCTTTGATCAGATCAAGCTTGATCATGGATATCCTTTGGTATTTCTCAAAGGATATCTCGCTGCCTAATAATTTGCCGAAAATAAAAAAAGCAGCCAATGCTATTAAAACAGTAATAATCAAGGGAATAATTACTGTCGCAGCATTAGCTAAGATTAAGCGTTTTTTGAGCCTCATAGCGTCACCCTAAAATTCCTTTTTATCAAATATATAAAACCCTGCCGTAAACAACATCATAGCAGATCCCAGCATAATTAAAAACTGGCGCACTATCTTTGCTAGGGGAAAAGAATTGACTAGAAAAAGATTATACCAGTCGAGTTGTGTCGTCAAGAGTAAACTCGAATATTGGGAAAAGATTACGCCGAGAACTTTCAAGGCGAGAAATATTAGGATAGATACAAAAAAGACCGCTATTCCGCTCTTAAAAATATTGGCTAAGAGGACAATTCCTAAAGCCAATACAAGCATGGGGAATAAGCTTACAAGATAGGAAAATACAGTCCTACCTAGGGAATCAAGGGTTGCTGAATTAGTATTAAAGATAAATCCAGCCAACATCGAAAAAAACAAGAGCAGCAGCAGGACACCTAGGATAAAGAGCATTATAGCTGTGATTTTTGCTAAATAAATCTTGAATCGACTGACCGGTCGGGTTAGCGTGATACGCATGGTATTCTGTGAAAACTCTCCTGAGAAACTATCAATTGTAACTAGCGCCGTAAATAACGGCAAGACGGTGTTAACAACCACTGACAGAACAAGCATGGGGAATTCTAGACTTCCCGTCCCTCGGAGACCAAAACCACTTCTTACTCCAATTATCCCTAGCTGTCCTATGACGATGACTGCCAGTGAAAGGAGCACGGCCACCATGACTTTTTTCTTTTTATAGAGTTTCTCAACCTCATTAATCAGCGCTGCTTGGAACACGGCCATTTCTCTCCACCTCACTTACAAAGTAATTCTCCAGTGTGGCATAATTTTTCAAAATGTTATGAGTACTCTCCACATTGAGTATCTTTCCATTGTAGATCACTCCGATGCGGTTGCAGGTCAGCTCCACATCATGGATGAGGTGACTCGAGATAAAAAACGTCGTCTGTTCATTTTCAGCTAAGTGTTGGATCAATTTCCGAATATCGATCATTCCCTCGACATCAAGGCCATTCAATGGTTCATCAAGAATAACAACCTTTGGTCTGGATAATACGGCAGCTGCCAGACCTAAGCGCTGCTTCATTCCTAGGGAGAACTTTTTGGGTTTTTCATTCTTGAATTTAATTAGGCCTGTAAGTTCTAGTACCTCTTCAATCCGCTTATGATCCACCTCGGGATAGTACCGAGCTAACTGCTTTAGATTATCAACGGCACTTAGATAATGATAAGACTCAGCAATTTCAATCAGACAACCTACCTGCTTCATTGCTTTCTCAAACTCTTCAATGACACTATATCCAAGGATTTTTACATCTCCATGGTCTGGTCGAATTAAACCCGTCATAATTTTCATGGCAGTTGTTTTTCCTGCTCCGTTCGGACCTAGAAAACCAAAGATATCTCCTCGATAGATGTCTAGGTTGATGTCATTAATTCCCCGTCCATTCCCATAGGATTTAGTGAGATTCTTGATCTCACTAACCTTGTCCATCCCTTACCTCCATCGTCAGTAACTAATGGAACTGCCGGAAACAATCCCGGCAGTTCCATTTCTGTTTTGATTTACAATTTTGTTAATCTAAATCCGGGCTAAAAGTTGAATCAAACATCAAACCACCAGGGGATGTATTCATATTATGGAGATTAAAGTTCACTTTTCCTTGATAATCACTTATAAAAATATTACCCTGCCCCTTACCACCGGATTCTGTAGTATACTCAAAATTCCCATTCCCTCTTTGGTCTTTTTCAAATTGGGCACTAAAATTGATATTACGATTATTGGTAGAGTATTCTTCAAATCCCGGCTTATACTCTTCATAATATCGCCCCATCACCGACTTATTATCCATATGCGTTATATCTACAAACCGTTCGCCGATTTTAGCAAACTTACCGTTTTTCTCAATCAGAATATCGTTTTTAAATTTGCCTACAAACTTCTCCGGATTAATAATCTCAGACTCTTCGTAATCCCTGGCAATGTTTCTAACAACGACCTTCCCTGTAAGATCAGGCTTCGTAACAGTGGTAGAGTTGATGTCCGTTACCTTAGCTAAAGCCTCAATCGTTATGTTATGCTCCGTCCCTTGGTCATCTTTGCCTGATAGCACAACGGTCCCTAAAATGCTCTCCATCACGCCGTCTTTATTGACTTTAGCTGTACCGTTGACCTCTTTGACAAACACATCCTTGGTCAGATGAGGCACCTTGTTTTGATTACCATTAAACTCCTGTTTTAACTGAAATGAAGCAACAGCATTGACTAAAGAAGGGATTTGTACCTCAGTCAGTTTACCTGCAAGCCCTTTGCTGCCATCAGAATTTTCCGTTACAATGACATGGTCTTTGAGACTTCCGACAATAGCATCCGCGATTTTTTCGATATCATTTGCGCTATCTTCTTTGAAGGGGTTTTTAAAGGTCGTATCTTCTCTCTCCTTAGTATACTCTGTCACATAATAGGTTGGATCACTTTCAGACACTCGGATTACCGTCGTCTTGTCTGAATAAGTCTGAGAGGTGTTGTTATATCCGTTTAGATCAACATTTGCAGATTTGCTTTCTGAAGCACCCTTTGTTCTGTCAAATTTCGTAGTTTCATTAGCGGATATCAAGGTTTTGCCATTATCATTCATAGCCATAGAAAAGTCCATTGTGAAACTGTCAAACTTCTCGCTACTTTGCTCAGCAGTTACCTTTAGAGCATCCTTAAACTCATCATACCCACTTTTACTAGCAATGTCCGCTAGGGCTGTTGTTGCTAACAACAGGGTTCCTACCGTGAAACTGACTAGCATAGTTGTTTTCTTTTTGAATTTCATTCCGTACAACCCCTTAATTTATTACAGGAAGCTTCCTTAGATATAGTTTAACATTGTGGTCTTGAATTTCTCTAAACAGGATATTAACAAATTCTAAACTCTTCTCCAGACTTACGTTATAGAAAACTGAGAAACCATAATTCAGCTATGACTTTTGAGTTTTCTATAAAGTTTATACTTTTTGTACAGTATAAAGAAAGAGCCGATCACCAAAGTGATCAGCTCAATTACACTATTCACTAAAACTATAGTTGAATGGTTTATACACAACCTGTTGGTTTCGGGAGGCCTGCAATTTTACAAGCGCCTTTTCCTGGACCAGCTGGAAAGAGTTCATAAATTCTCTTTTGATTAAACCCAGTATCCTTAACCATTTTACGAACCATCGGAGCAACACCAAATTGATCATAATAATCGCGCAGATAATTAATCATGCTCCAGTGTTCTTCTGTGAGTTCTTCTACTTCCTCAGTCACTGCAAGGGCTCTTGCTACATCTTCATTCCAAGCACTATGATCCTCTAAGAAACCATCTTCATCCAATTCAATTGTTAAATCGCCTACTACTAGTTGTGCCATTTTAAATTTTCCTCCTTTAGTAATGTTATTATTAAATTGATATTGTTTGGGCTTAAGATACCAGAGTCCTACCCAAACAAGTATCAAAAGACCCGCTTTGCCTACTAAGCTCTCTCTTGTCGAACCGAAACTGCAATTTTGTAGAGAATCGTGATTAATAACGCCCCGATTGCATAGACACCCATTGTCACTAAAATTTCATTAAGAGTGGGAGCGTACTCGACAATTCTTTCGAAGGAATTAGGAACAAATCCAGCAACAATTAGGATCATACCCTTATCAATCCAGTTAGCAATAATAATGGATAGCAGGGCTATTACTAGAGTTTTTCCATTCATTCTTGTGTTTGGAAAAACGAGTAAGGCAATCCCTAAAAAGGCCAATACTGTGGCAGTCCACATAAAGGGAACTAGGTTGTTATAGCCATCAAGACCAAAAAAGATATATCTAAGTGATGCGCTATATTCAGGAATACCACTATAGAAGGCAGTAAATAACTCTAAGATATAGAAGAATACGTTGGCAATCATAGCATATCTGACAATCTTAACGAGGGACTGAATTGCTCCACCCTCTGGGTCAGCGTTATACTTACTGACCTTTCTAACGATTAAGCATAAAAGAATCAGAATTGCAGGACCAGCCGCAAAGGCGGAAGCTAGGAAGCGCGCTGCCATAATGGCAGATAACCAGAGATGCCTACCAGGAAGACCTGCGTATAAGAAAGCTGTCACGGTATGAATACTAACAGCCCAAGGGATCGAAAGGTAGATTATTGGTTTTACCCACTTTGGCGATGGGAATCCTTTGCGTTCAGCGCTAAGAGTCGTCCACCCCACAACAATGTTTATCAAGAGGTATCCGATTAAAACGCACATATCATAAAACATAACCGATCGTGGGCTCGGATACAAGATTACATTTAAGATCCGCATTGGTTGTCCTACGTCGACTACGATGAATAGCATACACATGATAACAGCTGGTATGGCTAAAAATTCACCGAGGATGACCATTTTACCGAACTTCTTAAAATCATGGAGATAATAAGGTAAGACAAGCATAACGGCCGATGCGGCAACACCAACTAGAAAAGTAAACTGTGCAATGTACAATCCCCAAGAAACATCGCGGCTCATGCCAGTTACACCCAAACCGTTGTTATACTGATTCATATAAGCATAGAAACCTACAGCAATAACAGCCAGTAATAGTGAAACCCAGGTCCAATACCGTCTGCTACCGGATAGTGCTGTCTCAAGCATTGTCGTCACCCCCCATTAGGTAGTAAACGGTCGGCTGAGTTCCCAGCTCAGGTTTACGCCGAATAGTATGTCGAGTACTAACGATTTTTCGCACTTCTGAATTGGTATCCGCTAAATCTCCAAAAATCAACCCGCCATTAGACTTTTCCACACAAGCTGGTTTGAGACCCTTTGCTAAGAGTTCATAGCAGAAATTGCATTTCTCCACAACACCTATGGTACGAGTTGGGTATTCTGTGGAAATCTCCTCAATATAGGGTCTTGGATCTTTGAAATTAAAGCTTCTGGCACCGAATGGGCAGGCACCCATACAGAATCTGCAGCCGATACAACGGTGAAAGTCCATTGCAATGATCCCATCGTTCCTTTTAAACGTAGCCTGAGTGGGGCAAGCCTTAACACAAGGAGGATTTTCACAATGATTACATAATACCATAAAAGGACTATGGATAACATGGTCATCTAGATATTGGTTATGCCCACCGGCAAAGGCATGATGGTAGTCATCTTTCCATATCCATTTAATCTCATCTTTTGTGTTTTTAAAATTAGGAACATTATGAAGACTATGACAAGCATTTGTAACTCGCTTAAAGTCCTCTTCTGTCTTGAATTTACTCATATCCACAACCATAGCCCAACGTTTAGCAGGTAAATCTTTTGAACTCTTTCCATATTCAGCAGCTTCAGCAACTTCTTTTTTTCGGAAACCGCTGATAATAAATGAACTCCCTAGTCCTAATGCAGTGATCATACCAGCTCTTCTCAGAAATTGACGTCTATTGATGCTCATTTCACTGCCTCCTTTGGCTCAAAATGGCAACTCCAACACAATGGCTTTACTGCTGAATAATCGTGGCAGGAGGCACAAAATTGAGGCGACGAGTTCGACGAATTCAAGGTCGGGTTACTCATTCCTGTGTTGCTCGAGACTGGGTTATTCAAAACAACTGGGTTCGCTGCCGTATCAGTGGCATGACATTTTAGGCAGGTATCTTGAAGACTGATCTCGTATTCTGTTCCTTTACTATTGACATAGACGGTTTGACCATCGCGTACCGCTGCTGTTCTCCAATCATTGAGCAGTTGCATGTGATTAGCCTTCATGTATTCCGGTGACTCTACACATTCTTTGTCTTTATCCGCAAGTTGCTGGATAGCTGGGGTATCAAGAGGAACATCCGGTCCCGCATTGGCTTTCCCCATATTGTAGAAGAACGGTAGGGTGAGTAGTCCAATAAAGATAATCAGTGAGGCAATTATCTTTCCACCTTTATACATTACTCATCCCCCCCCTTTCCCGGAAGATCTTCAAAGCGCAGGTTGGTCGTTCTTTCTTTCTCGCCTTTCATCACTAAGGCATTACCCACTAACTCAGTCACGCCAGTAACCCCTACGCCAGGATTCCAGTAGTCCATTAGAGCAGGTAAAGCGGCTCGGTCCACGGCACAAATATTCGCCAACATGTTTACACCATGTTTTTCTTTGACATATTTAACGGCATTAGCCCGTGGGAATCCACCTCTCATCCGCTGTTCCATATTTTCTGAGGCGTTGAGTCCTGAACCACTTCCACAACAGAAGGTCTTCTCTCGGATTGTGTTTTCAGGCATCTCATAGAAATTATTACAGACAGCCCTAATGATTTCGCGTGGCTCTTCGAGAAGTCCCATACCTCTGGAAGGATTGCAGGAATCATGATACGTCACCTTCAAGTGGTCATTACGACTGGGGTCAAGTTTTAGTTTATTGTGTTTGATCAGGTCTGCTGTAAATTCGGAGATGTGAATCATCTTCGTGGATTTAGCATTTTCAAAGACCGTCCCGGTAATCGGAGATTTTGGAACCTCTAGGAAGTCAGCTGGGCCGTGCCATGTATCCATGTACTGATTCAAAACTCTCCACATGTGGCCACATTCTCCACCAAGGATCCATTTAACCCCTAATCGTTTGGCCTCTGCATAAATCTTGTAGTTAAGCCGCTTGGCCATGTCATTCGAGGTGAAGAAGCCGAAGTTTCCACCTTCAGAAGCGTAGGTGCTCCAAGTGTAGTCAAGACCAAGTTCATGGAATAGCATGAGGTAACCCATACAGGTTTGAATTCCTGGTTCACCTAAAAGGTCTCCAGAAGGAGTGACAAACATGATCTCGGCACCTTTTCTGTTGAAGGTTGGCTCCACTCTAATACCCGTAATATCCTCTATGTCATCGACCATTGATTCAATGTTACCAGTAATAGCATGGGGCTCCAGTCCGAGGTGATTGCCCTTCATGTAACAGTTAGCAGCAGGTCCAGAAATCCAATCGATGTTTAGACCCACTAAATTCAGGAGTTCCCGACCTATAATTGTAACCTCTGCTTGGTCGATACCATAAGGACAGAAAACTGAGCAGCGACGACATTCAGTACATTGGAAAAAGTAAGACCACCATTCCTTTAAGACGTTCATATCAAGTTCTCTCGCCCCAGCCAAACGCCCAAGGAACTTCCCGGATTTTGTAAAGTACCTCTTATATACGGATCTTAGCAGTTCTGCCCTCAGAACCGGCATATTTTTAGGGTCCCCTGTGGCGATATAAAAGTGACATTTATCGGCACAAGCACCACACCGAACACAAATATCCATAAAAATCTTAAAAGAGCGATATTTGCTTAATCTTTCCGCAATCCCGTCTAAAATAGTGGTTTCCCAGCCCTCTGGTATTTTCCAGTCTTCGTCTGCTGGCGACCACTGTCTTGGGTTAGGTAACCCTAAGGTTAAGAGGTCTTTTTCCTTTGAACCCCAGCAATAGGTACCCGGTTTGAACTCGACTGGTGTATCCATCCAATCCGTTGTCGGAAGAGAAAAGTCTATCTTAGATAATTCTCCCGGTTTAGGAAGTTTAACTTTCGGCGCCATCCACGATCACTCCTTTTCTACCGGTATACCAGCTTTTTTCATTTTTTCCCTGAATTCATCTTCGTATTGTTCATACGTATGATATTTTACATCCTGATTCCAAGGATTAATGTGTCGCACCATACGATTGTTACTGATCATATTGCGAGTAGGGCTTAAGAAAATTCCGCCCATATGCATTAACTTACTCATGGGGAAATAGGCGAATAGAACACTGACTAGAAATATGTGGATGAAAAACATAACTCCAATTCCTGGAGGCAGAACGGGTTGAAACGTAGCTAACCCAATTGCCAATTGCTTGACGGCGACTAGATCTACTTTATAGAAATAACGCATGAGGATTCCTGAAGTTGCAATGCTCATAATCATAAACAGCGGGAAAAAATCCGCAGGAAGTGAAATGTATTTAACTTGAGGAACAACAAGTCTTCTGAGGAACAAAAACGTAACCGCAATTAAAAAGAAAGCATCTGTTAAATAAACTGCTGGCAAGCCAATCTGTAAGATACCATCAACGCTTTCCAATAATTGCACAAAAAACGGAATAGGTTCCAAGAAAAATCTAAGATGTCTTATTACGATGATTAGGAACGACCAATGAAAGAACAAACTACCTAACCAAAGCCATTTTGCCGAGCCGTAGGCGAGTTCTGGGCCATTCTTACCTTCCCTTAATTCAGTCTTAGTGTTGCGGAATAGTGAGCGAAAAAAGAGGACTTCCATGGCCATTCTGACAATGACACCCAGTGCGCTGGTAGGGTTTTCGATCTTATTCTGTTTGATCCACGGGAGAGATTTTTGCTGTCCGATCGTTGTGGGAATACGGAACGGCACAGGAGATTGACCCCATTTGACGATTCGGTAAACGAATCCACCTACAAACATAGTAAAGGCTACATAAGGTATGATGATGCCAAACGTGTAATGCAAACTTGTTATAAACGCTCCCATGGTGGCGACTAGAATGAGAAGAATTACTGCGATGAGAGAATACAAGACTTTCACTCTACGACCTCCTTCCTTTAATTTTGGTCTTTGTGTTCAAATTCCTGAACAGGGATCTCGGACATCAGATTCGCTTTTTTCAACAATGTAAATGTCATCCGTTTTAGCTCATCGGTCTTGAGCTCATAGATCTGTTCTCTGCACTTTACATATATATCAAAGGCAACAAGAGCCAGATCATCAATTTTGGATTCAAACCCTAATACTGCACTTGAGATCTGGTTCTGCCTGAGTTCCTTTTCCAGTTCTTTACGAACTATCACTTTGAGTAAAAATATGAAGTTCAAAGCCTTGGCTGGTGTAAAATCTTGTATTGCTCTTACTTTGATAATATCCTCTAGAAACGGCAATCCTACTGCAAAGCTGTCTCCCTCAATGAGTGACTTTAAGATGCTTTCTATACCCCTTTGAAAAGGTGTACCCTATCGGGTTTGCAAACCAATCTCTTTGATTTTTAATAAATCCCGAGTTATCCATGGGATAAGAAGCAATAATAGCATCGAACCACTTTTCAGCAATAGCAGATTTTCTTTCTTTTAGGAGTTCTCTAAAGTATAGTTCCATTATCGATCACTCCTTGTAGCTCAACTCAGTTAAAAACAACTCTGTTCTTTCCAACTAAGAGCACTAATGTTTGAGTCCTCCGAGTAACATAATTCAGTCGATGTTGAATGGACCCGCCCCCCCATTCAACATCGACTTTCACCCTGAGAACGTTTTCACATAAATCAGCGTCCCTACTCTCCTTTAATGATAGTCTGACTTTTGGTGGGCTTCTAAAATATGATTCTTGTTCTACTTACTATGTCATGACTGAATTTGTTCTTATTATCACTATCAGTCTAAGGAATTTTCCTTAGCTTGTAAAATTCTAATTTCTTATAGATCAATTAGATAATCGTATTGCTACGATAAATATTATATGCAGATCAAAGGGCATAGTGTTATTTTCGCTACTTAGTAAGAAGGGCTGCAAAAACCTGCAGCCCTTCTCATTTGGTCTCATCCTGTTGATCCTGATCATTCGAAACTCGACTTCTCTTCCTTATCCTAAAGCACGTTCTAAAATCTCATTGAGGCGATTTACCATTCCCCGGGGATCAATGATCAGACCTGCCGCAATTTGCGCGTTTTCGAATATCTGTTCTGCAGCAATGGTTGCAAATGCATCTCCATTTTTATGTGCAGTATCTAAACGCTTAATCATAGGATGTGCAGCATTTATTTCTAAAACACTGGGACCCACGTTATTAAGGTCTTTATTCACGAGCTGCATCATGCGTTGCATACTGTTTGTACCATAGGGACTGAGGACAACCGCCGGACTGTCTACCAAGCGCTTTGATTCTCGTACTTCGGTAACCTTACTACCTAGAACTTCTTTAAGCCAACCCGTTAAGGCTGAGACATCCTCTTCAGATAGGGCTTGTTCATTTCGATCCTTCTGTTCGGGTTCGTTTAAGTTCAGATCCGCTTCATCCGCAGAAATGAGACGCTTCCCTTCATATTCCCTGATCGCCCCAAAGATATAGTCGTCTATCGGTGCATAAGTGTAGATTACTTCTAGGTCTTTATCACGGAATATTTCCAAATAAGGACCGGATTCGATAACCTCGCGCGAAGGGCCATTGACATAATAGATTGCCTCTTGCCCTTCTTTCATTCGACCAACATAGTCGGACAAAGACACGAGTTCTCCAGACTGAGTTTTTGAAGACTCGAACTGCAGAAGTTTGACAAGTTCTTTTTGATGAGTGTAGTCATTAGCCGCCCCTTCTTTAAGATAGAGGTTAAACTTCTCCCAGAATTCTTTATACTTCTCAGGTTCTGAGGTTGCTTGATTCTCCAAAAACTTAAGGAAGCGGGTAGTGACAACTTTGTTGAGTTTACTGACTAAGGCACTGTCCTGCATAGTTTCTCTCGAGATGTTAAGGGGAAGCTCCTCACTGTCCATAACTCCTCTTAAGAAGCGCAACCACTCAGGCAAAACGGCTGGAGATTTTTCTTGGATGAGAACTTTTTTGCAATAAAGGTTAACACCAGGTTCAGTTCGTCCGAAACCAAACTGCTCGAAGTTTTCCTTGGGAACAAATAATAAGGTGTTAATATTTAAGGGAGCGTCCGAAGAAAAATGCAAACGTAAAAGTGGTTCATCATGAGCATTAGCTATAAATTTATAAAACTCATTATAGTCTTCGTCAGAAATTTCATTCTTATTTTTGGTCCAGAGAGCGTCAACCGTATTTACTTTTTGGTCATTAAGCGTAATGGGATAGGGTACAAAACTCGAATACTGTTTAATAACTCTTTTGACAGTTTCTTCCTTGGCAAAATCATAGGCATCTTCTTTTAAGTGAAGAACCAGCTTAGTTCCCCTAGCACAGTCTTCCCCTTCAGTGATTGTATAACTGCCAACACCGTCGGATTCCCAGACATAGCTACCCCCTTCTTGATGATAAGAACGGGTGTAGATCGTCACCTTATCCGCAACCATAAAAGCAGAGTAAAAGCCAACCCCAAACTGCCCGATCAGATTGAGATCCTTTTGATCTCCTTTAGCAGACAAGTGCTTTAAAAATTCTTTGGACCCTGAGTGAGCAATGGTTCCTAAATTTTCCACCAATTCATCTTTAGTCATCCCAATTCCTGTGTCAGTAATAGTTAAGGTATGTGCATTGTCATCTGTATTAATCTGGATCTCCAATGCCAAGTCCTTGTCCTTAACTTCCGGACCCGTGAGCTGGGTGTAGCGAAGTTTCTCCATGGCATCGGCCGCATTGGAAATAAGTTCTCTTAAGAAAATCTCGCGCTCAGTATAGAGAGAATGAATGACAATGTCCAATAATTGCCTGATCTCTGTTTGGAATTCCTTTGTTTCTACTACAGTACTCATTCTTTACCTCCGTCGTTTTAAAAAAAGTAGGGGACATTAATTAGTCGAGCCTCTATTCATAGTTTAATCAAATTTTGGCAAAAGTGCAAAGTCTTTTGCATAAAGGGTAGAGTGAACGAGTTCACTCTGGAGTGATCGTAGAGTTTGCTTTCAGTATTTCCTGTAAACATGCTTCAAACTTGCGATCATCCTCAGTGATTCTCTTTTTAGGCCCTTTAGTTCTTCCTCCACCTCGTCGAAACTTTGCTTTAGCTTCGCGCTCCTCTAATAAAAATTCAATTTTTGAAGGGTCGAATTCACGTCCTGCAGGACTTAGGCATTTAACTTCTTTTCCTAATAACATGGCCGCTAAACCCCAATCTTGGGTCACAACCACATCTCCAGCTTGAGCTAGATTCATGACACGAATATCCGCTTCTTGTGATGAGTCTCCAACAACTATATGATGCTCGGAAACAATATTGTGATTAAAACTGGCTACCGTCCAAACTGGAATAGCATAATTTTGAGCTAACCTGAGGCAGATCTGTAGAACTGATTTAGGACAAGCGTCAGCATCCACAATAATTTTCATTTTTCATCGTTTTCCTTCAACCCTGTTTCCGTCTGCGTAACTTTGTTCTCTTTAAGCAGTTTGCCTAAAGCACGTTTAAAGGCTGCTTTACTCATATTCAAACGACTTTGAATTTCGAGGGGGCTACTTTTATCGTTGAGCGCTAGAAATCCTTCATGGTTTCTGATCCCTTGGAGGATTTTCTCTGTGTCACTACCAATTTGGAGATGAGAAAGATCTCTTGGCGACAAGTCAAGCTTGCCATCCTCTCTTACTCTGATAACTCGAGCCTCTACCTGGTCCCCTTCTTTGAGTTCCGTAAAATATTCATTAACTGGAATTAAGCCGAGATATAGATTATCGACCGCAACAAACGCACCATACTCAGGATTAACTGAATAGACCGTACCGACCACTTTATCGTTCTTTTGATAAGGTGTATCAGCCTTAAGATACTCATAAATCTCTGTCGTAGCGCTCATCCTCTGACTCTTATCCAAATAGACTTTCACCAGATAACTCTTACCTACTTCGATGGGATATTTCTGTTCCTTAAAAGGCAAAAATAAGCCTCTTTCTAAACCCCAATCCAAAAAGGCTCCGATCTTCGTCTTGGCATTGACCTTGAGATAGGCCAAATCTCCTAATTGGGCTAACGGTTTCCTAGTCGTGGCGATTAACCTTTCTTCTGAGTCTCGATAGATAAAAACCTCTAATTCGTCCCCCGCTTTAGCCCCCTCGGGTAATTGTTTAACGGGCAGAAGAATATTGTCGTGACGTACACCTGTTCCAGCGTCTAAGTAAGCACCAAAGGATGTAAAATTTGAAATTTTAAGCTTATGGAATTTCCCAAGTTCAATCATTTTCTTAGTTTCCTTTCTAAAATACCATTAGAATAATTTAACCATAGACAAAGATACACCATCCATTCCCATTCATTATAGCGAAAGGGGATACATGGTGCAAAAGTAGGTCAACAGAATTTTCCGCTTAAGTTAATTTAGTTTAAAAGAAATCAAGTCGATCCGACTTTTCATGACAGTTTGGTCGGCAGTACTGGCAACCATTGGGGCAACAAGGACCAAAGATGCTCGAAGTTGAATAATTCAAAATGTCATCCTCATCGCGTTCCAGAACATTAGTCCGGATTTCGAGGTCATTGTCATGACGAAGGGCCGTGGAATCCTCTCGTTGTGTTTTCATAAACTCGAATCTCCTTTTTAATTATTCTATGCAATACATTTAGTTTAGAATCTGCAAATATTACCAAATTATACAAGACCAAGAGTTAAGTTATCTATTTTCGGAGCCAGCGATCTAAGGCAAACTTATTTGTTTCACGATTTAAATCGGCTAGACTCGTAGTCAAGGGTATCTCCTTAGGACAAGCGCGAACACAATTTTGTGAATTGCCACAGTCCGCTATTCCACCCTCGTCAAGCAATGGTTCCAAGCGTTCATGTTTGTTCATCTCTCCTGTAGGATGAGCGTTAAAGAGTCGAACCTGAGAAATAGCAGACGGTCCAATAAATTTGGAACGGGAATTAACTTGGGGGCAAGCTTCCATACAGCACCCGCAGGTCATACATTTTGAGAGTTCGTAGGCCCACTGGCGCTTCACTTCTGCCATGCGCGGGCCGGATCCCAAATTATAAGTTCCATCAATCGGAATCCAAGCATGAACTGTTTTCAAATGATCGAACATGATGTGCCTGTCAACCATAAGATCCCGTACCACCGGGAATTTTGTCAGTGGCTCAAGGACAATAGGTTGAGGCAATTGGTCTATTAGAGCCGAGCAAGCTTGTTTTCCTTGTCCATTGATATTCATAGTACAGGCCCCGCAGACTTCCTCTAGGCAGTTACATTCCCAAACCACGGGGGTCGTCTTCTTACCTTCAGAGGTTACTGGGTTTTTCTGTATCTCCATCAAACAAGAAATAACATTCAGTTTCTCTCTGTAAGGAATATCAAACTCTTCCCAACGACTTTGCTTATCAGGTCCGTCTTGACGACGGATTTTAAAACGTATTGTTTTTTGTTGTTCAGCCATCTTAAATACACCTCCTACTTCGCTAATTAATAGTGGCGTGGACGCGGTGGAATCAAGGATACGTCAACGTCTTCATAACTGAGTTCTGGGCCAAGGGGTGTCCAATCCGCAATGGTTGTTTTTAAGAAATTCACATCATCACGCTCCGGATACTCCGGTTTATAATGTCCACCCCTGCTCTCATTGCGGCGTAAGGCACCCAAAGTAACAACTCTTGCCAATTCCAACATGTTCCAGAGTTGACGGATGAACGTTCCTTCCTGGGTCCCCCATTCAACGGTATCGCTTCTGCCAATATTATGCCAGCGTTTCATGAGTTCCTGAAGGACAAGGTCGGTTTCCGCCAGTTTATCGTTGTAACGTACGACGGTCACGTTCAAAGTCATAATATCGCCTAGTTCTTTGTGAAGATAGTAGGGGTTTTCTGTCCCTTTCATAGCCAGGATCTTCGTCCACTGCTCCTCTTGAAGTTTCTTCGCCTTCAAAAAGGCTGGCCCAGTGCCGCTTGGAGTTTGAAGCTTATTTTTCTTAATGTACTGCATTACTTTAGGCCCAGCGACCATTCCCCCGTAGATTGCTGAAAGCAACGAGTTCGCTCCTAGACGGTTTGCCCCATGGTATTGATATTCACATTCCCCAGCAGCAAAAAGTCCGGGAATATTCGTCATCTGGTCGTAATCGACCCAGAGTCCACCCATGGAATAGTGAACAGCAGGGAAAATTCGCATGGGGACTTTCTTAGGATCATCACCCACGAACTTTTCATAGATTTCCAGGATTCCCCCAAGTTTGACTTGCAAGACCACCGGATCAATATGCGACAGATCGAGGTAAACCATGTTCTCCCCATTAATCCCCAGACCTTGATCAAAGACCACTTCATAAATAGCTCGAGTTGCAATATCTCTCGGAACGAGATTACCGTAATCCGGAAACATCTCTTCAAGGAAATACCAGGGTTTTCCATCCTTGTAAGTCCAGACTCGTCCGCCTTCGCCACGAGCCGATTCGGACATCAACCTGAGCTTGTCATCACCTGGAATTGCCGTAGGGTGGATCTGAATAAATTCCCCATTGGCATACTTCACGCCTTGTTGATATAACGCTGAGACAGCGCTTCCCGTACAAATCGTCGAGTTTGTGCTTTTACCAAAGACCGCACCCGGTCCCCCAGTTGCAATAATCACGGCGTCCGCAGCAAACGACTGAATGCTCATCGTTCGAAGGTCTTGAGCGATAATCCCTTTACAAGTTCCTTCATCGAGCACAGTCGAGAGCAATTCCCATTGTTCGAATTTTTGTACCATGCCTTCAACTTCATAACGACGAACCTGCTCATCGAGTGCATAGAGTAGTTGTTGACCTGTTGTGGCCCCTGCAAAGGCTGTCCTGTGAAATTTGGTCCCTCCAAAACGTCGGAAATCAAGCAACCCTTCCGGCGTACGGCTAAACATTACGCCCATCCTATCCATCAAGTGAATAATCCCGGGTGCTTCATCACACATAGCCTTCACTGGTGGTTGATTAGCCAGAAAATCTCCCCCGTACACCGTATCATCAAAGTGAAGCCACGTAGAGTCCCCTTCGCCTTTGGTATTGACTGCACCATTAATGCCTCCCTGGGCGCATACTGAGTGGGAACGTTTAACGGGTACTAACGAGAATAAGTCGACGTGCGTGCCGGCTTCGGCCATCTTGATCGTAGCCATCAGTCCAGCAAGTCCACCTCCTACAACGATGACTTTACTCATCCCTTGAACCTCCTAATTAATGATTTCATTTAAATACAAGTATGAATAATAGATTTTTTCTTTACTTCAGGAAGGCGGAAATATCAAATAAACCGATTGCAGTTAAGACAAAGAACACTGCGGCCAATGAATACGACCATACTTTTTGAGAATGTGGTCCAATTGTTAAGCCCCAAGTAATGGCAAAGGCCCATAAGCCATTCGTGAAATGAAAAATCGCAAAGATCACGCCCAAAGCATAAAATAAAAGTCCTAAGGGTTGACTCAGGAATTGTTGCAGTGCAACAAAATTGGCTTCGCCAAAACGCAAAAGATAGACATGAATAACGACAAATATCACGGTATAAAGACCCGAGACCCGTTGGATAATATAGAACCAGTTCCGAGCATAGTTGTATCTCAGAATGTTGCTTTGACCCGTATAAACCACCCAAGTTCCATAAATGGCATGAATTGCGATCGGAATAAAGATCACGATCAATTCGATCAGGAAAATACCCGGAAAACTTTGCATAGTATGGATAATCTGGTCATACAGTTTTGGACCCCCGAGAGCTGTTAAATTGAGAACCATATGAAACATTAAAAAAAAGCCAATCGGGACTAATCCTAATAATGAATGGACTCTTCGAATTAAAAAATGATAGGGTTTTTGTGTCGTACTCATACTCTCAATCCTCCTCCAAATAAATTTTGATACAGCTATTATTGCCTTGTCCAATTTTAACTTATAGTTTCTATATCTCCCTCCATTTACAAGTCAAGAATCATTTAAGGAACTTAATAACATTAAGCAATCTATGTGCCAATATAATAGAATAAAATTAATTTTCAGACATTTTTTTTGGTAAAAAATTAACTCCGCATGAATACTCAGCTTCCAGTAAAAAAAATGTTAGTTTATACCAGCCTAAGGGTAGTACAGCTTATCATCCGTTATACTTGGATGACTTAAAGTGTTTATAATTTCTAGAATGTAGACATGAATATTCTAAATTCTAGAATACAGCTTCCGGTATCCGCCTTAATCTCTATTCAAGTCACGACATTGTCTTTAGTTTATTGTAGAGCGTCGCCAAGGATATCTTTAAGGCCTTCGCGGCTTGTTTTTTTCCTTCTACAGTATCCCCGTATTCTTTTAAGGCCAAACGAATCAGCTGCTTTTCCATTTGTTCAAGGGGTATGACTCCTCCGAGCACCGATTCATTTTGCATTTGGGCCTGTGAATCCACTAAATTGAAAATATACTTATGAGTAATAATTTCTTCTTCTACCGTAACCATGGCTCGTTCCACAACATTCTGTAGTTCACGGATGTTACCTGGCCAATTGTATTGCATTAAGAGTTCCTCAGCTTGGGTCGTCAATCCCTTCACGTGTTTACCAAATTTACGGTTAAATTTAACGATCAAGGATTGAACATAGGATGGAATGTCTTCTTTGTGTTTACGAAGAGGCGGTAAACGCAATTCAAGAACATTGAGACGGTAATAAAGATCTTCCCGAAACTCTCCACGTTTGGTCATTTCCAACAAATTTCGGTTGGTTGCTGATATTACTCGAACATCCACTTTAATGGTTTGATTTCCACCAACCCGTTCAAACTCCATCTCTTGTAAAACTCTTAACAATTTGGCTTGTAAACTTAGATTCATATCTCCTATTTCATCCAAGAAAATGGTTCCGCCATTGGCCAACTCCATTTTACCCAGTTTTGTTTTGAGAGCTCCAGTGAAAGCTCCTTTTTCATGCCCGAAAAATTCACTTTCCAGTAACGTTTCAGGGATTGCCGCACAGTTCACTTTGATAAATGGCTTGTCCAAGCGTAAACTAGCCCCATGGATGGCATGAGCGAATAATTCTTTTCCTGTCCCGGACTCTCCAGTAATCAGAATAGTTGAGTTACTTTTGGCTGCCTTTAGGGCTAAATTTAAAGCACTTTCAAATTCCGGGTGGCTCCCAATCAGGTCATCAAACGTATACGAACTAGTAGAAATCTGATTGATGCGAGTTTGCAAATCATCAATCACTTGATTGGAAGCTCGTAATTGTTCCATCAGTTTGTAAATATCTGTTAATGGCTGAAAAACGACAACTGCACCTTCCATTTTCCCATCCACTACAATGGGGGAAGCATTGGCAACCACCTCGACGTTTGCGCCTCCGACCACAGCACGATGAGCGAAAACAGCTTCGTGAGTTCGAAGAGACCGGGCCAGTGCCCCGTTAGGAGAAACGTCAAATATATTGTTGCCGATACGCTGGCCAGCAGGGATTGAGGTGACACGACTGAACGACGGATTGACATATTTGATTTTACCGTTGATCCCCGCTACTTCAATAGCTTCCTGAACTGAGTTCAAGATCGCATCAAGCTCACCTTTTAATCGTTTAATATCGGCGAGCTTTTCCTTTTCCTCAATTATATACATCATTAGATTGGCACCTTGGGCTTCAATCACAGCGCAGGTCTTGTCTTTAGCTTTTTCAATTTGTTGCTGAACATGAGAAGCACCGGTAGCTTCAATAATCACATCCAGGTTAGGCACTTTCAAGAAATCCTCCACTAGGACACAAGTCTGTACTCCGTCTAATTGAGCCATTTGCAGACCGTGGGAATTAACTTGCTGATCGCAGACTACACTGAGCTCGACATGCTCGATACTTCTTAGCGTTTTATAGATCGACACGCCCCCTTGACCCATGCCGACAATACCCACTTTTACTTTGCGCGCCACTCTATTCCCCCCCACAAATTGACCCTTCATTTTTTATTGTTATTAGAATATTCGCGCTCAGGACTCTAATCTCCTACTTGAATTTAAAATTTTTAGAATTTTATAAGCAGAAAAAATGTTAAGACTTAGAAAATGGGGAGACTTGGTAGTATTCTATTTTTTAAAACATAAAGCCTTTCTCTGGATAGGTGAATGACACCTATTCAGGAAAGGCTTCTATGCAATACTACCCTAATCCATTATGACGCGTGGAATATAGAGAGATAGATCCGGGAAAATCACAAACAAGATCATCGCGGCAATCATTAAGATAATAAAGGGAATTACTCCTTTAACGACTTCTCCTAAAGGCTCCTTAGCCATTGAACTAACCACAAATAAGTTCAAGCCAACCGGGGGAGTAATCATCGCTAATTCCATATTGACCGTCATGACAATGGCAAAATGAATCGGATCAATACCTAATTGCTTAATGATCGGTAACAAGATGGGTAAGGTAATTAAGATAATCGAAACCGCTTCTAAAAACGTACCCATTACAAAGAATACCAGTTGTGTCACAACAAAAAAGAGGATGATATTAAGGTTAGCTTCACTTATCCAATCAGCTACTTTATTCGGTATTTGGTTATTTGTTAAGTAAAGCGCAAAAACCAAAGCAGCCGCGATAATTAAAAAGATCATCGAGGATGTATTAATGGTTTCCCTTAAAATACCCCGTATATCCTTAAAGTGTAGTTCTCGATATATAAAGATAGAAACGACGAGAGTATAAAAAACGGCGACTACGGCTGCTTCTGTGGGGGTACATATCCCAGTATAAATACTTCCCAGAATGACCACCGGTAAAAGGGCTGCTGGTATAGCCTTTAGAGAGGCTTTCCACCGTTGAGACCAGGTATATTTTGGCATGAGTCCGTAGTTATTCTTCTTAGCGTAAATTATCGCTGAAATTACTAAGATACTTCCTAGAATTAATCCAGGGACAATTCCAGCCATAAACAACTTTCCGATTGATTCATCCGAGGTGACACCATACACGATCAAGGGAATACTCGGTGGGATCAAAATTCCTAGGGTTCCTGCAGCAGCGATAAGTCCCATGGCATAGCGTTTAGGATAACCACCCTCCACCATAGCTGGAAGCATAATTGCACCGATCGCTGCCGCCGTTGCTGGACTCGATCCTGATATTGCTGCGAAAATCATACACGCCAAAATAGTGACTACGGATAAGCCACCCGGTAAATGCCCAATCCAAGAGCGTAAACTCTCGATCAAGTATTTAGAAACTCCCCCCCGCGACATTAAAACTCCGGCTAAAATATAACCAGGTATGGCCATTAAGGTAGCCGAATTCAGTCCGGCAAACATCCTTTGAGGGATCATCATCATATTAAACGTTTCCGTCGTTACGATCAGCGCAATTGTAGACATGGCTAAACTAATGGCAATAGGGACGTTTAGCAAAAAGAAAATAACAAAAAGTAAAAACAACAATGCTACTAACATTTGATTACATCCTTTCCGCCACTTTGCCGACCCCGCCGGTATTTCGTGCAGCTTCATAGAGTTTGACTAAAAATCGAAATGTCAAAAGCGCTCCGGTCAGTGGAAGAATACTGTAAACCATATACAGTGGAATTCCTACGTCTGTAGACACTTGCCCTGTATTGTGCGTGAAAGAGACTAATTGATAACCATAAACCCCTATGAAAAGGCTAAACGTAATTCCTACCGTATGCGCAAACAAAGTGACAATGTACTGCACCTTTTTCGGCAAGACATTAAATAACATATCCACCTTGATGTGATGATCATTGCGCAAGGCCACACTGGTACCAATTAAGGTCCCCCAAATAATCATATATTGAGAAATCTCATCAACCCAAGAGCGCGCATCATTAAACACATAGCGCATGATGACACCGTAGAAAATCAAGGTAACACCTGCTGAAAGAAGTCCACCCGAAACGATGTCCTCAAGGAATTCAAAGACTTGCCAGAACTTTTTCATTTATTTCACCTCTAGCTCTTATTTATGCAATGATTCCTGAATACCCCTTTTGATAAAAGGGTCCTTGCTAGAAGAACCCTCTTATCTATTTATTTGAGTTTAAGAGACTAAGACTTACTTCTGGCCGGCTTTAATTGCTGCGTCAATTAACTCTTTGCTGAGTACACTTTCAAACTGTGCATAAACAGGCTTCATAGTTTCTTGGAACACTCCCATTTGTGCTGGGGTTAACTCAGTGAACTGCATTTTGCCACCCTTCTTTAAGTTATCCATACTCTTTTTATCGAGAAGTTCTGCTTGTTCAACAGCATACTTGGTTGCTTCAGCCATGGACTCATCTAAGGCTTTACGGATATCTGGCTCAAGACCTGCCCAAAAACTCTTATTGACGATGATCATGTAGTCGATGCGACCATGATTAGTGACTGTGAGGTATTTTTGGGTTTCTTGATATTTTTGAGTATCAATATTGTTAAAGGTATTTTCTTGTCCGTCCACCGTACCTTGTTGTAACGCTGCATAGGTTTCACCAAAAGCAATCGTTGCAGAACCAGCCCCTAGCGCTTTGAACTGAGCCTCCAGCACTTTACCAGCTTGAGTTCTAAACTTTAAACCTTTAAAATCTGCCGGAGTGATTAGGGGGCGCTTATTATTGGTAAACTGCTTAAAGCCATTAGGCCAGACTGCTAATCCTTGTAAATTATACTTATCCAAAGAATTCATGAGCCCCTTCATTGAATCAGAAGCAAAGAATTTGTAGACTGCTTGATTATCGGGGAATAAGAACGGGAGATCTGTATATTGGAATTTAGGGTTCAAGCCCACTAATTTTGTAACTGACGGAGCAATGATTTGTACATTACCCGATTGGGCAGCCTCTAATTCTTCTTTATCTCCATAGAGCTGGGATGACGGGTAAACTTCAACTTTTACTTTTCCATTTGTTTTCTGTTCAGCTAATTCTTTAAACTTAAGTGCTGCCTGTCCCTTTGGAGTATCAGGAGTCACAACATGGGCGAATTTTACGATAATCGGCTTAACTTCTTCTTTTTTGACTTCACCTGTTGTAGTAGCTGCGGGTTTTGCTCCGCAACCAACTAAAGAAAGGGCTAAGACTAGTACTGCACTCAAAGCTACTGCCATCGGTTTTTTTCTAAACATTTTTTCTCCCCCTCAAATTTTATTAAACTAATCCAATGCACTTATGGCCACTAGCCCTTCCTCACCTCCTTAAATCCGAGTTATAGTTTCTTATCCTCTTCCAACGCCCCATTCTTTAAGGGGTTGCCTCTCACCATCTGTAGCTACAGCGACACTAAGTCGTCCATGACCATCGTGAGTTCCACGCACAGCTTGAGTTAACAAGTTCACTGGGGCTCGCCCCACTTTTGGACTGCAAGTAGAAATTCTGGGCTAATATCTTGTACTAATTTAGAATAGACCGAGGAAAAACTCTCTTTCCAGATCTGTTTTTCCAAAGTGGTGAGTGAATAAATGTTGACCTTATTCCTCTTCTGAAGTTCCTTTAATTGTTCATCATTTAGCTCACGAGCCTTTTCTCTTTCCCATGAGGTTACCTCGTCCAAAGTGTCCTCAAGCAGTTCACGGGACTGACTAGGAAGTTGATTCCAAAATTCCTGATTTACGATGACGGCATACCCTAAAAATCCATGTTGGCTAAGCGTTAAAAAATTCTGCACTTGATCAAAATCCTTTGAGTAAATATTGGAGATTGTATTTTCTTGTCCTTGTACTCTCCCTTCTGCCAAAGCCGTATAAACATCATTGAAAGGAAGAAAGAGTGTGTCAGCACCAAAAGCCTGAAATTGCTCTTCTAAAACTCCCTGAGACATGATTCGAAAACGCAACCCTTCTAAATCACTTGGTTTGACGATCGGATGATCGTTATTGGTTAAGTGTTTAAAGCCGTTATCCCACATCACCAGTCCCTTCAAATTTTTCTCCTCTAATTGAGTAAGTAATGCCTTACCTAATGAGCCATCCATTATTTGATGAACACTTTCCAGATTAGTAAAAAAGTAGGGAAGATCCCAGATCTGCCATTGAGGAAATAATTGAGAAACTTTAGAGGTCGCCGGAGCAATCATTTGCACATCTCCCCTGCTCAAGGCCTCGAATTCTTCACCATCTTTGAATAGCTGAGAATTTGGAAACACTTGAACTTCGATCGAACCGCCAGACCTCTCCCTGATTAAATTCGCAAAACGTATGGCCGCTAGACCTTTGGGTGTGTTTTCCTCTACCACGTGGGAAAACTTAATGATAATTTTTTCTTCTTTCTTGACTTGCTGCCCATCGAAGACCCTAGTACCACACCCTGATAATCCAAATACAACGATGAGGAGGATGAAAAGCCAGCTATTTCTAGCCATACGTTTTACTCCTTCTGATTCTGTTTTGTGAATATTTGTATTGTATTTTATTTTCAGTTTATTCTCAATATTTAGGTCCTTTTGATATTATTAAGGTCATATTGGTCTACAGCACAACGTCTACTCACTAGTTTTAGTCAAAAAAAGTTGTACTCTAAAGTACAACTTTGTATTTGTTGATGGGTCTACCTACAGTGCCATATTGGGTCTCCAATAATACTCGGTTAATTTTTTCTAGATACTCTAAATACCTACGCGCGGTGACACGTGCTAGACCTGCCCCTTCGGCAACTTCCTCTGAGGATAGTCCTACCTGGCTTTCTTTAAGAAAGTTGTAAACTTGTTGTAAGGTAATCTCACGTAATCCTTTGGGTAAATCTTCGCGACTACGATTTAGCAGAGATTCATGAGGGGGATGAATCTTAATCAAACGGTCCAGATCCTCTTGATTCATTTCCCAGCGATTTCGAAACTGTTCTGAGTATGAATAATAATTGTTAAGAGCAGTATGGATCCGGTCATATTTAAAAGGTTTAATAATATAATCTACCACTCCAAAGCGCAAACCGGCTTGAACCGTTGCCACATCTTGAGCAGCCGTGATCAAGATGATGTCCGTGGGTAACCCAAGACGACGAATCTCTCTGAGAACTTGAATTCCATTTAAATCCGGCAGGTAAATATCTAGAATGACTAAGCGTGGTCTTAAATCTTGGATGATTTCTAAGGCCATTTTACCCGTTTTAGCCTTACCACAAATTCGAAATCCTCCAATTCTCTTGATAAATCCTTCATGGACTTCCATTACCATCGGATCGTCTTCAACAAGGACTAAGTCAATCAGCTTCATGGTTTCACCCCCTTTTAAACCCTTGCCTAGGTTGTCGCTCAGGCACGATTACGACTAAACCATTTTCAAGGGTAACTTAACTCCAAAACGTGTACCCCATTTTCCAGACTCTAGCTCCATAGTCCCCCCCAACATTTCTACTGTTTGTTTAACCAAGGACAGACCAATTCCTCGATTATCTGTTCCTTTGGTTGAAAATCCCCATTGATAAATTCTTGCTTGATTTTCGGGAGTAATACCTACCCCAGTATCTTCAACACTCAGAACTAATTCTGTCTGCTCTTGTTTAATACGACAGTGAACTTCTCTTAGCTCACTGCCCACAACTGCTTCCATGGCATTTTCCAATAAGTTCCCTAAAATAATGGTCAGTGTGTTATCGTCAAAATCCTCCGGCAATTTTAATAAACTAGAATCCGGATCAAATACAACATCGACCTTAAGTTCTTTGCCACGGTTATATTTACCCAACAGTAATCCCGCGACACTGGGATGTTTAATCTTGCTACTTAAAAATCTGGTTACTTCTTGTTGCTCCTCAGTAACTTGATAAATATAGTCCATGGCTACCTGAGCTTTGCCTAACTGAATCAACCCAGCAATAGTGTGCAATTTATTTAACGATTCATGATTTTGTACTCGGAGGGCTTCGATAAACGTTCTGACTCCCGTTAATTCCTCAGCCATTTTACGCACTTCAGTTTTATCTTTAAAGGTAATCACACGCCCAACGATTCGATCCTTGACTTTCACTGGTAAAATATTAACGAGAACCCAAGTTTGGTAAAGGATAAGTTCCGTTGTTTGGGAAGGATCATTGGCTTCTAATAGATCCTTGAGACCATTAAATACAACAAGCTCTTTTAATTGAAGTCCCAGAACCTTGTCAGTAATCCCAGCCATTCGACATGCTTTATGGTTAATAACAGTAATCCGATTCTCGACATCCAACGCCACGACCCCATCATCCATTGCTTGGAAAATTGCCACTCGTTCTTCTAGCATCCTAGCTATTTCATTAGGTTCTAGAGAAAACATATTCTTTTTGATATTGCTAGATAGATAAAATGAACCAAGAATGCCTAATGCTAACCCAATTAATAAGGAAGAATAGAGTTCCAGTCTTATGGTACTAATTATTTCTCTTATGGTAGGCACTAGAATTCCAACCGCTACTACACCCACTTGACGAGTGCCTTCATCAGTTAGCACAGGTACGAAAGCACGCACAGACGGTCCTATCACTCCAACGGCTTGAGAGAGATATTCCTTTCTCTGTAGAGAAGGTTCCTCATCCCCATCATTAAAGACGGTCCCGATCCGGTCTAAATAAGGATGAGAGTACCTTATCTTTTCCATATTAAAGATAACGATATATTCTACCCCGGTCGCAATACGGATCCGCTCAGCAAGGGGTTGAATTACCTTGGAGCCATCCGCTTCACTTAAATTCTCCTGCACCTCTTCTAATTGAGCCACCGTTCGTGAAATCGCGATCGCACGATGTCCAATTTCCTGTTCCATTTTATCCGTAATTCGGGTGACAATAATCACTCCAGCCAGCAGGACAGATAAAAAAACTAACAGGAATGAGAGCATTGCGATTTTAGTTCCCAATTTTAGATGGGGAATTTTCAACCGCCACTCCCCCCTTGATAAATCCGAATAATATATTAATTCGTCAATTTTATCATAATCCCTTCTAACTAGATTCCATATTTTTTCCCATAAGATTTATACTGTATATTTGTTCATTTCCTCTTGTCAACGGACGAATAAAATGTTAAATTTATATATATTCAAATGGAGCAAAGACGCTCTTTGAAGATTTATGTATAATCTTTGAGGGAGTGTTTTTTTGTTTTATACCCAAAATCTTGAAACTAAAACTAATGGAAGGGGTTATATACATGGATATTTTTGGGCAAAACGTCTTTAATGACTCAATAATGAGAGAGCGTTTACCGAAAGCAACCTACAAATCTCTACGTAAAACAATTGAAGAGGGCCTTCCTCTAGACCCAGATGTTGCCGAAGTTGTAGCTAACAGCATGAAGGATTGGGCCATCGAAAAGGGAGCAACACATTTTACCCATTGGTTCCAACCCATGACCGGAATCACTGCAGAAAAACATGATTCCTTTATTTCCCCTACCCAGCATGGCCTAGTGGTTATGGAGTTTTCCGGTAAGGAATTAATCCAAGGTGAGCCTGATGCGTCTTCCTTCCCAAGTGGAGGAATTCGTGCCACGTTTGAAGCGAGGGGCTACACTGCTTGGGACTGCACTTCTCCTGCTTTTCTAAAAGAAGATGGCGGTGTCTTAACGTTATGCATTCCTACAGCCTTCTGCTCTTACACTGGAGAAGCACTCGACAAAAAAACTCCTCTTTTGCGCTCTATGCAAACCCTCTCCACTCAAGCCTTGCGCTTGTTAAAACTGTTTGGCAATACGTCCTCTACCCGTGTCACTAGCACGGTGGGTGCGGAGCAGGAATATTTTCTTGTAGACAAGAAATTCTTCGACCAACGGATGGATCTTATGCTCACAGGTCGGACTCTTTTCGGTGCCATGTCAGCAAAGGGTCAAGAACTGGAAGATCATTACTTCGGAAGCTTAAAAACTCGTGTAGCCGCCTTTATGCATGATTTAAATGTCGATTTGTGGAAGCTTGGAGTTCTTGCTAAAACCCAGCATAACGAAGTGGCTCCTGGACAATTTGAGCTGGCTCCTATCTTCGGGACTACAAATATCGCAACTGACCATAACCAACTTGTCATGGACACCATGAAAAAAGTTGCTCTGCGTCATGACATGGTTTGCTTACTGCACGAAAAACCTTTCGCTGGAGTCAATGGGTCCGGAAAGCACAATAACTGGTCAATGTCCACAAACGATGGACTTAACCTCTTGGATCCCGGTCATACTCCTCATGAAAACTTGCAATTCCTTACCATATTATGTGCCATCATTAAAGCTGTCGATGATTATGCCGAATTACTCCGACTTTCAGCAGCTACCCCAGGGAATGACCACCGTCTTGGCGCAAACGAAGCCCCTCCGGCCATTATCTCCATATTCCTTGGTGACCAGCTCTCAGATATCTTTAAACAGTTACAAAACGGAGGAGTCAAACGGTCCCTTCAAGGGCAAAAATTAATGAGCGGTGTAAGTACCCTGCCGGCCTTCCGTAAAGACTCTACGGACCGCAATCGGACTTCCCCCTTCGCTTTTACCGGCAATAAATTTGAATTCAGAATGGTAGCTTCTTCCCAATCCATCTCCGGTCCTAACGTAGTACTCAATACGATCTTTGCAGAAGTCTTCTCGCAATTTGCAGATCGTCTCGAACAAGCAGAGGACTTCGATCAAACCCTTCAACAAATCCTCAAGGAAACTGCCACCAACCATAGTCGCATCCTCTTTGATGGAAATGGCTATGCAGACGAGTGGGTCGAAGAGGCCACAAAACGCGGACTTCCCAATATCACTTCCACCGTGGATGCCGCACTAGTTTTACTACGAGAGTCCACAGTAGAACTCTATGAAAAACATCAAGTATTAAATAAAACAGAACTGGAATCCCGTTACGAAATCAACTTGGAACAGTATTCCAAACAAATAAACATTGAGGCTCTTACCATGATCGACATGGCTAAGCATCAGATCATCCCTGCCGCTGTCAAATATTCCACAGTTTTAGCAAATTCAATCAATGCTATAAAATCTGCTTCAAGTGCTGTCGATGTCTCCGTTCAAGAAAGCATCCTGATCGACCTCTGCTCAACCTTGGTTTCCTTCAAAGCAAACTTGAGTGCTCTTGAAACCGTTACTGAGGAAGCCACGACTCTGACAGATGCCTATGCGCAAGCCGTCTATTACCGAGATTTCGTCTTTAAAGCCATGGGAACTCTCAGGCTTGATGGAGATAAGCTCGAGACGATCATTGACGCAGAACTTTGGCCGCTTCCCACGTATGCTCAAATGTTATTTAAACTTTAATCATGGTCAAAGCACACGAAATATGACAATCCTACCCATGAAAATGCCCTCCCTTAGTAGATTTATTCTACCATGGGAGGGCTCTTTATTGTTTTGTCTGGGATATAGGTCTCACTTCAAAGACTCACTTCATCAAGTTTTAACAGCCCATTTTGTCGATGCTAATAACGCAGTTCCTTAATCTGTAGGTGTGAGGATATTTCTCATCAAGAATGTTAGGTCATCAAACTGTTCCAAGACATGTGCCCCAGCTTGACGCAACTTCTCCATTTTTTGAGATGGTTTGCCAGCCCCTCCAGAAATCATCGCTCCAGCATGCCCAAAGACGGTTCCTTCGGGCATGCTCTCTGTAAAGCGCCCAGCTATAAAGCAAAACAACGGTTTGGTGAACCCACCGCTACTAAGTAGCTCTGCTGCTTCTTCTTCAAAATGTGTACCCGGCTCCGAAAAAGTTACGACAGCATCCGTTTCTGGGTCCGCCTGAAAAAGCAACAGTAAATCCTTAATGGAGGTACCAATTAGAGCATCCCCTCCTATGCTAATCGAGGTACTTACCCCGAAACCTGCCCTTTTGACCATCCAAGAGCTTTCCGCCGTCATCCCACCGCTGCGAGAAATCACCCCTATCCGTCCTGGCACAAAGCAACGCTCAACCTTGTCCCCACCAATGGCCCCAACTTTAACTCGATCCTTTGGGGTTATCATACCTACAGAATTCGGTCCAATCACTTGGACTCCGGCCTGTTTTGCTCTGGCTAAGAATCTCAGGGCATCCAATTGAGGAACGTTTTCTGTAGCGATGATCACCAGTCTGATACCAGCGGCAATGGCCTCCAAAACAGCATCATAGACAAAGGCTGGCGGTACATAAACGACGGTCGTATTAACGTTGTGTACTTGAACTGCTTTCTTTAATGTATTGTAGACAGGTATACCGTGAACATCTTGCCCTTCTTTTCCCGGGGTTACTCCAGCTAAGATTTTCGTTCCATAGTCTAAGCTATGTTTTGACACCATAGCTGCTTCTCGCCCAGTAATACCTTGGATGGCTATTCTAGAATTTCCATCGAGTAAAATCGACATCTTAGTTCCCCCCTTCTGTCGCCACAAGACCTCTAATTCGTTCAACCATACGCTGAGCTGCTTCTGTAATACTGGCGTCATCTCCATAGTACTCGATACCTGCAGCAGTAAAAATCTCTTTGGCAGCTTCGTCATTCACTCCAGCTTCCCGCACAACTACAGGGAAGGTATGCGGATCCTTACCTAAATCCCGTAACGCCTGGACCACGCCTTTAGCCATGACGTCAACCTGAGTATTATTCGTGATGTTATGCGCTACAAACAAACCACGGACCCCCGGTTTGGAAAGTATCCCTTTGGTGATACCATAGACTTTCCGTTCGGGGGGATTTCCTCCAACTTCACTATAATTGGCAGGTTTTCCGCCAAAGGATACGAGAGCATCAAAGGAGAGCAAGCTCCCTCCACCACCGCCACATAAAAAGCCAATATCTCCGCCATCCATCTCAGTGTAACGTGCTGTTCCTCGATAAGGATCTGCCTCATTAACCTCGACCATTTGCTTTTCCAGTTCAGTCTGGGGACGCCAGGTGCGTTCACTACCTAACTGGACCATACTCGCTAATTCCGGATGGCGATACATAGCACTATCGTCAATACTCATCACAGAAGCGGCTGCCATAACCTCTCCAGCTTCTGTGAGCACTAAGGGATTGATCTCTAAAATAGAGGCATCCTTCTCTAAAAAAACCCGCACTAAACGCACCAAGGTCTGAGTCGCTAGGGTTAGTGGTTTTCCATTCAGACCTAGATCAGACCAAATCTCTTTGGCCTCATAATCAGCCAGCCCAAAGATTGGATCAATATGACGGGCGATCACTTTTTCAGGATGTTCCCTGCTTAAGGTTTCAACATCCACTCCTCCATCAAGACTGGCGATGATCACCGGAGCTTGGACCTTTTTATCAATAGCAATCGATAGATACCATTCTTTAGCAATGGCTAGCTTTTCTTCTACAAGAACTTTGTCCACTGGGAAATGACTGACAGTCATCGCCAAGAGCTCTTGAGTAAACAAAGCCGCTTCCTCAGGGTTGTCGGCGAATTTAATGGCCCCTGCTTTCCCTCTCTTTCCTACCGGAACCAAGGCCTTTAACACAACGGGATATCCGATCTCATTGGCCTTTTCCACAGCTTCTTCCGGGTTACGGGCTACGCTGTTCCTAGGAACTAAAACACTAGCCTCAGCGATAATTTTCTTGCTATAATTCTCAAGTAATTTACCCAAAATAATTCCCCCCAATATCTTTTTAATAGTTTTAGCGCGCAGACCATTGCTGATACGCCTTCAATACAAGACACATACAAGTTTACCGATCATCACGATAATGAGATCCTATACTTGTGGATCTTTGCCAAGCTGCGTCAACAATCAAGTTCGAGGTAATTACCATCATTTTCTGTTGACAATACTGCAACAAATCTCCATAGGTTCGCAACGGCTGGGAATTCAAGCGATCCGCGATAGTTAACAAATCCGCTTTAGCCTGCTGAAGTCCTTTCTTAGAGCGAATAACTCCTACATAAAGCCCCATGGAACACTTCAAATCTTGTTGGGTTTCCAACCATGACGAAGACACTTCCAGACTAACGGAAAGCTCCGTACTAACCCATTGCCCAAATCTAGTTTCAAGAAACTCCTCCATGAAGGGACGGCTCAAAACACTTGATTTCTGCTGCACGCACTCAGCCGCCGCCCACCTTCCGGCCCGCCGACCAAACACAGCCGCTTCGGTCAAGGCATTCCCCGCCAACCTGTTTGCTCCATGCAAACCCCCGGCTGCTTCACCGCAAACCCATAAACCAGGAACTGTACTTCGGCATTGTGGATCAATCACAATCCCGCCATTCATAAAATGCTGAGCGGGTGCCACTTCTATCATCTTTGCGCCTTGGAAAGCAGTCCATATATCCTGATAATTTTTGGTCATAACTCCTACAGGAACAGCTGAAAAATCTACATAGACTCCGCCACGATCTGTACCCCGTCCTTCAGCGATTTCCTTAAAGTTAGCTCGGGCCATAACGTCCCTTGTTGCCATATCTGCTTGGGGAGAATAGCGCACCATATAGGCTTCACCAAGGCGATTTCTCAGAACAGCTCCATCCGCAAAGGGTGAAGTCGAGAGGACTAACCTGGGAGTGGCAACTGTGACGGCAGGATGAAATTGGATAAACTCCATGTCTCGTATCATTGCTCCTGCCTGATATCCAAGGGCATAACTGTCCCCGCATACATCTCGAGCATTCGTACTTAGTTGAAAGAGACCTCCGGCCCCACCCCCTGCTAGGATTACTGAGCCAGCATGTACTATGCAAAGTGTAGCCTCCCTTTTATCCAACCCAATAGCCCCGCATACTCGACCACTATCTAGTAATAAGCTGATAATCAATATATTATCCAAGAACTCGACGCCAAGAGCTTTGGCTCTGTCAGCTAATGGTACGGAGAAGGCCAGTCCCAGAGTGCGGTTGGATTTCGAAACCCCTGAAGCTCGAACCATCCGAAAGCGAGAATGCCCTGGCGAACCCTTAATCAGGAGATCATCCTTGTCCTTTTGGAACTGAACACCCTGTTCCATCAGCCAGGTTATCCCCTCTGCCCCTTCTGCTGCTAATACTTGGACTAAATCACGATCATTGAGATTACCTCCACCAGTCAGAGTATCCTCTATATGCCGCTCTGCTGAATCTTCAGTGCGAATGCCGTCCCACACGACCGCCATATTATTTTGAGTAATCACAGTGTTGCCAGAGCGCCCAGCCTTTCCTTTACTGACCAAGGAAATCTTTAGTCCCCTGCCAGCAGCTTCTACCGCAGCGCTTAACCCTGCTAAACCACCACCGATAATCAAAACATCGGTCGAAAAATGATGCAATTCCATACCATCTGTCCTTTCGAAGGTGTGCTTATCGAATTTTCAAGACCCCCACTGCTTGTGGTCCTTCACTTAATAAGGTGGTTCTTCACTTATTGAGCCAACTCTTAATCCCATAGAACATGGTAGCTCGGTTGAGACGGGCTATAGAACGAGTTAATGGAACTTCCTTTGGACAGGCTTTAATACAGTTTTGAGCGTTGCCACAATCGGCAATCCCTCCTTCATTCATCAAAGCCTCCAGTCTCCTCTCTCTTTGCAAGACTCCTGTTGGATGAGAATTCATCAGATCTACCTGGGCAATCGGCGCAGGACCCATAAATTTTGATTTAGAGTTGACATTAGGACAGGATTCCATACAACAACCGCAAGTCATGCATTTAGAAAGTGCATAAGCCTGCTCCTGAACCTGCGGAGAAACTCTGGGTCCTGGGCCCATGTCATGTGTACCATCAATCTCTATCCAAGCCTTTACTTTGCGCAGGTTATCAAACATAACCTTGCGATCTACGACAAGGTCTTGAACCAACGGAAACTTGCTGAGGGGAGCCAAATGAATGGGTTGAGCCAGCCGATCGACTAAAGCGGAACATGCCTGACGTGCTTGACCATTGATCACCATAGTACAGGCACCACAGACTTCCTCAAGACAGTTACACTCCCAAGCCACAGGGGTTGTGACCTCGCCCTTGGCATTGACCGGGTTTTTCTGGATTTCCATCAAGGCTGCTACCACATTCATTTTCGGGAAATAAGGGATTAAAAATTCCTCACTGTAGGAAGCCGACTGAGGATTGACTTGACGTTTAATCACTAATTTAATATCTTTCATATCCTTAGACATCTACACGGTCACCTCTTTCGCCACATCGTAGCGTCGCTTGCGTGGTTTTATGAAGCTAATGTCCACAGGATCATAACTAAAACTCGGGCCATCCCCCGTCCAGCTTGCTTTAGTGGTTTTAAGCCAATTTTCATCGTCGCGCTCCGGATAATCCGGTTTATAATGGGCACCCCGACTTTCGTTGCGGTGATAGGCTCCTAGAGTAATTACCCTAGCTAAAGAAAGCATACCCCACAGGCGGCGCGTAAACGGAACAATCTGGTTACCCCAGGCAGCACCGTTACCTACCCCAATATTTTTATATCGCTCCATCAATTCTTGGATCTTTTGGTCGGTAGCTAACAATCGGTCGTTATTGCGAACGACTGTGACATTGTCCACCATCCACTCTCCAAGTTCTTGATGCAATTTGTATGGATTTTCCTGACCCTGCATCCCAAACAAAGCCTTCTGTTTAGCCACCTCCTGATCTTTGGCTCGTTCAAAAAGGGCTGTCGGCAAGTCAGTGTAACGTTGCTTAAGTCCCTTGCTATACTCAAATGCCTTAGGCCCAACTGCCATACCGGCATATAAAGCTGCCACTAAAGAGTTGCCCCCTAAGCGATTGGCACCATGGTATTGATACTCACACTCTCCCGCTGCAAATAAGCCCGGTATGTTGGTCATTTGGTCATAATCCACCCAGAGCCCGCCCATTGAATAATGCACCGCCGGAAACGTCTGCATCGGTACTTTACGCGGATCATCTCCAATAAACTTCTCGTAAATGTCCACAACCCCTGCTAGTTTGCGATCGATCTCATGGGGATCTAAATGCGTAATATCTAGATAGACTTTGTTTTCTCCGTCCACTCCCAGCTTCATGTCCACACAGACTTTAAAGATGGCCCGCGTGGCAATATCTCGCGGCACCATATTCCCATAGGCCGGATACCAATCCTCTAGGAAATACCAAGGCTTTCCGTCCTTATAGACCCAGACACGCCCACCATCTCCCCGGATCGATTCAGACATTAAACGCAATTTATCTCGCCCTGGAATGGCAGAAGGATGGATTTGAACAAATTCCCCATTGGCATAAGTTGCCCCTTGCAGATAGGCAGTGGCGGCAGCAAACCCTGTATTTATGGTCGAGTTCGTACTGCGTACATAGATCATGCCCGGCCCCCCTGTGGCCAGAATCACAGCATCGGCCGGAAAGACTTGGATTTCCAGACTTTTTAAATCCTGCACGACCGCTCCCCTGCAAGTTCCTTCCTCATCACGTACCAAGGAGAGCAATTCCCACTCTTCATAGCGAGTGACCAACCCTTCATCCTCATAGCGACGGACCTGTTCATCCAGCGCATAGATCAATTGCTGACCGGTGGTAGCCCCGGCAAAAACAGTACGCGAGTATTTGGCGCCACCTAAGCGGCGCACATCCAAAAATCCTTCCGGAGTCCGGTTAAACTGCACGCCCATCCGATCCATTAAATAAATAATACTTGGAGCAGCTTCGATCATATTCTTCACTGGGGTTTGGTTCGCTAGGAAATCCCCACCGTAAATCGTGTCGTCAAAATGTTCCCAGGTAGAGTCTCCTTCTCCTTTTGTGTTGACAGCGGCATTGATGCCCCCTTGAGCGCATACTGAGTGAGAACGTTTACAGGGAACCAACGAAAACAGATCGACTTTTTGACCGCGCTCAGCTAGCTTGATCACTGACATTAGGCCGGCTAGGCCGCCCCCGATTACAATTACCTTTCCGCTCATCTCCGACCCTCCCCTAAATGAAGGCTAGCAGGGCATTAATCCCTACAGCCGTCAGAATTATAAATACCGCAAAGCAAGCATAAGCCGCAGTTCTTTGAGCCTGTTCCCCCACAGTAACTCCCCAGGATACTAGAAATGACCACAAACCGTTGGCAAAATGACCAAATGAAGCAAGCAGACCAAACAAGTAAAGAATAAGGATTAAGGGTTGGTTCAAGGCTGTGCTCACGAACTCGAAGTCCATGTTACGGTTGATTAAACCTTCCGAAAAGCGCAAAACGACGACATGCCAGGTCACAAACAGCAAAGTAATGATGGCAGATACTCTTTGCAGGTAAAATAGCCAGTTGCGAAAATAGCGATAGTTCTCAATATTGTTTCTGGTTAGGTAAACAACCCATATTCCATAAAGCGCATGGTATAAAATGGGGATAAAGATGACAACCAGCTCTAAGAACCACAAGTAGGGTATACTGTGCAAGAGAGAAACCCCACGGTTAAAATCCCCTTGACCTAAAGTGGCCATCGAATTAATAAACATATGGACCATTAGAAAAATGCCCAGAGGGAGTATCCCGGATAGTGAGTGAAGTTTGCGCCAGAAGAATGAATGTGCCACCTTAATCCTCCTTTCCTGTGCCTAATAAGCTAGAGAGGTTGGTGATATCTTCTAATTGACGGATTGCAGCCACCAACATTTCAACACGTGCGACTCCGAAGTGTGAACTTGCCAGTTCTCGGAATTTATCCTCTAATTCGGTTTGGCTAATGGGATTCTCCGGATCACCAGCAGGGTAATCTGTGCGCTGAGTATAAATCTGTCCAGCCAAGTCTGTAATCTCAACGATCGCCGGCCACTTAGCGGGATAAAGTGCTGTGACCTCCTGATCAGCGATCAGCTCGACACGACTCATCAGAGTCCGAATAGACGGGTCGACTAAGGTAAGTTCGTTAAAATCTCTTAAGCCCGCTTTTCGTTGTTTAGCAGCAAGGGCGACACAGAATGGTAAACTGAATTTGGCGGCGTATAACGTATCTGGCTGGTAATTACCAGTTAGATCAAGGGCTATAGGATAAGTCCTAACGACGATCTTAGCAATTTGTTCCGGTGTCAAGTCATGCTTTTTCACTAGATCCAAAACTAAGTCAATGGCATGGTGGGTATGGCGACAGGAGGCATGGATTTTAATACAATTTTCCACGATTTTATAGCTTTGCCCAAGACCCTTGGTTATTTTGCTGAGGTCGTACTCCTTGGCTGTGGCTCGGACAAACCCTTTTTCCCCTTCAAGAATCCGACTTGCCCCAGTAAAACCTTGACGAGCTAGCAGAGCTGCCAAAAGACCATTGAGAGCTGCTTTACCCGGGTGGAGATGTTTGCTCATAGCACCATCCGCCAAAAACTCCCATAAACCTGCAGCCTGGGTACCTGCAGTCCCTAACGTATGAACCAATTGTTCCTCGCTTAGTCCTAATATCTTTCCTGCTGCTGCCGCTGCCCCGAAGGTACCCACTGTAGCTGTAGTATGCCAGTAATAGTAGTGCGCAGGGGTAACTGCCTCTCCTATTCGGATAGCTACCTCGTAGCCAGCAACGATTCCCTCGATTAGTTCACGACCACTCGCGCCAATTTTCTCGACTGCTGCTAGAGCCGCTGGAATGATGGGCGCTCCCGCATGAATAATCGAGGCCTTGTGGACATCGTCTAACTCCACAATGTGAGAAATTGCCCCATTGACCATAGCCGCAAGGATGGAAGATGTTTTCTCCCCTGTGCCGATAAGGGTTGCCTCTTCCTTCCCGCCTAGCTCCTCGACTATCGCTAGCACGATACGTCCTGGTTCTCGTTGGACACCTGCAGCCGCAGAACCAAGCCAATCTAGAAAAGCATTTTTAGTAGCCAAGACCACCTCATCCGGTAAAGATTCAAAGTTAAGTTGCTTAATAAATCGTGCTAGTTCCAGAGAAATACCCAATTTATCTCCTCCATTTCATGAATTTTCTTATTATTTAGAAATATAATATGCAAATTCTGTGCCATCTCAAAAAAAACAGAAACACCCCTAATAAAGAGGTGTCTCTGTTTAATATTTGAACGTTATCTAAGAATTGTTCACTTTTTGTACATGATACCCGGTTCAATTCCCTCTGTTTGTTTATATTTAGAACGTTTAGGCATCATTTAAATAACTCTTCAAGATTCATACAAAAGCCCTGCAAAACCTCTGAATGGGCTATCCCTATTTCCTTCAATACCTCTACCTGATGATACTGCCCTTCCTCATTTAAAACATAGATTTGTACAGTATTCAAAAAAGGATTAACAATCCAGTATTCTTTAACCCCACATTGCATATATAAATTAAGTTTCTTAACGAGATCATGAGCTTGATTTGAAGGAGATATAATTTCAATGATAAGTTCAGGTGGACCAACATATTTATTTTCGCCAAGTTTAGTCTTATCACAGATAACCGATAAATCTGGAATGACCACCTTAGTTTTTTCAGCCTGATCCCCTTGGCCATCGTCAGCTGCCCTAAGCTCAATGTCAAAAGGTGCAGGGAAAACTTCACATTCTTTTCCTGCGAGGAAATTGAATAACTTTGCCTGTAATCTACTGGAAATCCTCTGATGCTTCGTCGAAGGAGATGGAGTCATATACACAATCCCATCGATGTATTCTAATCTACTCTCGGAATTTTCCCTGAGTTTATTATATTCAGCGATTGTAATGACTTGATGTTCAGTTAAGCTCACTATAAACACCCCTCATCTACCAAGATTGATGTATTACCATATTATAACACGATCAACCTACACATTCTATTGATATCCTCTATTTTCCACAACCTCATGAACAGCAGTAGCAATGTCCATAGCCAGATCCATAACCGCGCCTGCTGAAGCGATAAAAACTACAGCAATCAAGATCTGGGTCAACCCATATGTGAATAAGAGGACTGATGTCGTGTCGTGTCAGGCACCGAGGTCCGTGCTCCGGAGTCGAGAAAAGAGCAGGAAAATTCTTATTCTCCTGCTCTTTCCAACGTACTATCATACATTTTTTTTGATATCCTGTAGCCGCTCTGCACCAAATCGTCGAGATATGGGCGGACCTTAATAATTTTCCCTGTTCTTTTAGCTATCAATAAGATTCCAATAACACCGATTGTTGTAAAGAGTAATGCTTCAGCAAGGTTGCGTGCAGATCGTCTATAACCACTGTCGACATAGCCAGTTCCTTTGCTCCAACGATAACCTCCACTTCTCCTCGGTGCAACCTCCCTTGCAATTGCTCTACCATTGACTGGTTTTTTCCATCCCTATGGGAGGAAATATGACCCCGAAGGCGAACTTCGAAGGCCTTTAAAGCACACCCCATTTGCGCGTATATTCCACCTTCAAAACAAACTCATCATCATGGAAACCCTGGTTCGCCAGGGCCTTAATGGCGTCGTTAAAATCGAAGGACTCGGTCTCCATCAGAATGTGGTCCTTCCACCCTGTGACTGCCCAATTATCATGTGCCTTTAAAAGAATGTTCATCATTTCCGATATACGATTTAAACGGGTATGCATAAACTCGGCGAAATATCGTAGTGCTGCAGGCTGGACATCTTTTATCTTAATAATGTCAACCAGGGGAGGTCTCTCGCCAGGTAACCACTCTTTTTTTTCGTAATAATTAAAGACAAAGCCCGCTCTTTGGACACAGGTTTCATTATTCGGATCCATGACTACGACTCCTTTGCTAAATAATTCAATGTCTAGAGCAGTTTAAACTAAAACATGGAATCAGGCCATTCCAAGCATGATGATTTGCAGATTTAACAATCCTATGTGTCTCAGTTATTATCGAGGATAAATCCCACAACTATGAGTTTGTATAATTATACTACAAGAAGCCTCCCGAACGGAAGGCTTCTTGCGATTGCATTAAATCAATTACTTTACCATAGCCCAGTAGCCGCCCATAACTACTACAGAAAGGAGATAACCGAGAGGGACGTTAACTAAGACACCTGTAGTAAACGCAGCAAAAGGTTTCCAGCCCACAGATGTAAGATCTTTGAAGCGAGTGGTTAAGCCGATTGAAAGGAAGGTGAAAATGAAGGCCCAACTTCTTAATTCCTTTAGTGGGGAAATAACTTCAGCAGTAATCGCTTTTGATGTCGCGACATCAACACTAGCAACTAAAGCGGTGATGATAATAGAAGCGACAAAGAATCCTAATACAAATTTTGGGAAACGGGTCCAAATCTCACCCGCATTCGGTTTGGTGCCATCATGTCTCTTCTCCCATTTTGTGATGGAGATAAAAGCCATGATAAAACACCAGATTCCAACGAACATGTCACGGCCAACGACTTTCATTAATGTAAACGTTTTAATCGCTTGCTCGTTAATAGATGCAGCAGCTGCCATTCCTGCGGCATCGGCGAACTCGGAGGTTCCAATCCATGCTCCAGCAGGCCCGGGAGGAATTCCTAAAGCTTTTATAAATATTGGGAGGGCAAAGATCATGACGATAGCCCACACGATGACTAGGGAAATAGAAATCGAAACATGCTGCTTTTCTGCTTTAACTGCACCTCCGATAGCAATTGAAGCGGATACACCGCAAATAGATCCTCCGGCTGCGAGTGTGGCAGCGAAACGCTTATCTAATCCAAAGAGACGGGTTCCAGCCCAGTAAATAGTGAGAAACGTGGTTACCGCGATGATGGTTGCTTGAAGGAATGCGGTCGGGCCGGATTGCATTATTAGAGTGAAAGGAAGGGTCGCACCCATGAGTACAATACCAGTTTTAACGAAGAACTCAGTCCGTAAAGAGGTATCCATAAATTTAGGAAGCTTACCAAAGTTACCGAGAATTAGTCCAACTGCAAGAGCGAGAAGCGGAGCTTCCAGGTTATATTTTTTCATCACATCCCAAGAACCCACAACAGTGACGATGAGGCTCATTATGAACAAAACCGTAAATCCTGGAACAAACTGGCTTAATTTGTGGCCAAGAACCTTTACTGCGCCGGCAAACAAGAGAAGAAAAAATAAATATAGCCCAAAGATAGCACCGATATGACTGCTGATATAACTTGTTGCCTTGCCAAAATCCGAGTAACTGGGTACGCTAATTGCTACCCATTTCATAAAGGTACTGCCCGTGGTCCAAAGTAATATTGCGGCCACTACTACCCCTAAACCAAGCCAAACTGCCCAATAGTCTTCTTTTCTCCATAGATCGGACCAGCCACCTGATGGTGTGGTCGGTGTCTTATTGATGGATACATCACTCATTCGTAGTACACTCCCTTTTTCAAAAATAAGTAGAAACCCTTTTACAAACTCTATAAAAAATAGAAATAAAGCCCCTTCTCGAGTTCACCCCCCTTAAAGTAGTACTTCTTACATTCTTAGAGAAAACAATTTCTTTCACAATTCTCCCTAAAAGCATGCCAATAAATGTTTTTTCTGTAACCATAAATCCATCCTGTGGCTTGTTTCCTGAGTATTGAAGTGAACCAACTATCTCGATATGCTTACTAATTTAACATAAATGACGTATACAGTTTGTCGTGTATTTGACCTTAAGTGTATTATAATTTCGACCTTATATTTGTCGGATTCACGACAAATTATGAATCTTTTATCTTTTTTGACTCTATTTACTAATTTTATGATCCAATTAAAGAAAAGCACCTGTTTCCAGTCGCTCCAAATGCATCACTCTCCCAATAATCAAAAACGAATGCCCCAATTAAGAGACATTCGCAAAGGAAAAATATTATGTTCATCAATTTTTATGACATTACAGTTCTTGTTAATTATGGTCTACCAACGTGAAATCAAATCTATAAATATTAGTAGTACTATCGCAATAAAATATGTAACCAATACCGGAAAGCAAAAGTTGAGGATTCTATTGATAATAGGACTCTTAGGGTCCAAGATGTTCAATTCTAGCTCCTCCTCATAATGCAAGTAATTGGGCAAAATAAAATTGACAACTCCAGACCTCAAGATAGACTTTTATTAGAAATAGTCAACCTGTCCAATATACGAGAAGAATGGTTTGCTTAGGTTCTGGGCATTGCAAAAGTTCATCAAGTGTAACATTCAATAAATAGATTTCATATTTACCGTTTGTAATATCTCGCTTTTCAAGGGTCCTTTCGCTAATCTGGATTATTAAGGGCATCTTGCCTAGAATCCATCCAACTCTGCATGTTGATGGTAGTGTTACGATTTCAAGGATAATTTCTTCCATAATGTAGTTCGACTAATTTTCAATAGACTCACTGCACTGCTTTTATTTCCCCGGCAACGGTGCATAACAACATCAATCAACTGCAGCTCCATGTCTTCCAAAGTCCCTAACCGTATGATTATATCCTCCCCGACCACCAGATCCTGGATTTGCTCATTTTCACATGTACTAATTGACGACCTTTGGCAAATCATCTTTGACTCGAAAACATCGTTTATAGGTTTAGAAGGCGAATTCGTTAATGAACAAATCGCCAAATCCGATGGCTTAAGAGTGGATTCAGGGATTCCAGTTACCGGTTCGGAACCGTCAAGTAAATTACGCAGTTCCGGAAAGGAAATTAATAGTTCAGATCGTTCCAGTGGTTCCCCTTCACCTACCAACACCGCATATCGTTCTAGAACATTTTCTAATTGGCGCACATTTCCTGGCCAATGATAGTCTTCAATTGCCTGGGCAAATTCCTTTGCTAGAACTGAACGATAGCCAAGCTTATGCGCTAACTTTTCTAGAATATACTCAATGAGGTCCGCAATATCTTGCTGGCGCTGACGCAACGAGGGTAGATATAAGTTCAATACATTAAGACGATAATAGAGGTCGGAACGAAACTGACCCGCATCTACGGCTGCCTGCAAATCCTCATTGCTGGCAGCAATGATCCGGACGTCCACAGGGATTACTCTATCTCCACCGAGGCGACGCACCTCTTTAGACTGCAACACTCTGAGTAACCCTGCTTGGAGGTTGAGTGACATCTTACCGATTTCATCCAAGAACAAGGTGCCCCCATTGGCGAGTTCAAAAAGTCCAATTTTCCCTCCCTTTTTGGCACCTGTAAAGGCTCCGTCATGGTAGCCAAACAATTCACTTTCCAACAAACTCTCCGGTACGGCAACACAATTTAGGGCGACAAAGGGACCGTTTCTCCTCGGACCCTCTGCGTGAATGCTTTGAGCGAATAATTCTTTGCCTGTCCCACTTTCTCCCCAGATTAGAACAGTAGCCTCGACTTGGCTGAATCTCTTCGCTTTGGCAATCGTATCTTTCAAGGCTGAACCGACCAAGTCACGAAAGGAATAATGCGCTACCAAACCCTTAGCTGCACTTGCCTTGCGCTGGTGTTCCTCTTCCCTTTTCTTGACTTGCCTAAATTCAGCGAGTTCCTTCGCCTGGACCAAGGCTCCGGCCACTGTACTCCGGCTGGAATAAATCAGTAAACCGACCATCCCAAAGGCGTTTGCCAAGCGTAAACCCCAGTGGCCGCCGCCCACCACAACTTCACAACCATCATGATGCGCTTTTTCCATCTGGAGGGATAATTCATTCATCGTACGATAAGGATAATACCTTATCTCCTGTCCAAGCATAGAACGAACCTGAGACAGAAACCCGTGGTCATTCAAGCTGGGATGGTTCAAATATCCGATCTGTCGGCTGACAGTCAGTGCTTTTGCCAAGGCTTGAAAAATATCAAACTCACTTGGAGCAAGAGTCACGATTGGCAATGAAACGTTTTGTCGCAAAAGTTCCGCCGTGGCTCCTCTACTCACAATCACTTCAGGATTCGACGTTTCCAAGTAATGTCCAACTTCGGCTACAGCCTCTTCCAGCACTGCTTCGATCACGTTGAGCTCAATTTTTAACTGTTTGGCAAGTTCTTCTACTAAAACCGTCAATTCTGGGTATGCAGACGTCACAAGAATTTTGCTCATAAGTTGAAGTCCTCTCCAAGATCCTCGTATGTATAATATCTCTAATATTCGTCATTCGTGATGTTATACCCTGCAACGCCCCTAGAATATAGGCCTTGATCATTCCGAGACGTGAGTTCTTATAATTGTCGACGCCAATAATTGGAGTAGATAGCCCCGAGGGGATTATGAGCAAGCACTCTGTCTTTGACAACCAGGGTTGTCACCGGTGCTTCGGAATATTTTGTAAAGAGTATATCATGTCCAATACAAAGCCCGACAATGATGTTAAGCTGGGTGCTTAGCTTATTTAGGTACTTGACCTGACCGACAGGGTTACAGGCTGCTTCGTAACGTTCCGGCTTAACATTGGGTATCTCATATTCCTTTTTATCAACTCCACATACTTTGCAGCACACCGAATGAACTTTAAAATGCTTTCCCAAAATGGCAGAAATTTCTTTAACCTCTTTACTCAGACCGACACAGAAGCCGATTCCTAAAGTGCGATAATCCATGTCCTGACAGAACTTAATCACTTCTTGTATCCGAGTGATCTTCATATAATATTCTGCCTCTATACGACTAGCCGTGGCTAATATCCGCCTGTTTTCCTCTTCCCCGTATTCAGGTTGCTGGAACCCTTGGTCATAGCAACTCTTACCCTGATAACACGCATTGTCCAGTTTGCAGTTAGCACAGTCCATGACGAACACCCCTCCCCAAAAGTGTGTATATATTCACTATTTTCTGTTAACTTGCCACTAGCTTACTTGAAATTTCCCATATGAGCAATCTATTAGGTCATATTGTTGCAGGGACGGTAGATAGGTACAATGTCCTGTTATCCAAAATACTGTACCTGTCCCTCACTGAACATAAATGAATTGAGGAAACTGCCAATAACTTAAATTATATACTTTAGTATTTTCGCTGGATTTCCAGCCACTATTGAATTGGAAGGTACATTCTTAGTAACAATCGAACCAGCGGCAATAATTGAATTATCACCAATGGTGACTCCAGCCAAGATTACACAACTCCCTCCAATCCATACATCGTTACCGATAACAATGGGTATGGCATACCCACTTTTGTTCCTATCTTTAGGTTCAATTGAATGACCCGTAGTATATATTCCTACATTAGGACCTATCATACAGTTGTTACCAATTCTTACTTCTGCAATATCTAAGATGCTACAGTTATAACCCGCATAGAAATTATCACCAACGCGAATGTTATAACCTAAGTCACAATGGAAGTTATGTTCAATACTAGGGTTTGTTCCTACATTTCCAAACAAATCCTTAATAATTTCCACTTTCCTTACTTCTTCTTCAACTTCGCTATTATTAAATTCTTGAATTAAAAGCATACACTTTTAATTCAATTCTATTGATTTCTTTACTTTTAGCCCATTCAACTACTTTGTTTAACAGCAAGGACCCTATATTATGATTTTGGTACTCTCCCTTTACGGCTATACCGTCTAATTGTATCCATTCCCGCTTCTTGATAACAGGTCATTGATGCTTTCTAATATGTAATCTTTTGCCCTTGCAAAATCTTTAGGTTTAATAAAAAGTTCGGGATGGTTCAACCTGTGTTGTTCATCAAGTTCGACATAGACCTCACATAAACTTTCGTAATCGTTTATGACTGCTTCTCTAATCTTTATTTTCACATTAAATCCTCCGTTATCCTCCAAATACGACATAATATATTCGCCACGCAGAAAGATTTACCCTTTTATAAATTTATGTCCGCTGCCTAAGTTTTACTTAAACTATAGCCCCCTCGTCCAATCGATTGGATGAGGGGGCCTCCGACAATTGCAGTTTCACTTAACGTTCGAGGGCTTGCGACGCCCCAAATGCTAATAATGAACTGGCACGCTTTAATTTCTTACTGCTTTCTTTTCATCAACCAGCAACAGAGTCAATGCTCCTAAAGCCATCAGAATTCCCAACCCGATCCAGCTGATTTCATAAGATCCACTGAGGTCAACTAATAGACCAAACGCTGGCGGAATCGTTAAGACACCCAGTTGCAACAAGGTCAACCCCATGCCGACAGCTGTTCCAGCCTGATCTTTCCCGACCATTTCAGAAAGCATAGTGACGTAAATCCCGTTCCAACCGATAGCGGTAAAACCGAAGATCCAAGTAGCTAACCCGACAATCCATAAAGGAGTGGTCTGTGATAAGAATAGCATTACAAAAGCCATTCCAGCGGCGATAATTCCGATAATCCCCAACACGGGTTTACGTTTACCCAAGAAATAGTTGTCACTGACATATCCCCAAAAAATTCTCCCAACCATTCCTCCAAACTGAACCAAGGCCAAAAAGCGGCTAGCCAAGGCAACAGACTGTCCTGTTTTATCATGTAAGTAAAGGACTAAATATGTAACAATCGTATACTGGGCTGCAACATAAGTGATCCCAGTCAATCCTACCAACCAAATGTTCTTGTTACGCAGCAGATGAGTCCATTGGCGTCCCTTTATGAGGTTAGTACTCCCTACTTCTGCAGGATGATCTCTATAAGTAAGCAGGCAAACAACCGCACCAAAGACTGCCCCTGCACTCATGGTCACCATGGCCATCTGCCAGCCAAAGCGAATGGCGATGGGTGGTATGATCAGGGCCGCAACCATACCGCCAAGGGGTACACCGGTTTGCCTAATCCCTAAAGCCATTGCCCTTTGGGAAAAGGGAAACCAAGTCATGATCGCTTTACTACCAGCTGGAGTGGAAGTTGCAGCCCAAAGGCCGGTAAACATCAACAAGGCGATCAACATGGGAAACGAATTAGCAAACGAAGCTAATAGAATCGCTCCACCTGTCGTGAGCCCTCCCACGACCAGGACCTTCTTTTCCCCCCAAATGTCGACGGCTCTCCCGGCTAATAACGCCGTCAGGATCATTCCAACATTAACTGCTCCGCCTGCGAAACCGACTTGCGTCTTAGAAAGTCCAAGCCCTGCGACCAAGAATGGAGCTAATGTCCCAACCCCTTGGGAGATAAGAGCAATTGTTGATTGTGTAAACGTTGTTACCGATAAAATTACCCAGCGATAAGAGCCAATGTCTTTGTTCTTACTTGACGCAGAATTGTTCATTTGTCATTAAACCGTCTGACCCAAAGGAACTTTGCCTTCATTCTCAGCCGCGCTTAGTTCGGATAGCATATGTTCTGCCTTACCATCCATCTACTTCTAAAGACTAGAACGTAATGCCTTCAGGTTTCTTTCTTTTTTACTCCTTTCTAAGCTTAACCCTGTATTGCGCAAATCGCAATATGTTCTCATCTGTATACAATAAAAAACACACATCATTCCGGGCTATCACTCCAATAATCTACACAATAGGATTATAATAGCTATTTAGGGCGGGCAGTGTCATATCTGTGCATAGTTAGATAGGATTTCGATCAACGGAAACGGCCCCAGCCGAAGCTGAGGCCGTTCTTATAATTCTAAGTCCTGGCATTTGACCTTGGAAGTTATGACTTCATACAAAACGCACGAACCGTCCCTAATGTTTCTATCTCAGGTACCGCAAAAGGTTCGGTAAGGACGGGTTGATAGCTCAGGCAGTGAGGAGTAATCAACTTGTTCGGGGGAGTGCGCGTAGGGGCTTGAAAGAACATCAAGAAGCCGCTCCATCACGCTGTAATCTTCTTGTTGCACTGCGGCTTCAAGCGCGGCTTCTACTTGGTGGTTGCGAGGGATAAGCGCAGGGTTGCTGTTCCGCATTAACAGATGCGAAGAGGCTTTCGGTTCCTGCTGCCTACCTAGCCTCGCCTGCCACAGCTCATGCCACTGATCAAATTCTTGGCTGCCAAACAGGACCGTATCCTCCAGCCTATCAAACGTTAAGGCGCGGAAGGTATTAGTATAGTCCGCACGATACTTATGCATCATACTGAGCAGGCCTTCAATAAGTGATTCATCCTGTATCTCTTGGTTAAATATTCCCAGTTTTGCTCTCATTCCCGCGAACCAATTAAAGTGATACAACTCCGTAAAATCTGAAATCGCATCCTGGGCCAGTTTGACAGCCTCAGTCTGATTGACATGCAACAGCGGCAATAGGGTTTCAGCAAAGCGCGCGAGATTCCACCCGGCAATAGGCGGCTGATTGCCATAGGCATAGCGGCCTTGAACGTCAATGGAACTGAATACCGTTGCCGGGTCATAGGCATCCATGAAGGCGCAAGGGCCATAATCGATGGTTTCTCCACTAAGAGCCATGTTGTCGGTGTTCATCACCCCGTGAATAAAGCCAACCAGTTGCCATTTGGCAATTAGCTCGGACTGACGCTTGATCACTTCCTGAAGTAGCAAAAGATATCGGTTCTCACCAGCGTCAACGTCCGGAAAATGTCGTTGCAATGTATAATCAGCCAGGACCCGGAGATCCGGGGCGGTGCCCCAATTTGAAACGTATTGAAAGGTTCCGACGCGTAGATGACTGGCAGCCACGCGGGTCAGAATCGCGCCAGGCAGGACGGTTTCGCGGATTACGGAGTCACCAGTTGTCACCACCGCTAGGCTGCGGGTGGTAGCAATACCAAGCGCATGCATTGCTTCGCTGATGATGTATTCGCGTAGCATCGGTCCAAGAGCCGCTCGACCATCGCCCCCGCGGGAGTATGGCGTTCGACCTGAACCCTTGAGCTGAATATCAACCCGCTCACCAAGGGGAGTGATCTGCTCGCCAAGCAGCAGAGCCCGGCCGTCCCCTAACATGGTAAAATGCCCGAATTGATGCCCTGCGTAAGCTTGAGCAAGAGGCAAAGCGCCTTCAGGAATCCGGTTGCCGGCAAGCACCTCTACGCCATCTTTGCTTTGCAGCACCTGTGCGTTCAATCCCAGGGATGATGCCAACGAATTATTGAGAATGATCAACTTAGGTGAGCTTACAGCGATTGGATTAAGGGTGGTAAAAAATGATTTCGGCAGACGAGCATAACTGCTGTCTAAGTTCCATCCAGTTTCGATTATCTTTTCCTTTCTCATCGTATCTCCTTGTCTTCTATTGTCTTTTTGTATCCTAGTTTTTTACATACAATAAAATCATAGGCATTCTACGATTTTATTAGTTATCTACTTTCAATACCAACGACAACACAAAGTAATCCCTTTTAGTGTCTACTTCTGCCGATTTTATTATACCCTTTCCACGCATAGATGTCGCGCTCACTGCCATTCCTCCTTATAATTCTCATTAAACATCTCTAATATGACGTGTCCAGATCAGATGCACCCCTAGTACTTTAAGTAAATAAATTCAACTCTGATCAAAGGTCCCATAACTACTCTTATCAGAAGATTGACTGATTTTGACCATTTTAGCGCAGAAATACCTATATGTGAGAGTTGCACATGAAACAACGCACCTGTTCCCCTGTTTCTCCTATTAAAGGCATCGGTTATTATCCCGATGCCTTTTGGTTTGATGCAGTATTTTAGACTACTGATTGGTCATAGAGATCATCGGTTGTCGTATCGACAATTTTTACATCTCGTTTGGAAATTAGTTCTCCACCGGAAGTTAGGAAAATATTTTTTGTGATGATTTGATCCATCACGGCTTCGATTTCAGCCGCAGTCAAAGTTGCCTTAGGTTCTGGTAAAGTTATCGTTACGGCGTTCCCTGAAGCGTTGTTGAAGGTCATTCTCAGAACCTTTTTAGTAGTACTCGCCAATTGATATTCCTCCTTTCCTTTCCTTACCTCAAATCCCTATAAGGTCATAATTCATCGTTCTTTCCCTACTCCGCCGTTAAGTCGATGCGATTGTCTCTTCGCACTCCGATTAAAGGGTAATCCTGTAGGTCATAAAGGGCAACGGCTACATCATAAACATCTTGGTCTATGGTGCTCGACTTCAAATTTGAAAAACTCCGCTGGCTTAGTTTGGGTGAACCTTGTGCGGTTAAACCTGTTTGAAAGGTTACGACCATCACAGTGTCTTTACTACTTGCAATAACAGCCATTTTTCATCACTTCCTTTCATTAATAATGAACAAATATTCTCGGATACAAAAAGCTGCCGATATCTGCCGACTGCTTTGGAATGCGAAGCGCTTCACAAGTCTCTAGGGCAGATAGAGATTTGTGTGAACTGTTCTCTGCCCGAGAATGTTTGTCCTAATTTCAGTATATTTAATCGATTTAGATTCTGTCACTGGTTGGAAAAAACCAGGAATATAATCACACCTAACCTCTTTAATATTTACTGCTTGATCATTGGGTTAAATCTATGAAATCCATCCAGTTACCCCCAACTGCCTCGGCAATCCGCCTAGCCCATGCTGGGCTCATCTTACGTTTACCTCGTTCTAAATCACTGATGATATTAGCAGGGATTCCTGTCTTCTCAGCTAATTCCTTTTGTGTTCCAATAGCAGCTTCAAGACGAGCTTTTCTCATTTTTTGACCAGCATAGAACACTTGACATCTCTCTCTCAATCTCTATGCTCCTCCATCTTTTATTACGTTCGTTTACCAATTTAAACAACGTTAAAGATTCCCACTTCTATAAGTGGGTATTCCTATTTCACAGCCCTCTATGACTAGTTATCATATCTAATTATTATATGGACATGTATTCTTATATGTTCGATTCTAGTAAGGTCAAAAAAAGATCTGCCACACTGCAGATCCTAGCTAAGCCCATATTCATTTAATAACAGTGGATCGTCTAAAAGAAGGCCCATTAACGATCTTAACGATCGGCAATGGGCCTTCTACGTTTTCCTTAACTTTTTAAAATTATTCCCTAGTAACACTGATACTAGCATTTTGGGGCAAAGCCAACCCTGCAGCCACTTCGATCGTCTTCATAATTCCGGAAACGCCCGAACAACTTGGGTGTGGGCTGTATTTGGCAAAAATCTCATACACTTTCCCCATGTGAAGTTTTTTGAAAATCTCTTGGAAAGCATCGACTTCGACTAATTCTTGAGCGATCTTTTGGTAATTCGGACAGTCACTTGTAATCTCCAATTTTACTTTATGCCCGTCCTCGCTTAGTGCTTTTACATTAATTGTAAAACCACACGCCCCCGCTTTAATAACTCCTGTTGCCATTATTTTTCACCTCGAAATTTTTTAAATTAGTTTCTGGATAAGAGGGAGCAATCTAATTTAACCATTAACCAATTATTTCTTTAACTTACTTTCCGGACGCTTGATCCCTAAGATAGGGGCTGAATGGTCTTTTCCTAAGAAGAAATTAGACCATGATGAGGTTTGATAGAAATCCCAGTTAGCGGGTGGCACCGGTGGAACATCTAAGGAAGCCTCTTCTCCATATTTCTTAAGTCTTGCATAAGCTCTGACCCAGACACATTTCTTCTCTTTTGGATAAACCTCACACCAACCGTCCAAGCTCCCGCCACAAGCTCCATTGCGCTGATTCTTTGGACATTGGGACATAGGGCAAAGATAGGCTAAGTCCAACATGGCACAATCGCCGCAATCCTTGCAATCAAGCATGACGACTTTGGCAAGATGCTCAACCGCATGGAGCCTTTTTTCAGTTTTCTTCTTACCCTCTGCTGCACGGTACATACTGCGCATCATGGGGAACAATTTCTTATCAGGTGTGAACAAGAGACCATGCATTCCCCGCATCAACGAATACATCGCTCCAGCTGGAGCATCTAAGGGGAGATTGGCTCGATTTGTAGGTCGATCAGTGTTCAAACCGGTTTTCTCATCTTTTTCAAAGTAGTAGAATCCATTCGTTTGAGGATAATCAAATTCTTTGACTAGATCTTGCCAATTAGGGTAAAGTTCCTCCCCTTTGTCAAGAATGTATTCTAATTGTTCGTATTTAAGATTATGACCACCTATGTGAACTCCGGCACAGCCTATGCCTTTTAAAATCGCGTACAATTTGGCAGCCCTCAACATTCGTTGACCTACCCCTTTATCCGCGGCGCCCTTTTCCTCATTGAGTTCTGCCAAAAGTTTGTCCGTGACGACACAACCTGGCAACTTGTTTTGATTCATGACATTAGCTGCTCCATAAGGCAGCACGTAAATATTTCCCACAACTGGAATATCTAACTTATTAACCTTCAGGAATTGGATGACTTCATGGCATTTCCGGGCATCATATCCTAGTTGAGTGACGACAAATTGAGCGCCGCCTTCAATTTTCTTTTTCAGCTTGTAGTACTGAACCATCAGTTCAGCCTCCGTAGACTTGAACGGGGAAACAGCCGCTCCGGCAAAAAAGTCACTGGGTGCGTGATAAGTTGGTCCCTTCATTCCTTGAACTTCTAAGCCCTTATTCATTTCAGTGATCAGTTGTAAGGTATTAGAGGGATCGAGATCAAATACTGGTTTAGGGCGTCCTTTAAATCCAGAATAGGTGTAGTCTCCTGTCATCACTAAGAGATTGCGAACTTTTGCACGATCCAAAGCGTATAACTGGCTTTCCATCTGATTGCGGTTCTTATCTTTACAGGTAAAATGCACCAAGGGTTCAATCCCCATTTTAAGAATTTCCATTCCCAAATAATCAGCCAGGATTGCCGGATTACCACCAGGGTTATCTGTAATGGTGAGTGCATGGACTCTACCACCTTTAGCAGCTTGTTCTGCCGATGCGATAGCACTCTCTTGGGCCTTTTCATTGGCACCTCTCCCAGGTACAAGTTCCCATGTTACAGAAAGTGTGTTTTTGTCAAGTATCGACTCTTTAAACTTATTTAACATTCAACAGACCTCTCCCTTTTCTCCAATATCGATCTTGTTTTCTTATTTCATTATAACCCTTCTTGGACAATAATTTAAGATGTTTTCCATCAATTTTAAAAGATTCAATCAACTTAAGCGCTCTAAATACATGCTATCCATAAAATAATTGGAAAATGTGGAATTTCCACCCAGTTCTACATGGCGAATTTTAAGGTATAACTCCTTCGCCTTCGTTAATTCTTGGTAATTCAGAAGAGCTCTTATAGCTCCTACATGTGCCGCATTACCAACCGATTTAATCTTATCTGGGGATATATCTGGAACAAGACCTATATTTAAAATGTTATTTGCCTTAAGATAGGTCGCAAAGGTCCCTGATAAAATAACTGAATCAAGCTCAGGTACTGTAATACCAGCAATTTCAACTAAGGTTTTAATTCCTGCGCAGACAGCTCCTTTGGCTAACTGCATTTCCCCAATATCCCTCTGGCTTAAGGTCACATCTATTCCCTGATCCGTACCAAAAGTTAAGACAAATTCACGCCCTTTTTCAGTCATGCGAATCCGACTGACTAGCTCTGGAGAAAGCCCTTGTTCTTTTTCAGGATCATATAGTTTGCCTTGTTTGTTGATAACTCCAGACTTTCTCATCTCATCGATGCCCTCGATCAGACCTGAGCCGCAAATGCCGACGGGTGGTACATGTCCACCGATCACTTCATAGGCTACTCCAGCCTCCGTGATCGTAACTCCTTCAATGGCTCCTTGTTTTGCTCTCATGCCGTGGGCAATGCCAGCACCTTCGAAGGCTGGTCCTGCCGCTGTAGAGCAGGCAATCATCGTGTTCTCGGTTTTTAAGAACAGTTCGCAATTCGTACCTAAGTCAATCAGTAAATGATTCCCTTCTTCCAAAACTTCAGGTGCTCCTACAATAGCCCCCATGGTATCTCCCCCAACAAAACTTCCGATGTTTGGGAAGAGGTAAACCTTAGCTTGGGCATTGATTTCCAATCCTAGTTCGCTCGCCGTGAACGTCAAGGGTCGATTACAGACTGAAACAAATGGAGAAACTGCGAGATGAGAAACATCCAAACCTAGAAGAAGATGCTGCATCGTCGTGTTACCCACGATCGTCATTTTAGAGATCTCGTTTTGCAGGATGCTCGTCTTGGAGGCGAGTTCTTCGAGTAAGTGATTAATCGTCCTCCTCACTGCGCTGCGTAAAGTCAAGGCATTCTCTTGACTTTGCGTAGCAAAGGAAATACGAGAGATTACATCCGCACCATAAGCTGTCTGTTGATTTTCCGTAGATACAACTTTCAGGACATCCCCTTGTAATAGATCGACTAGTGCAACTGCTACGCTAGTGGTTCCAATATCAATGGCGACACCATAAAGTCGTTTTGTCGTATCTCCCGTTTCGATATCCAAAATCTCATCGTCAGAAGCTGTAACCGTCAAGGCGTACTTATCCGCTCGTAAAACGTCCGGAACCTTACCTAGGACATACAAACTGGCCTTCGTATAACTCTTACCTGTGCTCGTGCTTAGGGTATCTACGATACGGTCCCAGTCCCCTCGTTCATCCGCAAGGGTTGGTTTGCTGGCCTGAATATACACCTTTTCCACCATGGGATCTAAGGCAGTCGCCTTCATTCCGAGGAGAGCCCCTTCTTTTCGATCCTGGCTCTCGACAAAGTCCAGTTCAATAACCATACCCTCAGCAGGTACCACGGTACAGGCAAGCCGTACACCCGTCTTTAATTCACTATCATTGAGATGCGCCAAATCTCGCTCACTCGGCGAAGAAACATTCCCAGTCATGCGAACTTTACATTTACCACAGGTTCCTTTGCCGTTACAAATATTTTGAACGGGAAGACGATTACGGATGAGGGCTTCCATTAAGGTTTCATTTTCCTCTGTTGTTATGACTTGATTGGGATAAATTGTTAACTTCATGACTACCTCCTGTTAGCATATCGACTATCTGTCTTTCCCCAAAGCAAAACAGTGCACCTGTCCCCTTGTTCTCCCACAGACACTTTCACTAATTATTAATATTCGCCTTGTTTCATGGTTATCCTTCAAGATAACTCAGACTTATCAGTCATTAATCTACCTTTTCCAAGAAATTTGCCAGCTCTTCAGGGGTATTAAAGAGATAATCTGGAGAACCTTCCTGGAGTTTGGCGGGTGAATGCCATCCCCACGTGACTCCAATAGTCCGGGTTCCAGCATGTTTACCTTCGATCATATCTCCTTTAGTATCCCCCACATAATAGGCAGGGATTCTGGGATGTAAGGACATTGTGTTTTGAATCTTTTTAATTTTACTCTTTTCCTTTTCTGCCCCAATGACGTCGATAAAGCAAGTAATTCCGTTTTGGTTTAAAATCTTTATCGTGGCGCTGGATAGATTTGAGGTAATGACATAAACAGAGTGTTTTTCCGAAATACGTTGTAAAGCTTCTCCTATGCCCACAAAGAGTTCAAGTTCGGCCAATTGTTCACCTTGTAAAACTTCATATCGCTTTAAAATATTGTCAATCGTTGATTCATCTGTACCGCGTTGCATCATAGTTTCGTAGACGTTCCCTTCAAAAAGCCCGATCACATCATGCGGTTCTTGGATTCCTCTGAACCCATTCTCCAGGCAAGCTTGTGAAAAGCGAGCTATAAAAACCTCCTGGGAATCAACGATAACTCCATCATAATCAAACATTACGAGCGCCACGTTCAACCTCCTTAACCTAGCTTGCCATTAGAATTCCTAATTCTTTATCTACTGACTTGTTTATAAGCATAATACCCTTATTAAAGATGATCCCCTCCTCAAGCGAGAGAAGGGGATCATTCACTGATTTGTAGTTTAAGATTAGCCTAAGAAATCGAATTGTTTATTGCGGAAGGCCTTAAGATATTTGACACAATAGTCATCTCGTCCAGCCAGAGCCTCGGCAGTGACCAAGCTTGCCATCATCATCTTATCCAGCGGATTGATGATGAGTCCATCCAACCCTTTGCCGATCGCCATGATTGCAAAGGCATGATTCATAAATTTTCGAACTGGCAAACCATAAGATACATTCGAAAGTCCGCAAATCGTATGGACTCCTTTGAAGCGAGTCATGATGGCCTCCACAGAGTTAATGAACTCAACTGCAAAGGTACTGTTGGTAGAAACAGGTTGAACCAACGGATCAACATAAATATTATTGAGCGGCACATTATTTTGGACTAAGCCGTCAATCAATTTTTCGGCAATTCTAAGCCGAGCATCCATTGTTTCGGGCATCCCTTCGTCACTCATGCAAAGGGCCACAACTTTTAAGTCAGTTCCGGCAACGACAGGAATCAAGGCATTATAACGTTCTTTTTCTAAAGATATAGAGTTAATCATCGCGATGCCTTTATGCACAGACAGAGCCGCCTCGATCGCCTTGGGATCTGGACTATCAATGCAGCAAGGCGCGTCAACCGCTTCTTGAACTGTTTTTACGAGCCATTGCAGGTATTCAGGCTCTTTGCCCACAAAGATACCGGCATTCACATCAATAAAGTCCGCTCCTGCTTCAAATTCGTCCTTAGCCACCTGTTGGATATATGCAGCATCCTGTGCTTTGATGGCTTCTCCAACAGCCTTTCGGCTTGCATTAATTAATTCTCCAACTACTAACATAGAATTTTCCTCCTCATATTTCAGTTCAACTTCAACTCTCTTAGTGAATAATGCAAATTCTATGCCAACAACTATACTGGCAAAAATCCCTCTTAATGACCTAACTCGACCAAAATATTATGCAAAAGTTCACTGATTAAGTGGAACGGTATAACGGGATAAGTATTCACTAACTTCTGACATGATCTCCTAAGTCAGCATGGACTTAAGTCTATCTGACTTAGATCCGCTTAAGTCATTCAACCTATTTAAAGGTTGTCTTTCAAACTCAGGTAACGGTAATGACTTAGTCAAGAATAAACTATATTATAAGCTGAGATTAAATTCAATCTTAATTCTTATTTAGCAGTGAGTCGGCGAGCCGTCTCCACTGCTCCGGGAGCGTCCGTACTCCAACCATCTGCCCCGATTTTGTTAGCGAAATCTTCCGAAACAGGTGCGCCGCCGACCATCGTCTTAATGCTTAAACCTTGTTCGCGGATTGCTTTAACGGTGACTTCCATGAACGGCATCGTGGTGGTTAAGAGAGCGGACATGCAGATCACATCGGCATTTTTCTCCTTAGCCGTGGCCAGGAATTTTTCTGTATCTACATCTACACCGAGGTCATAGACTTCAAAGCCTGCTCCTTCCATCATCATGGAAACTAGGTTTTTGCCAATGTCATGTAAGTCACCTTTGACAGTTCCGATAATAATGGTTCCCTTTTTCTCGTTTTCCCCTTGAGACAACAATGGCTTAAGTACTTCAAGTCCGGCTTTCATAGCTTTAGCCGCCATTAGCATTTCCGGGACAAAGAATTCTCCTTCAGAGTAGCGTTGGCCAACTTCATCCATGGCTGCAATCAAGCCATTACTAAGAATTTCAGAAACGTCAGTCCCACTAGCTACCTCTGTATTAACGAGAGTCACCACTTTGTCGATATCAAATTCAACCACTGCAGCAAAAATATCTTGTACGCTCATTATTCTCTCCCTTTCCTATCGGCCGCTCTTGACCGTCACGTTAAATTTCATGACTAAGAATTAAATGATAAACTGATAAACTATTTAATATTGAATTAAAGGCTCCATTTAGCATCTCCAGCGACAAGTCCCTTAAAGTGGTCACGAACTTTAGCATCCATTACATCGGTGAAGCGAGACTTATTAGGTTTGCTCAGAATTCTATTGGCTTCTTTCATCGCTCGACTATGGGCATCCGGCTTACCTTGATCTTCCCAACGACGACGCATTTCTCTCGTTGCAACTTTAGGGAGAACTGCGATAGTACGCATATTTTTCATAGTATGGTCGGTGTCCATATAGCTGCCACCAGGTCCTATTTTTGCAATCAGATCTAAGCAGAGGTTCTCTTCGCTATATTCATAGCCCTTTTTCATTCGTTTGAGCATTAAAGCGATTTCATTATCGATAACCGCTTTAGCAAAGTCAAAGGCCATCAGACTTCCTAAGAGACCACCCATATTAAATAAGTCTGCTCCTGCAAGCAAGGCACCAGTGGTATTCATCCCTGTCTCATAGCCGGACTGAGCATCATTCGAGTGAGCATTCGTCAAGCCAATGTATCCACCGGAAGGAACATTATAAAATCTCGCCATCTCTGTATGTGCCATTTGCATCATACCAGTCTCGATAGCACCAGGTGCATAAGCTCCTGTCCGCATATCAGCGACTGTCGATAAGACTGCATAGATCATGGGGGCACCAGGACGAATCATTTGGGTTAGAGTTGCCAATCCCAAGAACTCAGCATTACCAAGCGTCAATGTCCCCATCAGGCTTAATGGTGAGGTCATCCCTGCATTAGGAACAATCGTTCCATAGACTGGTAAACCTTGTTCAATCAGGTAGATGACTGCTTCGGTCGACTCCACATCAAAGGTCAAGGGAGAAACCACTGGGCAGTAGTGGTGGTTGATAAAGGGACGCTTACGATATTCTTCTTCGCTTCCTGCAATCAGGGCGCCTAACTCTAAGACTGTTTTGAGGTCCTCCATGTTGGGTGTATTACTACGGACAGGTTTTTTGCAGTTTTTAAGAGCAGGGTAAAAACGGGACATACTGAACTGCCCTTCTGGGGCATCATCAGCTAAGGTAGAAATTGAAAAGACATCGAAGCCCGGCAGTTCATTAATCAGATAAGCAATATTGGCAATATCGTCAGAGGTTGCTCGTCGTTCTTCGCCTGTTTTAGGATCGATAATATTAGGTGCTGAACTTCCTGTTACGACGATCGGGCGGTCTCCGGGCATTGTGACATCGAATTTAGGATCTTGGGCCGTAAAAGTATAAGTAGGAACAAATGACTTTCTAGCTTTCTCGACTACTTCTCTTGGAAACTTGACCATCATTGTCTCCATGTCAACTTGACAACCATTCTTAGCAAAAATCGCTAGTGCCTTTTCATTGCGAACCAGCATCCCTACGGTTTCAAGTATTTCCAATGATGCTTCGTGAACACGCTCTACTTCCGCCTGACTAAATAATTTTGTGAATTCCACGATACAGTCCCCTTTCCTGTGCTCTGAATTTTTGGAATATCTCTTTTAACAAGTGCCTGAAGAAGGTCTCCCGCTTCTATAATGTGGGAAGAATTGTGCAATTTAATTCAATGGAGGCGGGTAGAGAACCTCACTGAATTACTGAGCGAAGTGAGTTCGCTCTAATTATGATGTAAACCATGATAAGGAGTTAGCAACGTCTGCAATCTCCGCCTTATGGTTTTCAATCCAATTCATTAAACGAACATTATGCTGTAAATAAGCGATGTACTCATACTCGTTCAAATTCGTTCCGGCATAGTAGGCTAGCACATCCCAGTTAATCAAATAGATATTGGCAGCCGCAATCATCGTCGGCAGATACTCTAACTCCACTGCATTGAGAGGTTCAAGGCCTTTCATATCAACCAATTTTTGTTGATATGCTTTTAGAAAGATGGCACATTTATCGAGAAGTAGTACACCATCCTTGTCATCTTTCCAGGAGCAGCAACAATAGGCTAGAGCAAGCGAAACATCAAAGAGCCGGTGATCAATTTTAGACCAATCAAAGTCAAAGATTCCCACAACCTTGTTGTCTAAGAATTTTAGGTTGCCGGCATGAAAGTCATTATGACAAGGTGTGTATGGCATCTTATCTAGTATTTCAGGGGGGATTTGCGAATTCTCAATAACCTCTAATATTGAGTCAAGCTTACTTTTATAATAGGTGTGAAACTTCGTGTCGATATCGGTCTGTGCTAAAGTCTTATATTTTTCCGGTAGAGCCAAGAGTAAGTCCATGATTTTTGGTTCAACCCGCACCAAACCGTGTGAGTCAAAATCTCTGGCAGCGTTATGGAACGTTGCAAGAACTTCTCCAGCGCTGGCACATTCTTCATCATTTAAATTAGGAGTATCCCAGGTGTATAAGTCCTCTCCTTTCAGAAATTCATACACCGCAAAATAGATCTCTGTCTTTTGATTCGCTCCCTCGACTTTCTTAACAAACGTTGAACCATCTTTGGTACGAATTAATCCTGCCGCAATATCTAAGCCATGAGCTTTTGAGTAATTAATCATTAAATGTTCAAAGATGATTTCTGTCTCCGTGATTCCGTATTTGTATTTCCTCACAAAATATTCGTTCTTCTGTCCGTCTTTTTCAGTATAAATGCCAAAACTACGATTAACATATCCACCAAAAATTTCGTAAACACCTGTGACACTACCAAGATTATAATCTTGAAGCGCATCAACGATTTGATTTCGGATCAGGACTGATTCCATAGACTCTAAGAAATGAGTAGCAACTTTTTTAACCTCTTGACTTTGGATAAACATGGAAAACGTTTGATCTACATTAAGTTCTTCAAGAAGGCTCATTTTTCTTGTGTCCATAGGCACCCTCCTCTTAATTACTACTCTCTCTAAAATCGCAACCCTTCTCTATCTAATTATTCAATATCTAATGCGTGACTAGTTTGACTATTATTATAATCATAGCATCTTAAGATCATTTTTTTCTAACACATTCCTGCTCGTTTTGACGCATTACAACCAATTGAATATTCGTACTATTTAGTACATATTGCTATTCTTTGTCGATATTAGCAAGGAAGACTCAAACCCTCACCTAAGCAAACTATGAAACACCCACTTGCAAGAAGTGGGTGTCTTAAACGCGAATTAAAATTTAGCGACTTTTTCTATTAATGATCTTAGCTAGATTTTCTTCTAAGAAGAGTCGCACTTCAAAAGCATCTTCAAAATAATAATCAGCCCCGATTGTCTTAGCATAACCTGAGTCGACAGGTGCACCTCCCACGATGATGACCAAGTTTTTACGAATCCCTATTAGCTCTAATTCGTCAATCACTTCTTTCATCACAGTCATCGTGGTTGTGAGTAAAGCAGACATCATAAGAATATGAGGTTTTTCCTTGCGAATGACACTGGCAAACTTTTTGGGCGTCACATCCACTCCCAAATTAATAATCTCTGCTCCGGTGGTGATGACTAACATCTTCACTAAGCTTAGACCAATATCATGAAGATCCCCAGCCACCGTTCCCATGACGATTTTAGCTGCAATTTTTTTATCAGAATCCTTGAGCAAGGGTTCTACAAGGCTTAACCCGGCATGCATTGCCCGAGATGCCATGAGAACTTCGGGGACCATAACCCTTTGCTCACGAAACTTCTCAGCTACATGATCCATTCCTGCGATCAAACCTTTTTCCAGAACAGACTCTGCTGAAAAACCCTGAGCTAACGCTTGTTTCGTTAGTGCCATGGTATTTTCCGCTTCTCCTGTAATAATTGATTTAATGATAGCTAGAAAAACCATTCATACTCACCCTCTAATACAAACTGTTTTTGTAGATCAGGGGTGTAACCCCGATATACTTACGGAAGACTTTAGAAAAATAACTTTGGTTTTGAAAGCCAACCGCTTTCGAAACCTGAGCAACACTAAATTCAGGTTTTTTCATTATTTCAACCGCTTGCTCCACTCTCACTCTGGTTAAGTAATCATTAATCGTACAATCGAGTTCTTCTCGAAACAAGCGAGAGAGATGCGAAGTACTTACAAAGAGATGCTCAGCCACATCCGCAACAGTAAGGGGCAAGGCGTAATTTTCCATGATGAAATCCCGAGCATTTTTAACAATGGCCAGGTGTTTTTTATCTGCTAAGGTAAAAATCCCCTCTAAGAAGGTTTCAACAATATGCTGAATCTTGTAAAAAAACTTTTCAACTCGCTCAATATCTTCTATTTCCTTATTAAAGTCTTTTAGATGCATCATAATGCGTTCTGCGTTAGCTCCACCTTCTACGGCCGCCCTAGACGTTAACGTTGCCAATTCCGAGATACGTACTTTGACCGTTTCAAGATCCCCAACAGTTTTGGTATAGAGGTCTGTTAAAAGACTCTGAAGCGTTTGGTTTGCTCTCGTTCGATCCCCAAGGCGTATATAGCGCAAAAATTTACGTTCTTTCTTTAGATAAGTGTCATAATCACTAATATCCGGTAAATTCTTCCGCTTTCTCTCCTCGATCTCCCGACGTATCTGCTGTTGTTGCAAACGTGTGGCATCAATTTCTGCTAAGCTATTAATATTTCGCTTCACGATATGATTTACAACGACGAAAAGCATATCTGCAGCTGCTTGAGAACGAGTCGGAGAGACAACCTCAAGCTTACAGGCTTTCGACTTTAATTCATCGAAGTTCTTGATCCCAACATTCAGCATCTTCAGTTCTTGAAAGAAGAAGTGATCAGGTTCCCACATTAAAACTTGTCCACAGATAATGCTTCCCCTGGAAACCCCTTGAATCGTGATTGGAACCGCCCAGATCACCAATCCTGCATGACAACGAAAAAAATAGGGTTCCTCCCATTTTGCAGCTTCCAAGCTAGCTCGTTTATAGGAATCTTGACATTTCTTTTCTCCTTCAGGTTGGCAGCGAATATAACGACAAAAATCGCTGCGTTCTAATTCTCCAAGCACAGAAAGGGTTGCTCCCTCGTTATTAATCGCCTCGATATGCAAACCAGTAGCGTTGTGAAAACTACCTAGGATTTCTTCAAGATAGTTAGGGTCCAGTAGGTTAGCCTCAAATGTTTTGCGCATCGAACTCATCCTTACATAAAGGGGGAAGTAATTCCCCTCAAGTTCATTATCTCTTCTATTCGTCAGAACTATTGTAAATCCTGCCCTAAACTGCACGATTTTAAAAGCGACTGAACATTGATAGAATTCAGCCGCTTAGGAAATGTCACTTAATATTATGTCAAATTCACGTCTAGTGAACTCGTTCAGTTAAAGTTAAACTGACCATCGAGACTTCAGATACGATAGTCTTCAGGGGGGACTTGAAATTCGCTCAACGATTGAAGACTAAGGTTTTTAAGACCACTGGGACAACTCTGCCACCCATAAGAGGTTTCCCGATATCAATATAATCACAATTCTCCACTTCGAGTTGATCTATACAAACCAGTTCTAGGGGTCGATTGGCTAAAGCATTAATGCACTGTCCTAAGACTTTCCCACAGTCTGCTTCAATAACAAGAATGAGGGGTTTATCTGTATACAAGTAGTCTTCCAGTCCCCAAATTAGCCCTTGTGCCAAACTATTGATATCTGCAAAGGACATTGTGCGGGGCCCTTTCATGGCTAGAGCCACGACTCCCTCTGAGTGATCCACTTGAAGGCGGAGGATCTCGCTTTTAACGACTTCAGCTATTCTTTCCGGTGTATCGGGAATCTGGGCAGTAAAGGGAGAAATAACCATGACATTACGTAAAGGCAAGGTTTTTTCTTGAAGATGGATGGTACTGCCACTTAAATTAACCGACTGTGTTCCAGTCCCGATAACGGTTGCTCGAACTGTTTCATTCGGCTTTTCTAAGACAAACCCCGCTGCTTCCAAGCACACTTTAAGCTCCCAACCTAGAAGCGGGCCAAAATCTCCAAAAGCAGTCACTTCCGCCATGGTAGTCGGTCCATTTGGAGCATAAACATAGTCGGCTACCCCGCCAGAAATCATTACTTTTCGAATTCGATGTTCTAATTGCAAAGGGGGAGTCATAAGGAGTTCCTTAGTTAACCCAGCGTGAGTAGAGGTCTTGAGTACGTCCACAACACACGCCGCCATTGCTTTGACAAGGGGACGAAGTTGAGGCAGGGTTACTCGCTCCCCTACTTGAAGCCTTTGTCCAGTAGATTGTAAAGCAATTTTTGCCGGCTCAGAAATGTAAGTAATCCGGTCCCCTTGCCGTTCAAATTCTATTAAGTGCCCGCCGACGTTCAGGCAAGAAGAATCAACTGCCTTTCCCTCATGAAACGTGGCATAGTTGGAGGTTCCACCACCTACGTCGATATTGACCACGACCTGGTGTCTTTGAGCGGAGAATAATGCAGCGCCCGACCCTTTCCCCGCAAAAATCGCTTCTAAATTAGCACCAGCAGTGGCCACTACAAAGTCTCCTGCAAATCCAGCTAAGGCATCAATAATCGACTTAGCATTTTCCTTCTTTGCAGTTTCACCAGTAATAATCACAGCTCCAGTGTCAATCATATCGGGCGTAAGCCCGGCAGCCTGATATTCGGTTTCCACAATTTTAGAGACCGCAACCGCATTAATCAAGTCACGGTCTAAAAGTGGAGTAAAATAGATCTGGCTGCGATGGATCACTTCTTTATCCGTGATTTCTACGCGAGGAACTAAGGATCCGGAAGCCGTATTTTCGATGGTCAATTGGCTGATCACCAGTTGGGTAGTCGTGGTTCCAATATCAATGCCCACACTCGTGATCCTTTGAGTAGTCGATTCGGGCATTTTATCACCACCCCTATTTTTGCTGGTTCAGCTTGACGCCACTCGCTTTGGCAGCCAGAATTTGTTTGATGACATCCGTGAGGTGCGCCCCTGCTTCAGCAGGAGGGATTCCGCCCTTGTGAATATTGGAGATAACCGTTCGATCTGCTTCAACAGTATTTTGATCGGGTCGATAAATCATATAAGCACTTAGACTCTCCGCTGTTCCCAGTCCTGGACGCTCTCCTATTAAGGAAATAATCACATCAGAATTGACGATAGATGCGACATGGTCCTGAACCCATACCCTGCCATTCTTCACGAAGAACGGGGCTCCAACTTTGATTCCTGCAGATTTCAATCCTTGCATCAAGGCAGGCAAGAGATCGGGGATATTGGCCTCAATAGCACTTGAACTCAGTCCATCGACGATCAGAATCTGGACTTGGACATTCTTTTCACACTTCTCCGAAATCATTTTCACTGCTTCTGCCGATAAACGACGCCCCAGGTCTGGTCTTTGCAGAAACTCGTCTTTACTAGTTGCTGCACTTTGAACAGACATTAAGTTCATCCGTTGGAGAAATTGCTCAGAAACATCGAGGAATACAGCATCTTGAGCTACTGCATGATCCGCCAAAAATCTTAATAAGGACATGGTCTTGGGTCGTGCTCCTGCTCTGCCAATTCCAATTCTGGCTGGGGTTGATTTCATCATAGCCTTTACCGCATCCGCATTGAACGGGTTCGAAATCTGCATTTCATCTAGGGGAGGGAACGTAACCATCTCCTCTGATTCTCTGCTAGGGAGTATGGACGTATCCATCATCGCTGCTGCCATCACGTGGTCTTTCCCTTTTTGTGAAAGCAGCCCTTTCTTGGCCAGTTCTTCCATAACACTTTGGATTATGACTTTTTCTAATTCGTTATTCGCGACTGCCACCTCGATTCGCCTCCCTATTTATCAAATATCGATGGATCTCCGGCTCTCTCTGTCAGTTTGCCGTCTTCTAAAATACCCATCTTCTCCAACCACTGCTCGAACTCAGGAAGCGGCCGTAACCCTAAGATTTCGCGGGTACTTGCATCATCATGGTAACTGGTATCCTGATAACTCAACATGACATCATCACCGCCAGGAACTCCCATGAAGAAGTTCGAACCAGCCATGGCGCAAAGAAGAGTTCCCATTTCCTGATCATTTTGGTCTGCTTTCATATGGTTGGTATAACAGGGTGCGATTCCCATCGGTAAACCATGCAGCTTACCCATGAATAAATCTTCCAAGTCTGCGCGGATCACTTCTCGACCTGAATAGATCGTCTCAGGTCCAATAAATCCAGAAACGTTGTTGGTCATAAATGGACGATAACCCCGTGCGTACCCATAGGTTCTTGCTTCCAAGGTCATCATATCAACGCCAAGGTGAGCATCTAGAGAGACCTCGGAGCCTTGTCCAGTTTCAAAATACATAAGATTAGGGCCTGTGGCCGTTCCTTGACGCTGTGCTAAAGCAAAAGCCTCATCGAGAATGGCAGCGCTTACACCAAAAGCATCATTCGCTTTTTGCGTTCCGGCAATACTTTGGAAAACCAAGTCTACAGGAGCTCCTTTTTCAATCGCTTTCATCTGTGTTGTCACATGGGCTAACACACAGTTTTGAGTAGGAATTGCCCATTTGACCATAAAGTTTTTGACCGTATCTAAGAGGCGGGTAACCGTCTCTACGTTGTCTTCCACTGGATTAATTCCAATTACGGCATCCCCTGAACCATAAGATAACCCTTCTTTAAGGGATGCTAACATTCCTTCGACATTGTCTGTGGGGTGATTGGGTTGACAACGAAAAGCAAGTGTTCCAGGTACGCCAAGTGTGGTATTACAGTGTGACTGAATGCGCATCTTCTTCGAGCCAAAGACTAGGTCCATGGTGGACATTAACTTAGCCACCGCAGCAATCATCTCGCTCGTTAGACCTCGACTGATATGTGCCAAGTCCTCTCCCGTTGTTTTATGGTCTAATATATACTCGCGCAAGTAGCCGACCGTCCAGCTTTTGATCTCTTGATAGATTCTCAAGTTAAGACCGTCATAGATTGCCCGAGTGACTTCATCCTCTTCATAGGGAATGACAGGGTTATTATAGATGTCCTCAAGGGTAAGATTACTTAGGACTAATTTTGCTGCCACTCGCTCAGAAGCAGATTTCGCAGCAATACCGACCAATTCATCACCAGACTTCTCTTCATTGGCCTTTGACATAACTTCCTTAAGACTTTGGAATGCAAAAATTTTATTATAAACTTTCGCCTTTAAAATCATGGATCGATCCCCCAATCTGACTTAATGTCCTTAATCGCAAAAATCTGCCCAGTTAGCAGGGTAGGTAGCATAGAAAACTTTGCAAAACGTTGGAGAGGAAAAGACCACTTGGCTTCCCTTAGGAATATAAACTACATCTCCAGGTTGAGCACGGAAGACTTGCCCCTCAACTTCCAGGACAAACTCTCCCTCTATGACATAATCGACTTCATCATAATTTAAAAACCAAGGCAATCTGGAATGATCAAACGTCATAAAACCCGAGGCGAGGTTACCCACCCGTGAGTCAATCACATCAACGAGTCCCACCTTTTGCCCAGGAGGAGCTTCTAGAAAAGGCTGGATCACCACGGTTTCCCCTTTGACATGAGTCGCTTTGGGGTTCTCACAGGCTGGCTTGAGCACCTCACCTAGAATCTTTTGCACCGCTTTTTTCAGGTCATCACTCTGGTTTCCTAAATCTGTAACGGTTCCAGAGGAAACACTGACTTCTCTGACACTAGGCTTTTGATTCACCAGGGGTTCGGTCGATTGACCGACAACACTGTGACTGACAATTTCTTGTCTCCCTTTGCTAATCGTGATCCCTAATTCTTTAGCGAGATCTTTGGCAGAGGGTGTTAGAACACTATCTTCTTCTATGACAATATTTTTATCTAACTTGGCCAAATCTCGTAATACGGCCGCCGAAATAAATCGTCCCATAGTACACCTCCTTATCGAGGCTCGAGGTTCGATGCTCGAGGCTCGATTTTTTATTCGATGACCGATGCTCGATGTTCAATTTTTAAGTTTTAGTGGTTCGGTATTCTTATTCTTCCGTTGGTATTCACTACATTAGACATTAGACTTCATACTTCGTATCTCGTGTTCTTCGTCTCGCGCTTTGCGCCTCGTATCCACTAGTTCATTGCCCTAGTTTCTAACTTCGTGCTTCGCGCCTCGCGTTTCGCCTACACTAGGCTTTCGATGAGTTGCTTCGCGGGTCTTGGGATGACAACTTGACGAATGAGGAGGCCCTTTTCACTGGCTATGGCGCTTCCCTCTTCGACCGCTGCTTTCACGGAGGCGACTTCTCCTGTGAGTACGGTATAGCTTTTGCCCCCGATTCCAAAGGCCAGATGGATCAGCATAGGCTCGACATCTCCTGCTTTTACAGCTGCATCGGCTGCTTCGATTAAGGATGCCACGCTGTACGTCTCGATAATCCCTAGGGCTTTAATATCATATAGCCTGTTGGCGTTGCCGATGGCTGGTAAGATGGACGGATGAACATTGGGGATCACGAAAGAATCCACCACGGTCTCCGCACCTAAGTCGATGCCAGCGTTCACTGATTGCTGGACTCCCGAGACATCTCCACTCACCATGACGATATACTTTCCAGGGCAGATGGTTTTCGCTACCAAAATGGTCACATCGGCTGTTTTGACCATAATATCGGCACATTCGATACCTTGTGCTATGCTTGTTAATTCGACTAGCCCTATGGCATGGATCATTTGGCTGCACCACCTTTCCGTATCGTTATGGTTTGAGGGGTCATCTCTATTACGGTTCCCCCGATGCTAGCGTGGACTTTTGCTCCTAGTGCTCCTGCTGGAATTTCTCCGACGAGTTGTCCAACCTGAACGATGTCTCCAACTTTAACGATGGGGGCTGCGGGTGCTCCAATATGCTGTTGGAGCTTGAGCGTGACTTCCTCTGGTTGATACACGTCTAAGGATAAGGGGGCTTCTTTATACCAGGGCCTTAGTCTCAAGCGATCCATTAATCGCGACGATGGAACTAAGCGATGCTTGGCCATCGGGTCAACCTTCCCGAGTTCCCCTTGATATTTGATGCCTTTGGCTCGAAGCTCTGCTTTCAGGGCCATATTCACTCTCAGCGGTGAGATTCCCACTGGACAAGCATAGGCTTCACATACGCCACACTCTGAGCAGGTTAGGGCGCTGGTGACTAGTAACGGGTCTGCCATGGTTTTATAATTGACCGCTCGAATCAGGCGATGGGGAGAGAGTTCGTGACCGATGATATGCCTTGGGCAGAGCTCAGTACAGAAACTGCACTGTTCGCAGACGGTTTTAGCGATTCTTAAGATCGTTTCAGCGGTCATGCTTTTTCGTTTAATGAGTGGATGGTCCTTAGGAAGGCCGATCAATCCGCCAGTGGTTTTGGTCACGGGGCTCGAGAGGTCGGTGATCAACGTCCCCATCATGGGTCCTCCGCTAAGATACGTGAGGTCCTGGTCGATGCCACCGGCTAGTTCGAGTACGTCGCGCAGGGAGGTTCCGATCGGGACGGTGACGGTCTTCGGTACTTTGACGGCCCCTGTGACGGTGAGTGTCCTTGTGGTCACGGGGATTCCAACAACGGCTCTTGCTACATTGATCAGGGTTTGGACGTTATTAACGACAACTCCGATGTTTAAGGGTATCCCACCTGGTAGGACTCGCCTTCCCGTCGTTAGCCAGATGGTGATGACTTCGTCTCCGGCAGGATAGATATCCGGCATAATGGCGATCTCTAGGTTATCCGTGTTCATAATATAGGGCCCTAAGGCTGCTATCGCGTCCTTATATTTAGCTTTTAAAGCGATGATTCCTTTTGGGGCACCGGTCGCCTTCATGGCTAGAGTTAAGCCTTTAACAAGAAGCTCTGGATAGCGTGCTGCCAATTGTTGGTCGGTTTTTAGTAAGGGCTCACATTCTGCTGCGTTGACGATGACGAGCTCGGCCTTTGCTGAGAGTTTGACGTGCGTCGGAAAACCTGCACCACCAGCGCCGACTACCCCAGCTTCTCGAACCTTCGCACTGATCTCTTTATTATTTATCTCGCTCATTTTTTCACCCACTTAAGCTCACGCTTCAAAGGTTTCTTTATCGATGATGCCTACGATGGTGGCATCGATCGGGATACTATTATTGGCCAGACCCTGCCTAGCTGAGGAACCGCTGGTTACCATGACAATCTCGTCTTCTCCGGCTCCAATTTGGTCTGCTGCAATCAGGGAATTCCCGAATTCCTGGAGTTTTGGTGTTCCATCCTCGTTATAGGTGAGGGTGACTGGTTGGACGACGAGAAACTTCAGGCCACGTAAGGAATCTTCTTTACGGGTCGACCATACATTTCCTATGACTCGAGCTAAGATCATCCTTTTCCCTCCTCCTTCTCGATACACAGCTCAATTCGGCGCAGCTTTAAGGTGTCTCGGGCGAGAGGGGAGATGACGGTCCCTTGCTTCACGAGAACTCTCGATTCCTCTGGAAATCCATAGGCCTGCTTGTCCCCTAGGAACTTTTTTAGAAAGTGGATTTCGTTGGGTGTGAAGGAACGCTCCGCATAGGAAGCCGTTTTCTTCTGTTCGTAGATCACGGGTATCTGTTGATCATGATTTGGTGGGTATTGTTGCGCAAGTTTTTGAGCAAATGTGCATTCTTCTAGGGTAGCACATACCATAACTCCGAATGATTGTAGCTTCTGAATATACCCTTCATAAAGTTCTTTATAAGCCAGAGGGGTTTTGGCAGTCAAGCCAAGATAATCCGTCACTAATTCAATGGAGTTCCCTTCAGTTATCCCACGTCCAAGCATCTCACAGATGGGGTTATCTCGTATCCCTAAGGCAGCTTTTGCCAAGGTATTCGGGGAACACGTGGGGAGGATTAGTTTTTGCCAGTCTGACTTACTCAAAGCGTCTTGAGCCGTAATCCAAGTCATGCCAAGGGGGAGTTCTGGATTTGCTGTATAGACCTGGTCACTAGGTAGAACGCTGAGCGTGTAGGTGGCTCCCCAGCGTTGTTGCACCTTGGTTAAGACGCCTGGGAAATCTGGGACATAGTTTAAAAGGACTAAAGCTTGGGACTTAACCGTCTTATCTCCTGCTGGGCTGACCTTGCCTTGTAATAGCCCTTGTAAAGCAGGGTCAGATAGAATGCGTCGCACGATTTGGTTAATTAGTTCTTCATTCATGGTCATACCTCCATGAGTTTCCCCTGGCTCGAAGGATCGAGGAGGGCCGCATTGGCCTCATCGAGATCCAGGTGCATCTCTTTACGGTATTGGTCACTGACTCTGATCAACACATCTTCATAGACCATCGGACGTCGACTTTCGACTTTTACGCACACTCGGTCTCCATCCTTTAGTGACCACTCTTTAGCATCATCGGTGTGGAGGTGAATATGCCTGCTGGCTACCATGACGCCTGCTTCAAGCTCGACTTTACCGACTGGACCAACAATCTGAAGACCAGGGGTTCCTTCATGTTGCCCAGAATCTCGGATGACGGGCTTGATTCCCAATTTAAAACAATCCGTGACGCTGATTTCTGCTTGCGTGTTTTTTCTTACAGGACCTAATACTCGTACCTTCTCCAGCCTTCCTTTGGGTCCAACTAAGTTGACGGTTTCTTGAGCTGCGAACTGTCCGGGTTGGGAGAGTTTTTTTTGAACGGTTAAACTATAGTTTTCACCAAAGAGGCTCTCTAAGTCGGTCTGGGAAAGGTGGATATGGCGATTCGAGGTTCCTAAAGGGACTTTTTTTACTTCATGCTGTGGATTTATTCGTCCCCGCACTTCACAGGCCAGAATATAGAAGGCACTGGATAGCCGGTTTAAGGCCTGGATCAGATCCGTTCGGCTACATGTCCCAGTTTCGTCGGTGAAGGCTCGATTGGCGTAAAGTTCAACTTCTCGTGACTTAGCTCTTAAATGGTGAAGTTTTGATACTATAGCTCCATGAGTATAGCTCAGCGGGGTATGATCGATCCCAAAATATTTTTTGGGATGATGGGATCGGTCCCGCAGTTCTTCTAGCGTCAGCCCGATTAACGTGGTCCATTGAAAGGGCTCTTGCTTTACTTCACTGACCATGAGTTGTCGGCAAAAGACGGAGATTTCTTCTAGTTTTAGAATAAGTCCGTCTTCTCCTTCGCGTTGAAAGTAGCTTTGGGCTTCAACGAGTTCACATTGAAAGAGGTCCAGTTGTCCTCGATAGGCAATCACCGGATGTGTCTTGGTGACTAAGGCTCCTGTGCGCAAATGGGTCATGTGTTCGGGTTTAACTCCTGAAGGAATATTGGTATTGGTATTAGTATTAGTATTAGTATTAGTATTAGTATTAGTATTAGTATTAGTATGGGTATGGGTATTAGTCTTAGCTTGTGTTTCCAAAAGGGTATTCGATTCGAAGGATTTGGGGTTATATCTTCCCATGCTTTGAGTTGCAGTGGAAAAGATACTCCTGTTGAGGTCCTGAAGCCCATTTCCTTCGATTTGGACCTCGATTCCCTTCGAGCGAATAAAATCCCTTGCCGATGGGGTTATCACACTTCCAGGCGGTAATATCATCAGTTTATCCTTGGTTTTGTGCCAATTGGCTCTTAGTTCATACTCTGTGACGATCAAGTCCTCACCCCATTACAGAAATCAGAGGTCTGAAGCCAGAGGTCAGAGTCGACCGACTTCAAATATTAACGATCTGACTTCCCGTTTACCTTTTTTCAAGTCGCCTACTTCAATGAGTGTTTCTTTATTTTTCTCCATAGCCTTTGTTATCGCCGACGGGTAGTATGAACTCAACGTCTTGGTGGGGACGCGGGATGACGTGGACGCTGAGCAGGGCTCCCACTCGTTGGGCAGCTGAGGCTCCTGCATCGACGGCCGCTTTCACCGCTCCGACATCTCCTCGTACCATAACTGAGACCAGTCCACCGGAGACGTGTTCTTTTCCGCATAAGGTGACATTCGCTGCTTTTAACATTTGGTCGGCTGCCTCGATCGCTGGGATTAATCCTTTAGTTTCTATCATTCCGAGTGCTATTACACTTCGATCTTGTGCCATTTTGTTCCCTCCTGTATTCGAGGCTCGAGGTTCGATGCTCGAGGCTCGATATTAATTAATTTTAAGTGTAAAATCGAGGATCTATGAAGCAATGCTTGAGGTTCAATCTTAATCAATCACGGTTTTACCCTAGCATTTCATGCCGTTTAAATGCTGCAGGACTTGGTTGATGATTTCTTGCACCAACTGAGCATCGACTTGCGGCGTTTGTACTTGGTTTTGGTTCTGGGCTCTCTCACTGCTTCCCTTGGTTTTCATAGGTTCAACGGGTTTGCGTTCGGGTATGCCCAGATGCCAGGCGACTCGTTTGATGTTGAGGAGGTGCTGGGGGGTGACGTTTTCTGAAACGCTGGAGCCTGCCCAAGTTCCGCAACCCAGAGTGAACGAGGGAGCTAGGCCGGTGGTGGCTCCGACGCCTCCCATAGCGGCTGGGGTATTAACGAGGATTCGGTTGACGGGTTTCTTGAGCGCAAACTCTCGGATCACTTCTTCATTATTGCAATGGATGGCCAGGCTATGACCCACTCCACCCGCTTCTAAGAGTTGAAAGCAGCGTTCGCACCCTTCATGCCAATCGGCGACTCGGTAAAAGCCTAAGACCGTGGTGAGTTTTTCGTACGATAAGGGCCATTGTGGGCCGACGCCGGTTAAGGGGGCGACTAAGCATCGAGTTCGCTCGGGGATACTGATGCCTGCCATTTGGGCGACGAATTTTGGGTCTTTTCCGACAACTTTGGGGTTGACCCCTCCATTGGAGAGCATAACGACTTTGGAGACTTTGGTGACCTCTTCAGGGTCGAGGAAGTGCGCACCAAAGCGTTTGAGGTGGTTAATGAGTTCGTCGGCGATGCACTCTTCGGCGACGATGGCTTGTTCCGAGGCACAGATGGTTCCGTTGTCAAAGGTTTTTCCCATCACGATGTATTCGGCGGCTTTGGCCAAGTCGGCACTGCGTTCTACGAAGGCTGGTACGTTGCCAGGGCCCACGCCGAGGGCAGGTTTTCCGCTGCTATAGGCTGCTTTGACTAAGGCGCTTCCACCGGTGGCTAGAATCATGGCGATGCTGGGGTGTTTCATGAGTTCGTTCGTGGCTCCCATGGAGACGTTCAGGATGCAGCCGATCACGCCTTCAGGTGCTCCCGCAGCCACAGCCGCTTGGTGCATGATTTTCGCAGCTTCATTCGTACAGCGTACAGCGCTGGGATGCGGGGAAAACACGATCGCATTGCGAGCTTTGAGGGCGATCATGGCTTTGTAGATCACGGTTGAGGTGGGGTTCGTCGTGGGGATGATCCCTGCGATGACGCCCACAGGTTCGGCGATTTCCCAGAGTTTTTGTTCGCGGTCTTCTCGGATGATTCCCACGGTTTTCATGGGTTTTATAAAATCGTACAGGGTTCGGGAAGCAAAGTAGTTTTTAAAGCATTTGTCTTCGTAGTTTCCCATGCCCGTTTCAGAGACAGCCATCATGGCTAACCTCGCTGCATTGGCTTCACCAGCTTCACGCATCAGGTCGATAATGTGATCGACTTGTTCTTGCGTGAAGTCTTTGAGGGCTTCTTGGGCTTTGCGCGCAGCTCGCACTAAATTTCGGGCTTCTTGTAAGGAACATAGGTCTCGATCGAGTTCCATTACGAGCGGCACCTCCCTTTTGCTAAAATTTCAGGCCGTTTTCACAGACGTCGATGACCGCTCTCTGGAAGGCATCACAGGCGGATTTGCAAGCGCTTTGCGAGCCGGTTAAGAGCCCGCCACCAAAGTTGGTTTCGGTCGGTGGGCCGTAAAAGGCTTTCATGGTGACTTCCGCGGCTTTTAAGGCGGCGTCTAAGCCGTACATGGCTTCAATCGGCGGCGCGATCAGGTAGGATAGCGCTTCGCCTTCTGGAATTCCTGCCAGTTTGGAGAGGTAGCTTCCAGTTCGAGAGACAGTGTGTGGGAAAAATGCGGTTTTCCCTCCGTCACAGGTGTAGAACCAGCATTCGTTTTCGAGGTGGTCGATGCAGGCATCGATTCCGGCTCGCACTTCGGCTGGGTTCGGCCCGGCTAAGATTCCGATGATTTCTCCGGATAAGGGTCCTGAGGCTCGTGCCGCTCCACAATAGAAGCTTTTGGCATAGACGACTTCGACTTCGGCTTTTTTGGTGGCTTCGTCTAAGGCGACGTAGGTCGAATCATCGATGTCGGCAGTGATCATACCGATGGAACGCTGATAGCCCGTGAGGCCCAATTTCTCGGCGAGATCTGGGGCGACATTGGGGATTAATCTGACGGCTAATACTTTTGGCTTAAGGGGCTCTATCATGGTAACCCTCCCTATTAATGCCGGACGTTTATTTTAGTTCCGACGATTTATTTGGTGTTCTCGACGTTTTTAGTTTTTGGCTTTTCTTCGATAACTGGTAATTTAGGTAGGATGGCTTCAAGTTCCGGATGCGGGCGCGGGATCACGTGACAGCTGACGAGTTCTCCGACTCTCTCGGCTGCGGCGGCTCCGGCATCAACCGAGGCTTTTACGGCTCCGACATCTCCTCGGACCATGACCGTGACTAAGGCGCCTCCTACTTTTACTTTCCCGATTAGGGTGACATTCGCTGCTTTGACCATGGCATCGGCCGCTTCGATGGCTCCTACGATTCCACGGGTTTCTACCATTCCTAGTGCTACGAGATCTGCTCTTATAGCCATTTGTGTTTTTCCCCCTTCATTACATCAATTATCACTTGGAATACATCGTTTCTACTCAGCGACCTAATTTAGTGATTGCTCTAGTTTAAAGCTATAACTCATAAGCCGTTGTGTCAACGGCTGTATTCCCTACAATTAAGATTTTTAAAAATTGTCCTAGGATGCTAGTCTTTTATTACTAATAAAAGCAGCTGTAGAACAGTCCTCTCTCACTAACCTTCGCAACTTAAATATTAATGCAAAAACTGTGCCACTTAAAGAAAACTTGGCTGGCGCCAAGCCTTGGCGAAGGCGGCCGCCTTAGTTGCACTTATGCTTACCCGAAATTTATACTTTCTGATAGTAAAATAAAAACTCCAAACCTTTGATGCCTGCCAATTAAACTATAACACGATATTGAAGTAAGAACCCATACCCTTGTACAAGTCCTTTATTAAACCAAAAATATCAAGCAAGAACATCAATACAAGGCTGCTACGCCTAAGTCATTTATGACTTCGATGAACCATATTTCACTCATTTATACGTGCTCCGCACTATACATTTAGCGCAGAGCACGTTCCTTCATTTCTAGTTTTTTTATCAATTCCGAGCCACCCACCTTTAATAAGTGGGTGTTTTATATTCTTCTTCGGTGGGTAGAGTCCTCCTTCGCCGTCAAAGTATTCCTTTTGGAATTAGGCGGCTCGGCGAAACCAATCCTCAGCGCGATAGTATTCGTTAAGGGCCGTGCGCTTCGGCGATACTCTCCACCGGAGACTATCGTTACGGAAAGCTTTCATCACCGAAGTCTCGATGTTCAGCTTTAGCTGAACGAGTTCACTCTGCCTGGCAATTATTTTTGTGATTCGGCAAGTTTATCTTCTATTTCCAATTTAATCGCTTGCGGTACCGAGAGCCAGATGGCCAATCCCACGGCAATCAACCCGGCGCTGAGTTTACCGATCATCACCGGTAGGATCATCGTCGGCTGAAAGTTTGCTGTGAAAGCCAAGTGATCCCCAAATAGGAAAGCGGAGCAGACAGCAAAAGCAATACATTTCACTTTATCAGCAGCCGGCATATCTTTGATGATCCTGAATAAAGCCAGAATGTTGGCGGCTGCGGCAAGAATCCCAGCGCTACCAATAGAACTGAAACCAAATTTACTGCCGATAGCTTCCAATGGCTTAGCTAAATACTTTTTAATTAAATACACCATGGGAAATGCTCCGGCTAACATAATCCCAATGTAGCCCGCTATCTCTAAAGCACGGAACTGGTCATCCGCATCGGCGATAATAGGGTCGAATCCCCAGACGCCTAAAACGCTAGAGAAAGCACCTGTGAAATATTCGACGATGGAAAAAACGAGAACCAGTTTAATCCCAGTATCCATCGATTTGCCGAAGAACATGAACCCTTTGATCATTTTCTCTGGAATAAGTTTCAATCCGATAGCAATAGCCCCGCAAATAACAATCAGCGGCACTAGATTAGCAAAAATGGTTCCGAAGCTTAAAGCAAGTTGATAAGTGGATTCGCCATCTGTGGTGATGATATCACGAACTTTGGCATTGCTTAGAGCCAGAATAGTACTGGTGATAAATACACCGATGGGCACTGTGAGAATCCCGGACATCACCCCAAGCGCCATATATTTATGATCTTTTTTCTCCAACATAGCCAAGCCGACAGGGATACTGAAAACGATGGTCGCACCCGCCATGTAGCCAGTGATCATTGCCATGATCCAGCTTTCACGAGTAGTCGCCAATACGTCCGCCAACTGATAGCCGCCCATGTCAACCGCAATAAAAGTTGTAGCAGCGATGGCGGGATCTGCGCCAACGGCGCCAAAAAGAGGACCAAATACAGTTTCCACAAAAAGCGCCAGATATGGAACGGACGCCATAATGCCGGCTACCGGAACAAAAATTGGTCCGATAGAATATAAACCTTCCAGAAATTCTTTCCCTAAAGCCGATTCTTCTTTAAGGATGGAAGCTAAAGCCCCTGCCACCGCGCAGGCCATGATGATGTAAAGAATATAATTTCCAAATTGCGCCATGATAAACCTCCTCAAATTTTTCTCTTTTTTGTCCCTTAACCTGTACTACCCTCCTTCAGTGTAATATCTAAAATCTGCGTCTAAACTATTTGCGCAAATCTTTTACCCTTATAAATAAAAAAAATCCTCATAATCCGGTCAAGTATTTGACCGGATTATGAGGATTTCAGCACCCTCGTCAGGAACGACATTATTCCTGATAACTATACAATTTTCCGCTTTGACTATCCACTGTTTACCATTGAATTATTAGTTTATTCACAATGAGTTTGAAATTGAACACAATATAGCACACTTTTTAACAAGTGTCAATCACCAAACGAAGAGCCCGACTGAAGCAGCTTCGCACATTTTTCGCACGCAGGTAATCCTAATAATGGTTTTTCTAATCATTATGATAAGCTCAGAATAATTGCCTTTGCTACATTTTTCATAGATTTATTCTGTTCCATGCTTATTTGTCTAATTTTTTTGAATGCTTTTTCCTCACTTAATAAATATTTTTTCTCCAAAAGTCCTTTAGCTCGTTCAATCAGTTTCCTAGTTTCTAAGGCATCCTGAAGGCTCAAATTCTCATCTCTTAAGACGTTGAATTCCTCAGCTCTTTTTAAGGCAATTTTACAGGCGGCAATCAAACAGTTCTTGGTAACAGGTTTGATCAAATAAGCCAATACCCCAGCAGCTCCGGCTTGGTTAATAAATTCGTCACTACTGTAGGCTGTTAGAAGTAGTACCGGAGCTATTCGCTCCTGGCTAAGTATTTTGGCAGCCTCAATTCCATTCATCACTGGCATTTTGATATCCAAGATCACCAAATCCGGCTTAAGTACTTTGGCTAGGTTAACTGCACTTACTCCGTCCTCACATTCACCTATTACTATAAACCCTTCTTCAGTAAGTATTTCTTTTATATCTAATAAAGTAATAGGTTCATCATCTGCCAGTACGATCCTTAATTGTTTCATCTCTCTCACCCTCCTCATGGTACGAACTAGGGAACCTCAAGCAAGCTTTAGTTCCGTAGCGATAGCTTTCTAAAGAAAACTCCCCCTTCAACTTACGTCGAATAATACTGTCAACTATCTGCGTACCAAGTTGGCCTCCATTTTGAACTTTGTCAGAAGATATCCCAATCCCATTATCCTCAACAGTAATGATTACTTCGTCCTTTCCTCCTCTCACTGCTATCCGGATGTTACCCTCGGAACGAGTGATGAAAGCATGTTCCACTGCGTTTTGAATCAATTCTGTGATGCAAAGAGAAACATTGCTGGCTACGGTAGCGGGAAGGAATACCTCGGTCCCGGATATTTCACCCGTTATATTTTGATTTGAATCTACCATATTCGATAATACTGTTTGTAAGATATTATAACTAGTTTGTTTAATATTGACTACTTCAAAGTTTTGTTTTGAAAGGGCTTCGTGGATTAGTGCGATGCTTAAAATACGATTAATACTTTGGTTCAGGATTTTTTCCACAACTTTCGAGTTCGTTCTTCTCATTTGCAAACGCAGTAAACTGGTAATGGTTTGAAGATTGTTCTTTACACGATGATGAATCTCTTTGATTACAGTATGTTTTTCCATGAGTTCCTTTTCTATTCTTTTCACAGAGCTTCGGTCTGAAAGAATCATCTGTGCCCCCAAGAATTTCTCCCCAGCAAAAAGAGGAATAATTATCAAAATAATATCGAATTGTTCAATAGATAGGTTAAGTGCCAGGAAAACTGGTTGATTAATGTATTTGGCAATGTCTCTTTTGCTAAAGCCCATTGCTACAACAAGTTCGCTAAGAGATAAATCTCGAAAACCCAGCCTAAATAAAATGCAGTCGGCTGTGTAATTGGTAGACACTATCTCTCCTTTAGAGTTTATGATTAAAAATCCATCGGGAACTAAATCATTCACTGGAGAATATGAATAAGGCCTCCCTGTATAAAACTGCTTTATATCCTCAAAATAATTCTCCGCTAGAACTTTTTTCCCCTCAATGGTTACATTTCCTATCTTATTATTTTCTAGATAGATAGGAATTGTTTTTTTATCCTCTTCACTCCACTCATTATCCGCAAATATTTCTCCAGAAAAATTTTCATTCTCATTATCAACTAAAATAACTTCCCCTTTATCTTTACTGAAAATAGCAATTTCAGTGCGAACATACAGATAAGATCTATGTAATTTCACGTGTTCGGTTATTTTTTCCAAAGCAATAATTTGATCAAATTTAAGCTCGTTATGAATCAAGGAATTCTCTTTAATATGCATTTCAGCACACACCTTTCATCGTAAACAATGGCGGTAAATATCACAAAGTTAAAACCACAAAAGCCTTTCTGTTTTCACGAAAGAGAGAAAAATAATAAATCCCACAATGAAAAGAGCCCAAAAGAAACTTATTAGACGGATACTAGTCCCAAACTTACCAAGATAAAAAGATCCGTAGTTTTCTTCGATTTTTTGATAGCCCCAAATTGCGGCCCCCAGCGTTATGACATAAGACAAATACATTCCCATAGTACTGAGTGAAGTAATAAAATATAAATTCCGGGTCAAAAGGCTTAATAAAAAGGTCAGTGTTGCCGCTAAAAACACGCTATAAATTGGAGTATCATATCTAGAAGAAACACGCCTCCAGAGTTTTGATAATGGTAACCCATCATCCCGAGAAAAAGAGTAAAGAATTCGTATTAATACTGTTTGTGAAGAAAGTCCCGCTGCAAACTGAGCCATCAGTATGAAACCCATAATAAACTTATATATGGTAGGGCCTGTTGTCTGTCTGATTACATAAAGTGATAACGGCATTTTAGGATCAACTGGCTGGTTTAAATCTGGCAAAGCTAAATTAAGACTAATCAACAGGATCATACCAAGAAATGCAGAAACCACTACAGCATAAAACATTCCCCAGGGTACAACCTTAGAGGGATTAATACTTTCTTCTGAAACACTAGCTGCAGCATCAAAAGCCATAAGAGTCCATGCGGACATGAGAAGCGGTTGAGCGAATTGGGCAACTAAACTCCCATCTAGTTTTTCTCTGATGAGAAAAGCGTTAGTAGCCGAATTCCTTTGGCCAAATATTAATAATAAACTTACTAGGATTACCACTCCAATTATATGAACATTGACACTGAAATCATTGAACCAGGTTACAATACGAATGCCATATATATTTATTAAACTGTGCAACAAAATAATTATTCCGGTCATCCCCATTATTATCCATGGATTCTTGTAATCCAAATCCAAATAATAACTTAGAAATATCCCCATTCCGAATTCTATCCCAGCGGTACAGGCAATCCATCCGATGATAGAAAAATAGCCACAAAAGTTACCTATACTTCGGTTATTACTAAGCAGCTCTGTCCATTTATACACTCCTCCTGCCAAGGGGTAAATCGATGCGATTTCGCCGAGTGCTAACGCCAAGATTATCTGAAAAAAACAGACCACACCCCACGTCCAAATATTCCAATTTCCTGCTAATTGTTGCCCGTCGCCATAGAGAAACAATAAGCCACTTAAAATTGAAATTACCGAAAAAGTGATAGCAAAATTAGAAAATCCACCTATCGTACGGTAAAGTTCCTGAGCATATCCTAATCGGTTTAAATCACAAATATCCTTTTCAATTTGACTTTCAAATTGGTTCTTTGCTTCCATTTTTTTACTCCTTAAATACCGAGGAAAACTAAATCTATTTAAGAAAACGTATACGGTTTCTTCTCATTTTTAATGCGGCTGCCGCTTCTTCGGGTGCCTCTTGCCGAATACTCTTAAGACTCCATTTAAAATAATAGAAATTGATAATAATCAAAGCAAAAACTATTATTCTCCAATTCCCAAATAAATAATTATAAATTAAGCTAAATAAAATACCTGTCAATATGACGACAATCATATATAACAGGAAGGAATAATAAACCCGTCTATACGAATAAAAAAACTCCGGCTCTGAATTACGAATTTTGATAAAAGAAATTATAACCAGCAAATGTACACAAACAGCTGAACTGAATGCCGAAACTATTAGAAATTTGATCGGAACCATGTAGGACAGGCCTAAACTAATTGCTCCAGGAACAAGAATTGCATAATAATAAGTCTTCCTTGTGGAATGGAGCTTACTTAAAAAGGATGGGAAATATCCTCCTCTTGATAACGCATAAACTTGTCTGGAATAACCGTTTATAAACCCTTGCAGCGCGGCTATAAATCCGACTGAACCCAAAACTGTGAAGGTGCTTAACAGGACTAGATCCTCGCTTTGAACATGTTCTAGTGTAAATAGCAATGGAAATTCGCTGGCGTCTAAAAGCTGCCAATCAACCGACCCCACGGTAAAATACCAGATACTAAAACTAATTAGCACTGCCGTCAAAAGCCCAATGTACAGCCCCCTAGGCATACTCCGTTCAGGGAATCTGACTTCCTCTGCCGTCATTGTTATAGTTTCCAAGCCTAAAAAAAATAATGACACAAATGGAAGTGCTTTTAATATTCCTTGCCACCCAAAAGAGGAAGGTGCTGCTATTAAAAGATTAGTACTTTGTACAGTTTCGTAAGTTCCCAGGAAGAAAATAACAAGTACACCTAGCGCACAGCAAGTAATGCAGTAATGAACAAATGTCATAAGACTAGCACTGAATAGTTGCAAATTAACTAAGAGTAAGATAAATATGCTTATACACAACAAGGTGGCATACTCACTGTTAAAAAACGTTAGATAGTTTCTGAACGCTGCCAGAACAACCGCGGTACCAACAATAAATTCGAAACAAGTTAGAACCCCGGCCCAATAGGCCCCGAAAGACCCTAACCCTTGTCTAACGTACGCATAGGGCCCCCCGATGTATGGAAAAAGTACGGATAATTTTGCTGTAATCAAAAAGAATACTAAATAGCAAAAAGAAAGAATAATCAAGGCTACTAGCATACCCAGCGGCCCTGCTTCGCCCAAGCCCCAATTCCATCCAATAAACGGACCGGCCATGGTGGTACCTATACCCAGTACCCATAACGATTTTGTATCTAAATTTTTCTTTAAGTATTGGTTCCGCAAAAATTCCTCTGCAATACGATTAGTAATCAATATGTCCTGCGCATCAGATATCATATCATTTGAGAAAATGAGTGGACTTTCCTTATTTTGGAGCATTTTGACCTGACCTCCACTATAACTAATCCCTTTTGTCTACCTATATGTTGCCTTAGGAATATTCCACTGTCAATAGTGGGTGGCAATACTCCCCCACCGAAGACTCGATGTTCAACTTTAGTTGAACGAGTTCACTGATAGCCCATAATATGATAAAATAATTACCTATCCAAATAGGTGAAAATTAAGAGGTTTTTCACGTATTTAGTCGAAAATAATATTAAGTTATAAATGATTCACATTGAAAAAATCTGCCTAAAGATTAGGTTGCATAAACTAATATAATAAACACACTGATTATAGGGGGTAAAGCAGGATGAGTACCGAACTAGAAGAGTTGGATTTTTACATGCTGAAAAAAATTCTAGACAATTCTCACGACGAGATCTACGTTACAAATGCCAATGGAATTGTCATTTACGTGAATAATGCCTGCGAGAAACACTACGGTGTAACGTCCTCCGAAATCATTGGTAAAAAATCCAGAGAAATTTCAGAAAAAAAATATTGGGGTCCTCGAGTGAGCCCCATTGCCATCGATAAAAAAATGAGCATTACCCTCGAGCAAAAAACATGTACGGGTAAAACATTGCTCACGACAGCCACTCCAATCTTCGACTCAGATGGTAACATTGAAATGATCATTGAAAATTCCAGAGACGTGACTGAGTCAGAAGGAATTAAACACGAATTAGATAAAAGCATTCAGTTACTAAAACGATATGAAAAGGAAGTTGCTGTTCTTCGCGAGAAAGAAACTAAGATCCCTGAGTTTGTATGCAAAAGTTCAAAAATGGAATCCCTTCTGACACTAGTCCGACGAATCGCTGCTGTGAATTCAACGGTTCTACTGCTTGGAGAATCGGGTTCTGGTAAAGGACATATGGCTAAATATATTCACAATAACAGCCCAAACAAAAACGGCCCATTTATTACTGTAAACTGCGCTTCAATTCCATCCGAACTCATGGAAGCCGAAATGTTCGGCTATTCCAAAGGAGCCTTTACTGGGGCCAATATTAAGGGAAATATCGGTTTAATCGAATTGGCTAATGACGGTACCCTCTTCCTAGATGAAATCGCTGAACTTTCCCCTCGTATGCAAGCAAAACTTCTGCAAGTACTCCATGAAAATCAATACTTCAAAGTAGGAGGCCGCGAGATTCAACATGTCAATTGCAGAGTAATAGCGGCAACGAATCGCAACTTGCAAACCATGATCGCGAATGGAGATTTTAGAGAAGATTTATATTACCGTTTAAATATATTCGAGCTGGTACTTCCCCCCTTAAGAGAACGGAAAGAAGAGATTATTCCTTTAGCCCAAGAAATACTGGCAAAATTTAATCAAAAATATAAACTAGACCACGAATTCAGCGAGAGATGTTACGATATATTTGTTGAATACCCATGGCCAGGCAACGTTCGAGAACTGGAAAATATTATTGAACGCTTAACCGTCATCACCCAGGCTAAGGTTATTGATGAATATGATTTGCCTAAATCCTTTCACGCTTCAATAAATCATCCGATGGACCAGATGCCCTCCTTCACAGGCAAACCGCTTTCTCTTGAAGATGCTTTATGTGATGTGGAAAAAAACCTCATCTTACAAGCCTATAAAGAGTTGGGAAGTTCCTATGAAGTCGCCAAATCCCTGGATATTAGTCAAAGCAAAGCCAGTCGTTTGATACGGAAGTATTTTCCTTCTGAGGAAAATGACCTTAAAACGACGGATTGATTCTAAATTCTAAACTGAAAATAAGATTTCATATCAATATTGAACACACACACTTAATTAACAAAAAAAGCAATATAACCTAAGGCTATCGCGCAGACTAGGCCAATAATATTTTCGACAAAAAAAAGTTTATTAAGATTTCCTGAGAATTCTGGTCTAATCTTCTTTTTCAGATACAAGGTAATCACCATTGCTCCCATATTAAGGACGAATAAGGGAATAAGTACAAATCTCGAAAAATCAGCTGTCAGCATTTTTTGAAACTCCTCTCAAGATAGAGTTAATGAATTGTTAGCATTTAAAAAATTATATCGATTTAGGCAACGTATTACAACTTAATTAATATTGTAAAATGGCTAAGGAATGATTCCTTAGCCATTTTTATCTATATCCAAATCTTAATCCTAAATCGTTGGTAGTTTACTGGTGCATCCCTGCAAAGAATTCTTCATTGTTATCAATAGGCTTATCCGAGATAGCAGCAAGCAGTTCCTTGGACGGCGGTGGGGATGCGTAAGTACCAATTAATACACCAGCTATACCGCAAACCAAACCGACGACGCAGTAACCCAAGTAGGAGTTAGCCATTGCTCCGGCACCGAATATCCAGTCCCAAACTGGCGTGTTATAAGAGAATTCCCATACTTTGTATTCCAGAATGAAGAAGGTAAAGGTTCCTATGGTGCCGAATAATCCACCTAACATTACACCTAAAAGTGTAGCACGCTTCCACCATAATACATAAAGCATCACGGAGACACCGGCAGTAAGCAACCCTGACGACAAGAAGTAGGCATCATTGAGAGTCGCTCCCACGACTGGGCTGTTATAGAGTAAGGCTAGAAGAATATTGAGTACAATCATGAACACGGTAACCAAGCGTGACCATTTAACAATCTTAGCATCAGACCAGTTCCTCTTTTTGTATACCAGAGGTTGCAAAACATCATACGATAAGTTCATAGCCGTAATATTGCTGTAATTGGCTACCGTAGACATCGTATGAGCTGACAATAAGAAAATCAGCAGGCCTTTCAACAAAGGAGGCATATAGTTATTAATGTACGCAGAAATTATGTTATAAGCACCTTTATCCCCCAGAACAGCAGCAGCAGCAACGACGCCGTCTGTAGTCTCAGGCGGGAACACGATTAGACCCAAAAGACCAATTATTGCGGCGGGTATAACGATAATAAAGGTATTGAAAGCGATGCTGTATATTCCACCTCGACGAGCTTCGCGTGTACTTCTGGCAGCTTGCGCTTTAAGCCAGAAATCTTCTGCGGCCGCCCAGCCCGGTACCAGTCCAAGCATGACAATCAAGGGGAATGATAATGAAACATAGGCGAAAAAGCTGGTTGAATTCTTAGCCGCGTCAACCGGATAGGCAAGACTGTTAACGACAGGCTGAGCTTGCAGCATACCCCAAACCGTGGTACCTTGAGCAGTTGCAATGCCATTTGCAGTTAAGTAGATCGCAACTGCAGTGACAATCAAAATAATTGCACCCATGAAGAATTGAACTACATTGGCATTGATGACTGACCTGAAACCACCCATCCACATATACATGGCAATTGGAATTGCATAGATAATAATCATTGCCTCGATTGATATTCCCAGAGCCGGAGCCATGATTAATGATGCAGCATAAAGTTCAGCAGCCGACCAGATAGTATAAGAAAAGATATTAATGGGAGCAGACAGGATCCTCGCTGGCAATCCGAAACGCTTTTCCAGCATCTGGCATTGAGATATAGCCTTAATCCTTCTTAATGGACGAGCCATTAAAAATTGCCAAATGTTTGAGAGAAACCATGGTATTGCCACGACCCATAATCCGGATAATCCCAGATCGTAGGTGGCCCACGTCATCCAGGTGATCATACCTATGAGCATCCAACCGGAAGCAACAGACATACCCACCATATAGGCTGGTTGACTACGACCTGTGATCCAATAATCATTATGCTCTTCTTCCGCGCTAGCAGTAGATTTCTGCTTTTTATAGGCATTCAGACCTACGGCGATCAGAAATACAATGTAGGCAATAAAAACTAACCAGTACCACAATGGACTTACATCAGCATAACCCATTCATTGTCACTCCTTCGATATTGAATTACAATTGAATCGCTTATTTAACCTATTCAATTTTGATTAAACTCTCACCTTCCATCTTTAGCAAAATAATCTACTCAATACTCTGGAAATATTATTGAATAGTCAAAAAAATACCGGCTTGTATATCTTATTGCAAAAACTGTGCCATACATTAATAAACCCTAAGAAAGCCCTATTACTAGTAATTACGTTTATATGCCTTATAACCAACACCTATATCGAGTCAGTTTTAACTTAAGTAAGTCAAAGAAGTGAAAGAGCCGATAACTATATCGACTCTTTCTCCAAAAACACATTGAACTATTCTCATACGGTTAGAATTTTGATTTTCGAGGTCTTCTTCTAGCTTCTTTTTCCTTCGCCTTGATTTCTGTTGTTTCAGCTTCTGCTTCTAAGACAATATCTTTCAACTGGCGTTGGATATCTTCTGAAAGGGGATTCTGATTTTCGTAGTTCTCAAGTATATCGATCGATTTAGCATAAGAAGTTTCGACAATATCCTTACTGCCAGCTGCTTCCCAGTTTTCACGATTCCTGCGATCTAACAATTCAGATTTGGATAGCTCTTTGTAATGCGCGTAAGTGTGATCACAGCTAATGAATTCTCCGCCGATACCTACCGAACGGACAACTTCCAATGCCATTTTCTCATCACTTATCGGAATACCTTTAATGGTATGCATAATCATGCGAGCCATTTCATTCTGCATAGCCATTTGAGCATAGTCCCAAGTTAAGCCACCTTCGAGCATCCCCAAACCATATATCATGTTAGCGCCTGCTAACGCTGGTAATAAGGCGGTCAGGGTAAACTCATGGGCTGCTTGGGCATCAGGTACTTTACTATCCGTCTATCCCCCAGCGACCCAGACAGGGATATTATAGAATTGAGAAAGTTTGGCACAAGCTGCGCTAAAGAGAGCAAGCTCTGGAGTTCCTACGCAGGCCACGGTTGTTCTCAAGTCCATCATGGTCGTGGAAGTTCCATAGACCATAGGATACCCTCTCTTTTCCAGCTGACCCAAAACAAACATACTTAGAATTTCGGCATTATGGGTCACAAGTGTGCTAGCTAGGTTAACACAAGTCGTCCCGCCAGCTAATCCCATGGAATTGATTTTAGCCGGAACGCCCAAGCGAATTGCTTGAAGTAGAGTATCTGTTGCACCCTTAGCATGGACAAGGGGGGCAACTGGGTCTGTACTTTGTGAGAAAAGGGGTCTTTGTCGGAATTTGTCTTCCCCGCCGGAAACAAGATAACCCATTTTGGCGACTGCTCGCATATTTTCAGGACGATTCATCCCGATATAAGCATGCTTGGTCGAATAGTTATAGAACGATTCGGCAATATGCACTTGGGCAACGTCTGGGTCTACTTCCGAAGGACCTAAAGCTCTTTCAAAGACGATGATCTGATCCATCGCTTCACAGAAGCGGGTTACATCATCCACGTCTTTTTTAAAGGGTTTTCTAAGCTGCCGAGTATAAGGGTCAATCATACGGATAGCTTCACCGAAGTTAACGAATCCGGTCCGATTCCCTTCATTGAGCCAATCATTCTCGCGCTTTCTTCCACATGCTCTAAAGGTCTTAGGAATCGAGCGAATCGCGTCCTCCACTAAGAACGCAGGAATTTTTACAATATTAGTAGTACGGTCAAGAGTACATCCAGCACTATAGAATATCTCTCGTGCCTCTTCACTTTCGACCTTTACCCCGACATCCCATAGAAGGTCCAAGGTCGCTAAATGGACATCATACAGCTCATCGTTGGTAAACATATTCAGCCCGATCCCCTCCATGCGGGTGGAACCAGCGTGTATACCTCTGAATGTCAAAAAACTCACCTCCATATATTTTAAGGACTATTAAAAGAAACACTAAGGATATACCTAAAATCCATTTTGCGTGGACAAACCACCCCCTTAAATAAGCTTTCAAATTCGCACAAGAATCCGATTATTTGGACGCCAGAAGTCTCTTGCAAAGTTCTACAGCTGAACCGGCATCTGCACCATAACCGTCCGCACCAATGGTGTCAGCATATTCCTGAGAAACGGGAGCTCCACCAATAATTACTTTCACTTTGTCTCTGAGCTCCTCTTCTTCCAACATTTCAATAATGTCTTGCATAGCAGGCATCGTTGTGGTCAACAGCGCGGACAGCGCTAAAATATCTGGTTCATGCTCAATAATGGCATCAATAAAGTCTTCAGCTGAGACATCGACTCCCATGTTGATAACTTCAAGCCCACCACTTTCGATCAGCATACCGACTAAGTTTTTGCCGATGTCATGAAGGTCTCCCTTAACAGTACCCAGCAGAATCTTACCTTTGCTCTTTTGGTCAGCAGCGGCAATTAACGGTTTCACCAGCTCTAGACCACTACTCATACTTTTTGCAGCCATGAGAACCTCTGGAACATACATATCCCCAGCCTTGAAGCGAACACCTACTACGTTCATACCGGCAATTAAGCCTTCGTTTACGATTTCCAGTGGATTGTTCCCTGCTGCAATAAGGCTCTTAACCTGATCCAAAACCTGATCTTTTTGTCCCTCAATAACACTTTTTGCAAGATCCGCATAGTTAGCCATTCCTAAATTTCCTCCTCTTTTTAGGTATTCATAACAAACCAAAAATCCGATTTAGCCCATTTACCTGTGCAAACCTCTCGCCCTAGGTAATGGTCTTAATAATAAAGCTTGCCTTCCGCTAAAAGGTAGAACAAGCATTATCAACTAAAATAACTTTCTATCGCAACACTGTTCTTAGCTGAGAGATTTAAGAACAGTTGAATTAGAATTTATAAACGGGACCCGTAGTTTTGGTTGACAAACGTTGCTGAGTATTTTACCAGTTTCCAGTTCGGAATTTTGCAAGTACCGCAAGCCCTAAAGAACAATTTGTTTCTTAGGCAACGAGCAGCCCGACTATTTTTAGAATTGTAAATCATGAATGATTCATTGCAATGAGTTATGATTTCGGCGCGATTCCCTCTAATCGTCATGCTCTTAATACCATGCAACGTCCCACTTTTTGAAGGCCATAATTTAAGCTTCTCAACAAACTTGAAGAAATCCACATTCTTACGATAATAACGCTTTTTTGACGAATCTATCGACATCTGTCTCAACTCCAATCCATCCTACGATTCCTGTGATTCGAGTGAAAACCAACCTACTTTGCTACGCACAAGTCCGTTACAAAACTTCCCCTAGCATTGTGGCTACTCCAATTTGCAGCGGATCATGAAGCAACCGATCAGTAAGTAGTTGCTCTCCCCCTACTCCCTGCACTCCTAGGGGGATTCCGGGTGCTGCAATTTTTGTAGTCTTCGTAATATATTTTAGCTCTATTACATTCACCGCTGGACAGGCATCAACAAAAATCTGATGTTTTGCTAAGGCGCTCTCCAAATCAGTCTCTACCTGAACGCTATAACCCAAATCTTCAATTACACCCCTCAGGCGTTGACTGGCAGATAAATCTATATCAAAAACAGTTACCAGCGCTCCATAACGGACAAGCGCTAAAGCTGCACTGTTTCCTACTGGACCAGCCCCAAGAAGCAACACGTGCTTACCTTCAAGCCCTTGGCACATGTGCTTAAGGCCTGTAACATAACCTTTACCAGTCGCTTCGCCGTTATCAGACACCTTGCCTGTTTTAAGATTAATAGCTACAAACCGATTATCGTCGGCCATGAATAAGATTTCTGCACCCTCTTGAACTGCTTCAGCAACACCCCCAGCGTCGCTGTTGTTTGCAATAACAGTCCTAAAGCCCAGATAATTAATAATGCTGGCCACTGATTCTGAAAATCCTTCGATAATTCCCTGACCACAGGTCATGGGTACTACCGCCACGAGCGGATTCTGTATATCGAGGTAGTCGATCTCTTTGCCCGAAGCCTGGGCAGCTATTTCCTTTAAAGAACATCCCGTCATTCTCACGAGATCATTATTATAAACCACTAAGGTTTCGGCTATTTGGTTAATATCGTTTTCCTTAAGTCGTGTCAATATTGTCAACTCCCTGAAGCGCTTTTAAAATGCTTAACGCTCTCTTCATACACTGGGTATCGGTCTATATAATGTCGGATGCCCCATTCCTTTCGGATCGCTTGAATGACTGCGCAGCGCTTACTCCACGCCTCTTTTATGTCTACCCCTGTGATTATAAGGGTTGCTACCCACTCCGTTTTACCTGGTGAGTAGTTGGTGAGAACTTCATCAGCCCCAAAAAAATCCGGATAAAGATAGAGCGGTCCAACACCTGACATAATATGCTCGCCAGAAACTTCGAGACAATCATTGCCTACTTGAATGTGTTCTAGAATTGCGCCGCGCTTTTCGGTAATCTCAAACGCGGACCAAGACTTATTAAGGACAAAGGCTTGACCAAGGATTTCTAACATGTTAATCCCTGTAGCATGATAAACTGCGATAGGAGTTTGACTGGGAAGCCGAGCATCTATTTCTAGAACTTTCAGCTGTCCTCTATGTAATATCGTCTCAACATCCATAATTCCATTCAAATTTAAGCTCTTGGCCAAACTTAATCCGATCTGCTCAAACTCTTCCCTTAGCGAATCTGATAATTGGACTGAACCCACAACTCGTTTGCAATCATAGACTTGATCCATATGCAATTCTGTGATTTGTAAGACTTTATAGACTCCAGAAAAACCGATAATCTCCAGCGAATATGACGGACCTTCCAGGTATTCCTCTATCACCCAATCCTTCATACCTTTTTCAAATAAGTGGTGAAATTCCTGACTACTCTCTAGCTTTACAACCCCTTCACTCCCACTTGCGTCAGAAGGTTTTACGATCAGCGGAAAACCACACTCCGGCCAAGCGATCGGTGCAGGTACTCCTAGGCGATTAAACAATTCATTAGACCTAATTTTTGAAGAAGAGATGGCATAAGCATTCTCGTCAAACATTAAAGGCACATTGGCATATTTAGCACTTCTTACAAGGCTATCTAAAGCGACTTGATTCTCCAAAGCAGGAATGATCAGATCAAACTCTTTTAGAAAAGGTATCCACTCTACAACTTTTGTGACATCTATTGAATGAAACTGATCACAAAGTTCAGCCGCCGGAACCCAAGAATTCTTATCGACTAGGACAACTTCCCATCCAGCCTTCTTGGCAAGATAGACCGCCTCAACCCCCTGAAGCTTACCCCCAACAACAACAACCCTCATGCTAATGCTCCTCCCAAAGGAATTATGAACGATTTTGACGCTTCAGGACCCAGTCTGTATACTCATCTCTGCTTGCCGGAACCAGCCCGTGCTGAGCTAGTACGGGAATAATTCTACTTATCGTTCGATTTCCGTCATCAATGTCTAGGGAATGATTCGACACTCCAGCCAAGCCAGACTGGGGAGGAATAATCGAGGTTACAATATTAGCCCCAGCGTCAAGGCGATCCGCTAAACCCTTAAGACCATCAACATCTAAGGAAGCTGGAATCAGGCGATCCGGAAAGACTAAACGCATAATAGCGATGATCAGCAACTCTCTATACCGAGCTACCGGGGTGAAGTGGTGCATAGGAGTGCCCTCCTGGGGAACAAAACTCATAACCCGTACTTGATCCGCGCCTAAATCTCTCATAGCCTCCAGCGAATCTACTAAGTCTTCGTCCGTATCACCCACTCCAGTCAGTAACCCTTCTTCAATGAGAAAACCTAACTTGTGGGCAAACTTTTTTCGTTTCATTCGTTCAGAATAGCTTTGTCCAAGTCTAAGTTTATGATATAAATCAGGGTTATGGGTTTCTTGATAGGTAGCATACCAATCGATGCCGGCTGCCTTAAACTCGCGTAGTACCTCCTCAGAAACAACTCCTGCGGAGATCATAATCGGAATCTCTGTGCTTTTTTTAATCAGTTCTACAGTTCTTATCAAATGTTCAAAGCCTGACTCTTGTTTGTCAAAATAATACGGATCTTCTCCCATCGTTAAATCCAATAAGTGAACTCCCGATTCCACGAGACTTAAAGCTGTCTCCATGATTTCTAAATCCGTTTTACGATATCGTTCTATAGAGTGATTTGACTTACGATACAGACAAAAAGAACATTCATTGCGACAATAGGTTGAGAAATAAACAAACCCATATATAAATATTTTATCCTCAAAGTAGCGGGTTCGAAGCAGGCGGGCAACGTTAAACACTTTGGAAAGATCAGTTTCTTCAGACAACGTTAGCAAAAACAAAAGTTCGTCTCTGCTCAAAGGGTTCTCTTGGGCCGCTTTTTCTAGAATCACATCTAACTTCGAGCTTGCAGAATCTAACATCAAATCACCTTCTTTTTGTTCAATCATTTCTAAAACTCCTAATCCTTAATGATGCAAATTCTATGCCAAGAAATAATTATTTGTCGCCTGTTATTAGATTCTCTTTCTCGATCCCTGAAACCCACGCACACTAGGGCTATCCGCAAAACATTACTCCATTTTGGTGGAAGCAGTCGAGTATTAATTTTGAAATCTTAGAGAAAATGTGGATTAATTCAAGTCCATCAGTACTCTGTTAAGTCATTATTAACTCACACATTTAAAAGGGTACCCTCTGGTACCCCGAAACATAGGCAAGGATTTAGACGCTTCTCCTATTTCAGCACGACGTTTATCTGCAACCTCCGTCCTTAAGTGCGCGATAAAATTAGATACTACCTCCCATAGTAACATTTTTAACTTATTATATTCTTAAGTTAATACAACCGCAATAAGTATAAACCTTGCTTTAATCCATCTTGTCAGTACGGATTGAATATTTGATTTATTCTTTTGGATCACTTTCAATACCTGACAGGGTATGCTTAGTGATAAAGAAAAGCCTGCATCTCTATCGACTTTTAATAATTAAGAAAGGATCCAGTGTCGATAGCACTGAACCCTTTCTTGACGAGATGTTTGAGGTTTTAGACATTTCGAGATCTAGAGATTAGAGATTAGAGAGGTAGTTGAGTCATATAGTTAACAAGATCCGAGCTAAGAAAGAATCTTATTGATTCGCTTTAATAGATCGGTCTAAACTACCATTGTGAATTAAGGCATACGCTCGGTTATATCGATTCAACCCATACGGCCAATACTCATCTCTCGATTTACCCATAGCGATTTGCAGTACAGCCCAATAGGCCCATAACGCATCACATAAGAATTTATTAATAATTAGGGAACCTAGTTGTTGCTCTGTTAATTCCCCGCCATAATACTCCTTTAAGAAAAAGCGTTCTTGTTCATCCGTGAGTTCTGCCTCAATGGAGAGCGCTCCCAAATCAAACAAAGGATCATTCATACCGCCGTATTCCCAATCAATCAGGTAGAAGTTTTTCTGATCATCCAACCAGTTTTCGCAAAGTGGATCATTATGGCAAGGTGCTAAGGGCGGGGGATTATTCTTAAAGAGCACTCTGAGTTCTTCAATTTTTTCCCGCATGGTTTCTGCACCTTCATAGAAGGCAAAGTTTTTCTCTGCTAATAATTGTATATAGGTTTCGATTTCTTTTAAGGGATTAAAGTCAGAGATAAATTCTTTATTTGAGTCATGGTATTTTCTAAAAACATGAGCTGCCATACTCAGATAGCGTGCTTCTTCTTTGAAATCCTTGATGTGTAAAGTTTTGCAATCGTCAATATACTTACACACTTGATTTCCTGTTGTTTCATCATAATAAATTATGGGAGCACTAATGCCAATATCAGCCATAACTTGAGCATTGTGCTTTTCAGCTGGGCGATTTAAGTACTCCATCGTTCCTGCTCCAGCAAGCCTTAGCGCATAGGTTACTTCATCTATGGTAACTTTGTAGTTACTGTTCGTTAACCCACCAGGTAAAATTTCAATAACACTAATTCGTGAATTTGAAAACTTTGGGATCTCACTAATTAGTTTATAGACTCGCCCAATAGTCTCCAATGAGATAGAGGGCTCAATCAGAGTTTTCTCATGCATAAAACTACATCCTCCAATGCAACTTATAGACTAATTAATCCTTGCCCTAATTGCAACAATATATTACTAAAATGACTGCAAACAGCCCAAGACAGTGAGCCCTATTGATTAGCTTTAATTGAGCGATCTAAACTTCCATTATAAATTAAATCATAAGCTCGATTAAAGCGATTTAACCCGTACTCCCAATACTCTTCCTTTGGTTTGCCCATGGCAATTTGAAGGATAGACCAATACGCCCATAAAACGTCGCACAGGAATTTATTAATAACGAGGGAACCCAACTGTTGCTCTGTCTGTTTCCCGCTGAAATATTGTGTTAAGAGAAATTGCTCCTGTTCTTCAGAAAATTCAGCTTCGATAGATAAGGCTGCTAAATCAAAGATGGGATCGTTCATCCCAGCATACTCCCAATCAATAAGGTAGAAGTTCTTTTTGTCATCCAACCAATTTACGGGAAGTGGATCATTATGACAAGGAGCCTTTGGAGGGGGGTTCTTTTTAAACAACTCGTTAATTTCTTCAATCTTTTGGACCATTGTTTCTGCGCCTTCATAAAATTCGTAATTCTTGTCAGCCAGTAATTTTATATAAGCATCAATTTCTTTTAAAGGATTAAAATCACAGTAAAATTCTATATTACCGTCATGATATTTCCTGAAAACGCGCGCTGCCATAATGAGGTAATTCTCTTCCTTGAAATCTTCACCATGCAACGTTTTACTATCGTCAATATATTTACACACCTGATTCCCAGTAGTTTCGTCGTAATAAATAATAGGGGCACTAATACCCATATCAGCCATGACCTGCGCATTGTGTTTTTCAGCTGGGCGATTTATGTAATGTATGGTTCCGACTCCAGCAAGCCTTACAGCATAGGTCACTTCATCAATCGTAACTTTATAGTTACTGTTTGTTATTCCTCCGGGTAAAATCTCAATCACACTAATTCTTGAGTTCGAAAAATAAGGGATCTCACTGATCATTTTGTAAACTCGCCCAATAGTCTCCAAAGAGATAGCGGGTTCGATCATAATTTGTTCATGCATAGACAATAAATCCTCCCATTCACTAATTGCACTTTTTTAGCATCCTACACCCTGAGTATCAAGGATTTACTGAGATTGGTAATATTGCCGATTAGCCCTTAAATATTTAAGCGTACTCCGTCAAGATAAGTAAGGCTTCTACCCATACTCTGGACATTCTGAGATCCTTCCTTCATCATTAATAGACGTTCTAAACCAAATCCAATCCCAACCCATGGATCAATAATTCCCCACTGATCGTCTAATACATGGGGACCCATAGCACTTGAACCTAACTCGATACCTTTAACAACATCTAATGTATCTCCATAAACAACGGACGAGGTTAATTCCAACTGATAATCGGCAATACCAACGGTATCCATGACCAAAGATGCAAGTTCTTCCAAGCGTTGATGTCTCTGATCTTCTGGTAAACCAAGTTCTGTCAGGTTAAGCATCGTAAACTCGTTTAAATGTAGAGAACCCTTAGACTCTTTCCGGTAACAAGTCCCGACCTCGAAGATGCGTATCGGTTTTTCCCATAAACGCAATAAATCTTTCCAAAGTGTATATAGATTAGGCGCCAGCATAGGACGTAAACACCGCTTTGCATCAAGCCAGAACACCTGGTCAAAAAGTGGATGATCCTCAGAGACTGACATTTTAGCTAATGATGCTTTTGAGATGATCGTCGGAGTGACCACCTGTACGAATCCTTGCTTAGTTAAAGCTTCAACGAGTTGCTGTTCGAGAAGACATAAAGAGGGTCGTCTCTTAATATCCCGCAGTTCCATTAAGTGTCTCTTCCCCTCGACTACCAACAGATGTTCTTGTTCCTGAAAAGCTCTGTCGCGCGCTTGCTGAGAATCAAAACACATCTCTCGCTGGGCTTCATTGGCGTTAAGTTCTTGTAAGCGTTGTTTTTGGATCGGTGTCCATGTAATGCTCACTCAGCTACCCCCTGGAATTTATTGGCGAGGAGTACGGGAGTTTCACCCGTCTACGCGGATTTAGAGTCCACGCGATCAATCCGATCTACCCCCCATGTATAAATGACACCTAGCACACTACTGGAACACGGTTTTAATACTATGCAAATTCAGTGCCAATCTTAAGTTGAAGCGCCTTACCATAAATTGTTTCTTGCAACAATTTGCTGTAATCGTTTCTAGAAGCGATCCTAGCTGCATTTTCGCTGAAGATCAACCCTGCTTCTATGTTTAACTTATCTTAGTTTTCACGATAGTTCAAGTCACGAAGGACTTTTTTCAGTCATTCTTAACTCATAAATGACTTGAAATCAGGGTTCTCCTCATTCCGAATAACTGATTCGTTCTTTCCTTATAATGTGATATACCTCGAGGACAGAAATTACCCAAACAGCGATTCCTCCGGAATATCTGCCAATTACTGAAATATCAGGCGAAGTTAATTTAAAAGTAATGTACCCGAAGATGCACATCCAAAATAGCATCACTAACCCACGCATGGGCCTCGATAAAAAGAGATAGCCTGAACCTGGAATGATCATAGCGGCTATGATAGGAATTTGATATGGCAATCGAAGCCTCCTCCATATCATCCCTTAATACCCACGAGGTCTAGGCCAGCGACTAGATCCAGCCTGCAGAAAAGCCTTTGTGTCTACAAATTTATAGCGATGCAAGGTGAACCACAGAGAAGCCAAAAAGTAAAATAGTAAACCTGCTAAGACATTGACCCAATACCCAAAATACATTCCACCTAACGTCGTTAAAGTCAGTACTAGTAAGATCAGCGCAGGAATAGGATGCCAAGGAGCGACATACCCACGTTCAATCGAGCCCATTGGATACATCTTTCGGAATTTAAACATCATGTACCCCATGAATAAATAGACCAGTAAGGCCGAAAGGATCGAAAAAGTAATAACCTGATCCGCTTCAGGAATGACTGACCCGATTTCTGTGTTAATCATTACTAAGGATATATAAAGAATTCCGATGACCCAACAGGCGATAATGGCTCCCAGCGACCCCCCTTTTGCAACAGTGAAGTTCCAGCCCATAAATTCTCCGACTAGAACAATACCGACCCCCAGTGCCCAAATATGCATCGGACCTAGGACTTTCGAAAGATGTTGCTCCTGTTGAACGCCCACTGAATCACTCAAGACTTGCCCCCTCCTTTGCGGTTCATTTCAACACGGATAAAGTCTTGTGCCATTATTACAAACAAGAATGCACAAAGCCCCCAGGCAATCCAATTCATCAATCCCCATATATTCACAGTTGTATAACCTCCATCAAAAAATAACTTTCAACTTACTTTTTTATGAACTTTGTTATACCATGATGAACATAACGTCAAATACTTCCATCAAGGGACTGTTGACCGGTTTTTTCTCCTTTTCGGCTTTCAATATTCATTCTCCCTTCTTAACCAAGCCTAAATATCTAGTCATGCACACAAACCGTTCACTCCCACAGCTATTCATTTAAGGCTGCTTGGTACAGTATTCAGCAATTCTTCGCTATATAAGGCAATGCGATTTTTCTTTAGATGTACTAATCAATCGATTCAATACCTTGAAATTATTGGATCTTCGATTCAGTTCGACTTATAACTACTTTAATAAGTCAAGAATAACTCAGTTATACCCATAAAAAAACAACCATCCATTTACAACGGATGGTTGTCCAGTTCAATGCCCAATTTGATCAATCACAGGCAAGAGTCGTCTATACACATCCATCGGCATCTTTGACTCCCAATGTCCTGTGAGAATTGCAACACCGATAATCAAAAGCCATAGACCCAGAACACCAAGAGCTAAGTTTTTTGAGGTAAGAGACCTCTGACCTGATACGGCTTGAAACGTCAAAGTTTCTTTAACTGGACATTGCTGCACACAGCTCAAGCAACCCGTACACTCCGGAGACCATACCTGACCTGCTTGGTCTACAAGAATTCGATTCGGACAACTTGCTGTACATTTCCCACACTGTAGGCAAGACTGCTTATTCCGAGTAATTTTAAACGGACTGAGTGTACTAAACAGCCCTAATAGTCCACCATATGGGCAAAGATAGCGGCACCAAAAATTTTCGAAGAGAGTCGAAAATAGGATAAGAAGACCAATAACTGACATCCCTACAATGCTTAAGCTCTGAAAAAACCTCAGCATTTTAACATCGGATACCATGTTGTAAGGCGTATTCATGAAAGCCACTGCTTCTGCCCCACTCATTCCAAATAAGATCAGCGAGACAAAGAGGAACAATAAGATGTATTTAATCGATCGAAGAGCATAGTCCAACCAGTTTGGAACCTTAAAATTCCTACCAAAAATTACTTTCCCGATTTTCGCTAGTCCTTCAGAAAGAGTCCCAATCGGGCAGATCCAAGAACAAAAGGTCCTTTTAAGCAATAAAGATAAAATGATAGCCGCCAGGAAAATAACTAGGCCCGCTGGATGGATAGAGTCAAAGTTTCCTGTGGAAATCCATGCTTTCAAACCAACTAAGGCACTGATCGGCAAAAAAGCCTCAACTCCGGCAGGTCGGGATACGTAAGTTATTGAACCATTAGCAACCTGTTCGAGAAATACAATAAAGGTTATTCCAATATAAAGTACGACGGCCGCAAACAGTATTTGGACAGCATGTCTAATCGAAACATGTTTAAAATAGCTAGATTTCATAAGGTCCCCTTTCAACCATGTAATACCCCAGTGACATCAATTAATCAAATTAAACTAGTTATTTAGACCCCTCAAACATACATGCTAAGTAGCAAGTGTTTAACTCTTTGATCATTATAATTAAAATTCAAATAACAAGATGTGACTTTAATTCTGCAATAGGCAATGGATTCATCAAGGATTCAAATCCCGGTTGTTGATCTTGGTGTTGGTCCGGAAACGTAGGTAGAGGTACTGAATTAATGAATGAACTCCGGCAACGACTTAGGCTAGCAGGTGTAGAAGTAAGCGAAGCACGCCTTACCCACCTAGCCTATGCTACTGAAATCGCAGGCGCAATGCTGCAAAGGCAACAAGCCTCGGCGATCCTCTCTGCCCGTTAAATCATTGTTGAGGGTGCTGTGGGCATGGTTCAAATGGCAATTGAACGAATCGAAAAAGATGGGGTTGTCAAACTTGACGAAGAGCGTAAAGCTACTATGATCAATAACCTCCTCGTCTCCATCGTTTCCGAGCGAGCAGTCAACCTGTGATTAATACTGGAACGATGTATTAAACCATTCCAATTCAATCAATAAAAGCTGAGTTTTTCCGGCACCATACCCACCAACTAATACCAACACTCGGCGATTCAGCAAAGAAGTCCCCGACCCATCCAAGAAAATCACTCCCTTACTGCTCTTTGCACACTTCGTCTATCGACTCAAAGCAGCCATGGTTAGGGCCATGAACTTACTTCTCGGAGTATCATTTCTTGAGGTTAGAACGATGGGTACTTTTGCCCCAAGAACGATCCCCGCCATTGTCGCTCCAGCAAAGTAAACTAAAGATTTTGCTAAAACATTTCCTGCTTCGATCGTAGGAACTAAGATTAAATCCACATCCCCGTTGATCTGACTCTTGATCCCCTTATGTTTCAAGGCGGCTGCACTCACAGCTCCATCCAGAGCTAATGGACCTTCCACGATCGCACCCTGGAATTCTCCGGCTCGACTCATCCCGGCTAAAGCTTCGGCATCCATGGTCGCCGGCATTTTAGTGCTCGCCACTTCATTAGCAGCCAAAGCGATAACCTTTATCAAATCCATTCCAATATCCTTTAAATATAACAAGCTGTTCTCCAAGATTTCTTTTTTTTGCATCAAATCCGGAGCAATATTTATCCCCCCGTCGGACATAAACAGCAAACGAGAAAAACCTGGAACTTGAAATGCGGAAAGGTGACTGAGTAAGCGCCCAGTTCTCAGTCCTCTATCTGATCTAAGCACTGCCCGCAGAAAATCTGCGCTGTTGACTATACCCTTCATCAAAAACTGCGCTCGCCCATCCTCGATGGCATCTACAGCCTTATTGGCGGCAGCAACGGGACATGGTTCCTGAATCAGTTCAGCATTTTCTAAGTCTAACCCGATATCTTGAGCTAATCTCTTAATCAGGTCAACATCTCCGACCAGGACAGGGGTAATTAACCCTTCATATTGGGCTAATTTGATAGCTTCTAAGATATCTTTATCAGCAGCAGCAGCCACTGCAACCGTTACCCGACCTATGCTCTTCGCTTTTTCTTGTAGAGATCCAAATCCACTAAATCGCACTTTTTTCACCCCATTTTTATCCTTCGTAGATCAAAGCTTTTTCTTCTCCTCTAAGGACTCTTAAGGCACCCAAGGCCAAAGCTTCCATCTCTTCTTCACCTGGTACTACTACAACAGGGGAAATAAATGAGACACGACGAATAACTTCTTGAGTGATAAATTCAGAATGAGCGAGTCCACCAGTTAAAACAATTCGATCAACTTCTCCAGCCAATACGGTGGCCATCGCGCCAATCTCCTTAGCCACTTGATAACAGAGGCCTTCCAGTACAAGTTTGGCGTCCGAGTTGCCTTCCTTCATTCGCGTCTCAGCTTCTCGCGCATCTTTTGTTCCAAGGTAAGCGAACATACCGCCTGTTTTGAGAAGTTTAGTCAGCATTTCCTTTTCCGAATACTTTCCGGAATAGCACAGTTTGACGAGTTGAAAGGAAGGTAATGTCCCACAGCGTTCGACTGAATAAGGCCCCTCATTATTGGCATTATTAACATCCAGCATTTTTCCTTTGCGGTGTGGGGCGACTGAAATCCCCCCACCTAAATGCGCGATAATTAAGTTCACGTCCGGATATGTTTTCCCGAGTTCTTGGGCTACTTTACGGGCAACAGCCTTCATGTTTAAGGCATGTGATTGACTTAAGCGGGATAATTCCGGAAGTCCGGAAAGCCTCGCTACCGGTTCCATTTCGTCGACTGACACAGGATCCACAATAAAGACTGGAACGTTGATTCTTCGCCCCAAGTGATAGGCGATAATTCCACCTAAGTTAGAAGCATGTTCCCCACCGGGTGCATTATGTAATGTGTTCTCTAGGGAGGCATCCACCAAATAGGTGCCCCCAACTAAAGGATTGAGTAATCCACCCCGTCCCACGATCCCCTCAAAAACATCTAACGGTGTCCCATGATCGTCAATCACTTGTAAAATTTGCTCGATTCGATATCCGTATTGATCTCCGACGCGAGTAAACGCGTTAATTTCACTGGCTGGGTGATCAATTCCATGTTTCCAAAGGCAAGTCTCGTTTTCGTAGGCTGCGATTTTTGTAGATGTTGAACCTGGATTAATGGCGAGTACTTTCAAAACATAACCTCCTTCTGAAAAGCATCCTATAATTATATCATAAAATGTCGAAATATTAATAATTTAGTCTCACGCAAACTCAGGACTAGAATCATAGATAGAATCATAGATTTTAAAGTATAATATTTGATAATACTTTTGCATGGTAGCTGAGTTCTATCTCATACTAAAAGCCAGCACTATTCATCATAGCTTAGTTGTTAACTAAACTTTAGAATTAAATTCATGAACCGAAAGGAGCGGAATCTATGAATAAGATTATGAAAAAACCCTCTACTGATCTTTTACCGGTTCCCAATGTCTTGGTTACGTCTCTTCTCGCGGGGTATGATCCGAACATCATAACGATTGCCTGGACAGGAATTCTAAATTCCGAACCCCCAATGCTCTACATAAGCCTCAACCCTGTTAGACATTCCCACAAGTTAATTAAAGAATCGGGTGAATTTGTGATCAACATTCCGTCGGTATCCCAAGTGAAAGTCGTAGACTATTGTGGTCTTGTTTCCGGACGGGATGTTAACAAATTTCTTGAAACAGGGTTAACTCCCTATTCCTCTACCTATGTAAAAGCACCGTTAATAGCCGAATGTCCCGTAAATCTTGAGTGCAAAGTTAAGAACGTCATTTTCCTCGGTAGTCATGACGTCTTTATCTCCGAGATTTTAGCGATTCATTACAATGAAGATGTGCTTGATTCTCACGCACGTCCCGATATTGACAAAATCCAGCCCTTCGGTTATTGCCTAAGAGAATACCGCTCCATTTCCGAAAAGCTAGGTTCTTTCGGTTATTCCAAAAAAAAATAAGCATCTAGGAAATTGGTTAGCGCCAAGCATGAGCGAAGACGGTCACCTTAACTGCATTTATGCTCGTCAGAAAGTAAATAACATAAAGTTATACTTTCTGAGTATAATAAAAGAAGGCGTTCTCACTGGTAAATTATTACCGGGGTAGAGAACACGCCTTCTTTTTTGGGTTTCATTATCTAATCATGATCTAGTCATGATCTAATGGAGTGATTTGCGCTTAGCATCAGCTACTACTATTTTCTTACTGCTTTTAGGAAGCGATTACGCGCCGAGCCCCAAGATACCGTTTAGACCAATAAGCGTCTGTCATGTCATCGTAAGAAACTCCGCCTGAGGACGAATGAATCATGGTATTTTTTCCGATGTAGATTCCAACATGAGAAGCTCCAGAGTGATAAGTACTGAAAAATACTAAATCACCGGGGCGTAAGTCAGAACGCGAAACTGACACTCCATTTAAAAACTGCTGCTCAGAGGTTCGACTCAAGGTTATTCCAAACTGGCGGTACACGCTCTGAGTGTATCCCGAACAGTCAAATCCTGGTGATGCTTTCGTTCCCCCCCAAACATAGGGTGTACCTAAAAACTGAGCGGCATAATTCAGAATCTGTTGCACTCCACCTGAAACTTTAACAGTACCAGCCACTCCTGCGCTAGAATCAGCCCCACTAGAGGAGTGAGTTGGAGTCTTAGCAGCATACGCTGCCTCGAGTTTTTCTTGTTCAATTAATTTTTCTATTCGACTTACCTTGGCTTGGGCAGAAAGAGCAGCGTTCATGATGGTTTTCTCATCTGTACTTAATTGAGCTAGAATAGTTTGTTGCTTATCTAACACCTGCTGCACAGATTGCTGTGTTTGAGTTGTCCCCTGTATTGCAGCTTGAATCGTATCCTTTTTTTGATTGATAAGTTCCTTTTGGCTATTCAAGGCTTCGTTCAACACGATCAGATTATCATGCAGCTTACCATAGGAACCTACAAGCATTTGAATATTTTCAGCGCGATCCATAAAATCCGCTAAATTTTCAGCTTCAAACAAAACTGCCAAATACGTCGTAGCACCCTCTTCGTAGTTATTCCTTAAAATGTGCCCTAAGGCTTCAATATTCTCTTTTCGTTGTTCTTCAAGTTTTTGCTGCTGTTCTTCTAACTTTTTAAGGTTACTTTGTTCCTCATTTAATTTTGCTTGGTCTCGGGCAATGCTACTATTTAAAACCTCAACGGATTGCTTAAGTGCTTGCACCTGTTGGGTTACACCCGCCACCTTAGCCTTTTGTTCACTTAAGACCCCATTGATTTGATTAGCTTGCTGTTTGGATTGATTGAGCTGTTGTTGTAAGTTTTCAGCTCGCACAGGGATTGATGACGCTACTAAAAGAAAGACTCCAATAATACTGACTAAGGTAGTCTTCTGTATTAGATCTCTATTGTTCATCTCAATGACTCCTCTAACTCCCTTAATCTATCTATTATTTCTTCAAGTATATTCGTCATAAAACCCTGAAATCCCTTGTTTAGTTAGCCAGAAAGCAACAAATAGGCAAAGTTCTTACAAGGGAACTTTGTCATCCTTAGCCATGACATCCACTGTAAAGTACAGCGGTATGAGTTCTGAAATGGCGGACTATTTACTATCGATAATTTAAATGGAGCACGTCCCTGATCAAAAAATCGATCATTTTACCAAGGTTAGGTACTTTTATACCTAACGTTTGTAGTAACGTCAATATGAATGCGAAAAGTAGGAGACTTGAAAAGACCACTAGTTCTCGCCACTGCTTATTCCTGATCAGACTCGGGACTTCAAATAGAATAATCCCAATAAAACCACTGATTAGCAAAACGATCATTGAACGTTCCTTTCCTTCTACTTAGGTAACTTGCGTATCTTAGCTATAAATAGCGATAAAAGTGGTAGCACAACATAAAATGGGAAACTGAACATGGGGTAGGTATTCATCAATGTATAGCTAAATTGCATCGCAGATTCATAACACAGAGCAAATGAAATTCCAATCACCCCTATCGGGATCACTAAGGGAACATATGAGCGTAGTTTCAATAGTTGAGCGATCCCTAAAACACTTGCATAGTAAAAAATACTCATCTTTAAAAAGATCGTTTCCCATAATGCGATGGCTACTAATGCTTCCAACCGATTAATAATATTTCCTATATCTATTAATCGTGCTGCTTCCATAGAAGGGGAGACAACAATCTCAGCAAGAGGTCCCAGTACCGCTGTATTTCGTATCACTACTATAAAAAAGGTCACCCCCCCTAAAATCATCCCCAAAAAAACGGAGGTTTTGACCTCCTTGATTTTATTGACATAAGGGATTACCATCATAAAAATTAAAACTTCATTGAAGGGAATCGCCATTATTATATGAGTCCCTTGGATAAAATCATAAATTGGTATATCAAAGATTGGTAAAAAATTACTAAACTTCATTTCTTTGAGCAGCAAAAAAAAGGTTGTTATAACGGCTAGGATAGTGGTTATGACGATCAAAAAACTCATCCTAGCTATAACCTCTATCCCAGAGCGTACTGCCCATGCGCAGATAAAAATAAACATAATCATAATCGCCAAAATAGGAGTTTCTGGAAAGAAAAAAGTAAGCACAAAATCACTGACAAACCATAGATTGGCTGAAACAATCATCAGAAATAACAAGATGTATTGTACTGAAACTAATTTACCTAAATAGGGTCCAAAAATCAGATCGTTAATTTGAATCAAGTTTTGTCCGGGAAATTTCAGGGCGAGCGTTATATAGACATAAGCCAAAGGTAAACTCATCATGAACGCAGCAATTAAGGCTATCCAGATATCATTCTTTGCAACTTGCCTAGCAAAGGATAAGGTTAATAAGGAGCCTTGAATAAACCCTCCTACTAAAAAGATGAGTTGCGTACTTGATAATTCTCCCTTTTCAAGTTTCAATCTATTTACTCCTTTTCCGGTGCTACTACTTTTTTCGAAGAGCCTGATCTACGTATCTTTCCTTCGACAGTTACCGTTACGTCAAGATCAGGGAAAATCTCATCCCAGTTACTTTCTAACTCTTTCCACTCTTTAGGGAATTTTTGATGCACGGCATCACCAAAACCAAAAATATCTGCATTTAGTTTCTGAGCTTTACTTAATGCAGCTCTAACCTCACTTTCGATGATAGTATTATTTTCAGCTTCAAGTTTTGCGACTGCTTCCGGAAGTTGTAGATTATCGGAACATGACTGACTTCCAATGTTACCTTCTTCCTTGATTTTCACCTCAATATGTACTTTATCCTCGCTAATTCTTGGTGTGATCTTACTCTGAGCACGAATAATTTCCAGGCTAATTTTCCCATCATCCTCAGGGCACTCCACATCGATGATTCCGCTTTTCACGTCATCGATGACCCATAGTAAGCCTCGAGTTTCAGTCTTATTCAATTCTCCAATTAATTTATCTTCTTTGAAAACTGCCGTTCCTGTCACATGTAGTGATTTTTCACTTCCCTGACCAGAGATTTTAACAAATGAGGCAAAGGGTGCCGTTGTTTTACTGATTAAACGGGTTACAAAATCATCGAGCTTAATAGCAGCCGTTTGAGAGGTTGCTGCTTGTGCTTCTAATAAGTTCGCAAGATTAATAGCGGGCATTTTTTCTAATTTTGGTTTTACTTCAAAAATATCGCCGGCCTGCTCATCAGCTACTAACATCCATACCCCAAGGCGAGTTTCTTGGTCTCGAACAAAAAAATCAAGATATTCACTGATTCCATCTTCTGCTAACGAACGACCAAAGATAATCACTTTATTGTGAGGCCAATATAGCTTGCGACTTGATTGATGAGTGAAATCTCTTATTGTACCAAAAATGCTATCTCCAGTATTCTTGACATTCCAAAAAGCATCCGTATTTCCACCCCCTTTATCACCTGCTTTCATCTCGCCTGACTTAACAACTTGAACTGTTAATTGCAATTTATCGTTAACTTCTTCATCCTCGAATTTATCCATGCCAACCCCCATGACTATCGCTAACGTAGGCAGTTCACGACGATTCCAACAGCCCGTCGTACCCATTATAAGAATCAAGCAAATTATGCTTAATCTGAAAATGCAAACGCTTCTCTTCAACAATTTTCATTACACCTACTAACGTTCTCTATCGAAATTAAGCTATTCCTCATTCCGTCTTCAATCGAGAGCTTAATGCTCTTTTTGTGAGGCTATACGCCCTCAATGTTCAGTTTAGGGGAATGAGTTACTTAGCTTTTTCTTCTGATGGTGGACTCGGTTTTAATCTAAATTCCTGTCGTTCAGGATCCTGCCACCCAATAGTTCGAGGTCTAGTGAACATGGCCCATATGGGAGCTCTAATAATCGAGTCTTTCAAATCACGAATACTCAGAGGGGCTAGCGGGGACAGATAAGGAGTTCCGAACGATCGTAGTGAAGCTAAATGAATAAAAACTCCTAACAATCCGACTACTATGCCAAAAAGCCCCATGACCCCTGCCAAAATCACGAAAATAACACGTAGAACCCCTCCCGAATCCGTCTGTGCAGGGACCACGAAGCTTGAGACAGCAGTTAAGGCTACAACGATGACCATTGGTGCTCCGATCAGTCCTGCTGTAACAGCGGACTCTCCGATAACTAAGGCTCCTACAATGCTCACAGCTTGTCCTACAGGTCTGGGTAGACGAACTCCCGCCTCTCTGAGAATCTCAAATATTATCCCCATCACGCTTGCTTCCATCACTGCAGGAAATGGAACCCCTTCTTGAGCAGCCGCCATTGTAAACAACAATGCTGTAGGAAGCAGCTCTTGATGATATGTTGTTAACGCTACATAGGTTGCGGGAGCTAGGAAGCTAATAAAAAAGGCTAAAAATCGAATCATTCGAATCAAGCTTGCAAAATAAGGTCGAGAATAATAATCCTCCGAACTTTGAAAGCTTTCGATAAGCACCATCGGAACTGTGAGTATAAAAGGAGTACCATCAACCAGAATTGCCGCCCGCCCCTCAAGCATCTTGGCGGCAGTAGAATCAGGCTTTTCGCTATTAGAGATTGTTGAGAAAATGGAGAAGGGGGCATCTTCAATAAATTGTTCAACATAACCTGATTCCAGGATGGAATCGGTTTTAATCCGATTTAGCCTACGCTTAATCTCCTTAATAAGTAAAGGATTTGCTACCCCTTGTAGATAGACTATACAAACATTAGTTTTAGTTTTCTCACCGAGTTTCATGGTTTCGAATTTTAGATCAGGACTTTTAATTTTACGCCTGATCATGGTAGTATTCGTCAGTAAACTTTCAGTAAAGCCTTCACGCGGTCCACGCACGACGGATTCTGTTTTTGGTTCATCTACACCTCGTGACTTCCAGTCTGCGGTCATGATCGCTAAAGCTTCCTCGAATCCATTGACTAGTAGAATTGAATCTCCGGTTAGACATCCATCAATTATTTCATCAAATGAACTCAATTTCTTAATTTGACCCACTGAAATAATTGTTCTACCTATTTCAGTGATATCATTAAGTTTTAACGTTTCGTTTTTAGATAAGCGTGATTCAATCATTAAAGGCTTAATGATTGAATCATTGATCATCGTTAGATCAGTCATCCCACTAAGATAAATTATTGCTACATCGATCTGATTACCATAGGCAAATTTCCGAATAATAACATCATAGTTATTCCCAATTAAATTTCTTAGGACATCTAAGTTTTTCTCAAGACTTTGGGAAACCTTACCAGGGGTATTTTGGTCTTGACTATATTGAGAAGTTCCTTGTTTCTTTTGGTCTACATAGTTGGCATTGAGCAATTTCAAATACCGCAATTTATTAGTGAAGTAATTTCTCACTACCCCTATCCCTCCCCTGACCATCTGTCTATTATTTCCACGTCCTTGCAGATTTATGAATAAATATAAGCCTCCAACACGTCAAAAAACTTGTTGGAGGCTTATTTCATCAGATCGTCTCATTTACGACTGCCACACGCCATTGCTCTGGCCCTTGAGCTTTAAGTTCATCCTTTTCGTTAAATTCGGTCATTTGACCCCAATACCGTTTCGGCATCAGAGTCATACGACACCGTGGGTTATTCCTACCTTCAATGGCAATCGTTTTATAGAATTGTCTCCATAAAAGACGGTACTCAATCTCAGTGCCCTCGACTTCTGGCAAGGTTAACTCAGCGATGAACATCAGTTCTGCCTTTTGCTCGCGATAAATTAAGGCCATACTGTGGGTTTTATCATAAATCATAAACGTTTCGTTGCGGAAACGGTCACAAAAATGCGCAGATAATAGGGGTAGCACCAAGTTTTTGGGTTCTATCACCGCCACGAGTACTTCTCCATAGACGGAAAATCGCAAAAAGCCCGTGAGCAATACTATAATATGAAACATATGTTCTTGTCAAAGAGAACGATACCAAACACACGACCTTCCAGAAAGTATCTTACATCCATTTATTCATTCTGAGTTAGCTTACCCCTTTCAAGTTCTAACCTGTCTACCATGGGGGGAGCATATCAACGTTGAGATAGCCACTTCCATATTACCCCCGTAATTTTTGCTAGATAATTTTTATTTGTCTTGCTGCGTGGCGCAGTTGATCCCGAAAATCAGGATGGGCAATACTGATCAGAGCGAGAGCCCTTTCCCTTGTGGATTTACCACGAAGTTTGACAACTCCATACTCAGTTACCACATGATCAACATAGTTTCTACCTGTAGTCACGCTCGCTCCAAGACTCAAAGTGGGAACAATCTTGGAGATTGTACCACTTTTTGCCGTAGACTTCAGGACGATAAAGCCTTTACCATCTGGGCACATAGTCACACCCCTGGCAAAATCCGACTGGCCTCCACTTCCTCCCCAGACTGTAGTTCCAATACTTTCAGAGCAACATTGTCCAAATAAATCAACCTCAATAGTAGCGTTGATACTGACCATTTTATGGTTTCGTGCAATAATGTTAGGATTATTAGTATAATCCACCGGATGTAATTCAATAGAGGAATTATTATTAACATAATCAAACAATTTTCTGGTGCCCTCGACGATGGTAGCCACAATCTTGCCCTTATGAATGGATTTCTTGCTCCCGTTTAAAGCCCCACTTTCTACAAGATCTATAAGATAGTCAGTGATAAGTTCAGTATGTATACCTAGGTCCTTTTTATGTTCCAGGAACTTGCATACCGCAGTGGGAATACCTCCAATGCCTACTTGAAGAGTGGAACCGTCTTCAATAAGATCAGCTATATAGGAACCGATCGTTTCATCCATCTTTGTTACCAGAGGAACAGGTAGTTCTATCATCGGCACATCATATTCTACGACCAAATCCACCTTGGATATATGAATGTTGTTATAACCTCTGGTCCTGGGCATGTTGGGATTAACCTCTACAATTATATTCCGGGCAACTTCCATTGCAGCGAGAGTATAGTCACAGCCTAAGCCAAAATTTAAATATCCATGTTCGTCCATTGGAGCAACAGTGAGCATCAGTACATCACAGCCGCATTGTCTGATTAAACTAGGTATGTCGCCGAAATTTGACGGCACATAGGTTGCAAATCCATCCCGAATAAGATTTCTCACAACATTTGTGACAAAAAAGGATTCTATGGAAATATGAGGGGCATAGGAAGGATCCATGTAACGGCGCTTGCGCCTTGACAAGAATTGCCGGAGAACCACACCTTCCAACTCATCCTTCCGATCGGCTAAAGCATCAAAGAGAATATTAGGCTCATTAGAAGCCGGTGGAGCCCAAATTACGTCGCCCGACTTGACTAACTTAACCGCTTCTCCCGGAGAAACTAGTTTCTGACGATATATTTCGTGTGCGCTTAACATCCTATACCTCCTCTTTTAAATCTAGATTTTCAACGCTTCTAACTTGCCAGTTAGCTGGCAACTATTTTAACTGAAGACAGCCTCCCGCATAAACTACATCTATGCAGAGGAGGGAACCTCTAATCCAATAAGTTAGGTAAAAATGTTACAATTTCAGGAAAAACAATCAAAAGGCCCGTACAAAGTATGGCGGCAACCAGAAATGGCCAGACACCCCGGAAAACGGTTTCTAAAGGGACATTTTTTGCTACCCCTTTAATAACATAGACGTTGATGCCTACCGGCGGGGTTATTACGCCCATTGCCACGACCATACAGATGATGACCCCAAACCAGATGGGGTCGTAACCCAAAGAATCCACGACGATTGGGTAAAAAATTGGTATTGTCAGTAAAATAAGCGGTATCATCTCGATAATACAACCCAAAAACAAATAGATCGCTAAGACAATGAGCACGATTACATAACGCGGAAGAGCTAAGCCACCAACCCATTCTGCTATTTCAGAAGGAATTCGACTAATCCCCAAAAAACGGGTAAAGATAATGGCTCCGGCTACCATAAATAAGATCATGGCTGTTGTCTTGGTGGTATCAGCTAAAGCCTTGTTAAATCTTTCCCAAGTCATCGTCCGGCCAATTAATGTAACCAGTAACACACCTGCCGCTCCGACAGCACCAGCTTCTGTTGGCGTAAACAAGCCCATAAAAAGACCCCCGATAGAAAGGATAAAGATAGCAATAACCTCTATCAAACCATCGCGCAATGAATGGATTACCTCTCTCGCACTGGCTCTTGGCTCCAGCGAGGGTGGACACAACGCAGGATTTAGTTTAGTCACGACATAGATCGCCAGCATATAAGAAATCATCAGGAGAATACCCGGAATAATGCCAGCTACGAACAACTTGGCAATTGATTGTTCGGTAGATACTCCGTAGATTACAAAGATAGTACTGGGAGGAATTAGAATGCCCAGTGCCCCTCCTGCAGCGACACTGGCAGTTGCCAGTGAATCATTGTAATGGTACTTCTTCATTTCTGGAAGAGCGATAGAACCGATCGTCGCAGTGGTCGCTGTACTGGAACCGCATACTGCTCCGAAAATAGCACAGGCTACCTGGCTTGCCATAGCTAACCCACCACCAAAGTGCCCGACTGCCTTATAGGCAAACGTATAAAGTCGGGTGCCAATTCCAGATTGGAAGGCTAAATACCCCATTAAAACAAACATGGGAATCACGCTCAGTGAGTATGAGGCAAACGAGGTATAAATTTCAGAAGCCAACATCCGGAATGCGGCAGCAGGAGTCACCAAATAACTAAAACCGGCTAAACCTACGATCCCCATGGAGATTGCGATCGGCATCCTTAAGACCATTAATACTAAGAAGGCGATAAGGCCGACAAATCCTGCTATGGTTGAGCTCATCTCTGCACCCCCTTTTTCAGGTTATCTATGATCGAGCCCAAAACTACGAGACCGTAGGCCAAGAACCCAAAAGCAACTACATAGATAAACCAGTAAAAGGGCGTTTTAGTCGTCATGGAAACCTGTCCGCTAAGCTTCATATCGTTGGCGTAAAGAATAATTCTCCAAAAGGCAAGGCTCAAAAAAACCACAACCAGGAAATCGATCACGATTTTAAGTACAGCTTGCATCTTTATATTAAACTTTCTAACTAAAAATTCTAAAGTAATATGGCCATCTTGTACTGCACAATAGGCAAGAGAAAGACCTATGGCCATCGCTGTCAGAAATTCTGCCCACTCAATTGTACCCTGTATCGGACTTCCAAACAGGCGTAAGATGACATTGCCAACGACTAGGACCATTAAAGCAACAACAAACCACCCTGCTATACGGTCAAGGATAGAACTTAACTTTTCAGCAAATCTGCTTACGATGCTCATATTATCTCCTCCTTGAGTATTTAAGAAAGCATAGCTTGCCGAGTCTATGGGCAAGCCTACTTGCTTTGATGAAATTAATCGAGGGCCAAAGTACCTAAGGTTATATTAAACTCCTCAGAGACTTAAGGCCCTCGTCTTAGTACATTAATTTAACTTATTATTTTTATCAGTTACTTCTTTGACTGTACCTAAAATCTTTTCTCCATCTAAGCCTTTACTGTTTAAAAAGGTGACATAATCAGTTTGAAGCGGCTTAATAAGCTCTAGCCATTTTGCTGTTTCAGCTTCAGAGAGGTTTATAATTTCTACCTTCTTTTTGTCTTGGGTCCATTTTAAGCCTGCCTCATTAATTCTATCAAACATACTGGGGACATTTTCGACGTAAAACTTTTCGGTTGCGTCAGTAATTTGTTTCTGAACATCAGCGGGGATAGAATTCCACTTTGCCAGATTCATAGTACAGAAGAAGGCCTGATTGTAAAGGAACGGCGTCATGGTAATATAATTACCAGTGACTTCACCTAATCTAAAGCCCTGCATGGTTTCTAACGGACCAACTCCGCCTTTCATCATGCCTTTTTGCAATGCCTCATACCATTCAGGCATCGGCATCGTGATCGGTGTAGCTCCTAATAATTTAATCGCATCCCCTCTGGGGCCTGCAGTTGCTCCAATCTCAAGGCCTTTTATATCCTTTAATTCTCGAAACGGTGTCTTTGACATCAAATTACCCGGACCAGTGGCCCAACTAAAGAGATGATGACTATCTTGCAACTCGTTTGGCTTCATAGTTTTGATACCTTCCATAAGCGCAAGACTTGCTGTTTTGGAATTTTTATTACTAATACCTGGTAACAAAAAGGTTTCAACGACTGGAAAACGTCCTCTAGTATAGGCATAGGCGGATATTCCGATATCACCAACACCCTTTACAACACCCTCATAGGTTTCTGCAGATTTTAAAAGGGTTTCAGCAGGATAACTGGTTATTTTAACCTTCCCACTCGTAGCCTTTTCCACTGCTTTTATCCAACCTTGAGCAATGTCCTTTTCGGCCGTGTGGGTAGCAGGCCAAAAGTGGGCCAGCTTTAATTCTATCGGCTTCGGTGCTTCTGTAGAGGGATTAGCAGAACTATTAGAACTTGCAGTATTTGCTCCGCATCCCGCTACGCTTAAGACTAAACTTATTGCTAATAAGAAAAGGCCTGATCTCAAATTAGAAGAAACAGTTCTTTTTTTAACGATCATACTACATCTCCCTTTTTTCTAGTTTGCGCTGATCAATTTTCGAAGGGCTTTCATTCAAAACGGGGTAAGGAGTTTTAAAGGCACTACCGCAAGAACATGCTTCCTTAGTTTATTACCACGTCCCCGGTTCGGTAACGAATTAATAGAAAGCCATAATGACCCAAATTAGAAGATCTACTCCCCCCCTTTGGCCAATTTTTACTGGTTTAAGCCTTCTCCGATTCATATTCCTTGATTCCTAACTCACATTATATTCTGAATCTTCCGTAAATGTAGCACATTTAGTTATCTTTCTCTATCTTAAAACAGTTCCAAATTTCCAAATTATTCAGCCCGAATTGACTAATAGAAACCAATGTAAAAAGAGGTTATAAACAACTTTTCACGAATTAGTATTTGGAATATTTAAAATAGACTGAATAGTGTTAGGATGTGAAGAGCTATATGCGGGCTTCAGAATTGCGTATGGACGAACTGCTCCAATTTCAGCCAGAACAAGGGAAAATCCTTTTAAAGGGCTCACGTGTAATAATCTTCGCTGCATCTGCCCTTGGAAAGCTGCGCAAAGATTTAATTGATACTTTGGGTATGGATAGAGCTAAAGGTTTTCTCATCCGTTATGGTTGGTCTTGTGGTTTTCAAGCAGCCATAAATATCAAAGAGCAATTTCAATTAGACAATGAGTCAGAATGGAATTATGCCGGTCCTACCATACACACTCTGGAAGGCTTCGTCCACGTTAATACCGACATTATTGATATAAATCGACCAAAGGGTACCTGGTCACTTAAAGGGATCTGGACAAACTCCTTTGAGGCCGAACAACACATACTACATTATGGTTACCACAATGACCCTGTGTGTTGGATGTTAGTAGGATACGCAGGTGGCTATCGTTCTGCCTGTCTAGGAAAGAAAGTCATTTATAAAGAGGTAAAATGTACTGGCAAGGGCGATGAGCATTGTACTTTTATCGGTAAGACTATTGAAGAATGGGGCGAAGAAATAGTCCCAGAACTAGCCTATTATGAAGTGAGTAAGATCAGTGAAGAACTGGAAGAAGCTAATCGCAGGATCACAGTTCAGAACGGTATTCTGGAACGAATAGTCAGCATTCATGAACAGCTGACTCAATGTATTTTGAAAGGTAAAGGTGTAGAAGCAATCGCAGCCAGTCTTGCAGAGTTTATGAAATGCACTGTGATTTTGGAAGATCGTCACCTTATCCCCCAAACTACTTGTTTTCCGGCGCAATCTGTCACAAAAGATCTCCTGACCCCTTATCATTCGATTTGGACCAACCCTTCTTTTAAAAAAGCTTCCGCCTTTTACCTACAGCAAAAGCGCCCGTTTCAAATAACAGGTCAGTATTCAGATATCCAAGTATACCGTTTGGTATCACCGATCTTAGTTGGGAGCGAATTGCTAGGTTTTGTTTCTTTGCTTCGCACGGAGCTACCCTTTTCAGAATTGGAGAGTGTCTCTTTAGAACACGCCGCCAGTATCTTTGTCCTTAAACTATTAGAGGAAAAGAAAATCACCGCAGTCGAAAGGCGGTTAATGGGTGATTTCATTGATGAATTGCTAACGGGAAATTTCCCCGAGCCCCGTTCAATCATCAAACGGGCACTCGGACTGAATTATGATATTACTCTTCCTCATCGGGTTCTGATCTTAGACATAGATAACATTACCCAATTGGTAAACTCCTTTCCGCAAAATGAAAAAAGGATCGTACAATTAAAAACAGACCTTGTTAACACCGTTCAATCCTGCCTGGAACACTTAGGCAAGGGTATGGTCGTAAACAAAGGCGATAATTTAATCATGTTAATCCAGCTAGATAAACCTGATAGCCCTGAAAAGGTCACTAGACAACTTGCTGAAAATCTTATTAGACAAATCTCTCGTCATTTTCCCAAAGTATCGCTGACCATAGGGATTGGGAGTAGCTGTAAAGAGTTATCTGATTTTCACCATTCCTATTTATCCGCTCAAAAGGCCATAGAAATTGGAAAAGCCCTGAAAAATCAAGGCCAAGTGATCTCTCTTGAACAATTTGGTACACATGCTCTGCTTTTTAGCGCCTTAAATCCGTCAGAATTATTACACTTTGCTACCAGTCAAATAGGTTCTCTAATTGAATACGATGAGACCTATCAAACTCAGCTCATTCCTACGTTGCAGGAATTTCTAAGCCACCGTGGTAGCGTTGAGGAGACCTCTAGAGCTATGAATATGTCGTTAAGTGGACTAAAATATCGCTTACATCGTATTGAAGAGATTACCGGACAGGATCCAAGAGATTTCCAGTCTTGCCTTAACTTCCAATTATCCCTAAACATCCTCCAGCTAGCGGGACGGGACAAAATAAAGTCATAGCTTAAGTGTCCGGCCTCACGCAATTTTACAGTTGGTTAATTTCAGGTAGTTTTTGGTAAGGTCATTGCCCAAGGACCTATGGGGTATGTATTTTAGGGTCCGAGTAAAGAAACTCAAGGGGGTAAATCAGGGTCTGATGAATCATTCCTTTTTACTTAATGAAAACTGGAAATCCCTTCTGTCTGAGCTAGCTCCAACAGCCAATTACCATGGATGCACACAAAAAGCCGATTTTCCCCAGAGTTAAGGAAAAACCGGCTTTCGATATTCAATTTTAAAATTGGATAATACATTTATTTGCTTATTTCATATAATGAAACCCCGTTTCACAGTTATAACATAAATTATTTGCTTCAATCGCTTGTGCTACTTTCTTTCGAAATTCGCTCATGCAATGTGGTTTAATGGCAATTTCTCTCGACTCATTGATTAAATTTTCATCTTCGCCTAGTGATAAGCGCTTGGGTCCTGCACAAACCTGTTCCTGATCATTTTCCTTTTTTACTTCACAAAGAGCCATTTAAATTACCTCCTTTAAAATTTTCGATCGAAAGTCTGTAGCCTTAATCCTGAACCATATATTCATAGAGTGAAACTCGGTATTGCGTAAATTACATTATATCCATTGCCTTTGCGAATTTCACTCAAAAATTGTTTAGCATAACCTTTTCCTATCCACTATTCCACTATTCCACTATTCCACTATTCCTATTTAGTACCAAAAAACTGCAAAATTCATCTCCTTAAAAATGATCTTCGCCCCCGATTTGTTTCATATAATGAAACTCTGTTTCAATTTATGTTATGATTAATTTTAACATATTACACCCTATCTATCAATAAAAATTTAGTTCATTGCTTTAGTGAGCACGACATTAGAGATAGTTTTTTTTGTTTGAAGATAAACCCGCTTTAATTAAAAGTCACTCCAACCTGGAACCAACACACTCACTTGATCTCCGATACAAACCTTTTCAGTAGTTTTCGGTAAAAATACGAAGCCATTGGCTTCTACATTGGGACAAATTAAATCATGATCGGGTTTACCAGTAGACCACGCCATATAAAATTCTTGCTTCTTTTGCAACTTCACACGAGCATAAATGTTTGCTTTGCCGGCATTGATAATTTCGTTTTGCATGGTAGCGCAGCAAACTTTGAAAGTACTACTTCCCCTTCCAGACATTTTTTCAAGAACAGACCGACCATAAAGTTCAAAAACTATAATACTCCCTACTGGTTTTCCCGGCAAAGCCAAATGTGGAAGTATCCGGTTATCTGTACCTTTTAATATTTTTAACGGCAATCCGTTGTGATAAAGGTTATCTCCATACGATATTTCTTCAAAACCATGCTCGGAAACTATGTCCTTCAAGCCACTTGAGGTACCCCCTATGGTTATTAATAGGTCTGATCCAAAGCCCCTAGTAATACTATCCCGTAATTTGTTCTTGTCATCAGAATAACATCTAATAAACGAGGAGTTCCCCCATAGCTAGCTACCAGACTGGCAATACAATAAGCATTACTGTTAAATACTTGCCCTCTATCTTTTTTCCCACCCACAGGTATCACTTCATCACCCGTAGCAGCAACTGACACTATAGGTCTCCTTATTACTTTGACGCTGCTTCTTCCCAAACTTGCTAATACTCCAATTTCTAATGGACTGATGATAGCTCCACTATTTATAACAATTGAACCTTTGGCAAGGTCTGAACCTGCCATACGAACCATACGAACATTGTTTCAGGAGGAACCCTATCCCAAAATAGTTTGACGCTGTAACCAAGTCCCCCTAGATGAAGTTCGGTTAATTTCGGATCAGTTTCTACTCTCTCAATGTTCCAGTTGCTAAATCAATTTCTAAATTATACCCTGTTTCTGCGCACCTCATTTTTCATCCCCTCTACGTATGTCGAAATATATGTTCAACGGTAAAAAACCCAAGAAGTTCAGCAATATTATAAAGTTACAGTAATTCTTGAACTGATAAACACCACTGCAAAATTGCAGTGGTTTTTGATGAACTGTTTCGGATTTGGTAGAAGTATCAATCAGTGCTCAACCTTGCTGGCATCTCGGGTAAAATTCCCCCAGCATCGCTCCACCTGTCGCACTTAGAACGTCATTGCACCCGTCCATGATCAGAGTGGTCCTGGCATCCCGGAAGAGTTTCTCCGTGAGGTACTCTTGGGCCAGACCGTTGCCACCAAGCAGCTGAACCGCGTCACTGGCAACCTCGAAACACAGCCTGGTACACGTTACTTTCGCGGCAATAGAGTACTCTAAGAACGGTGTGGGATTATGATAGTTGAGTTCACAAACGGCACGCGAGAGGGCCCGGCAGCTCTCTACCTTAGAGAACATCTCAAACAGCTTCTGTCTCACCGAGAAGTGCTCGATTAAGGTCTTGGTCCCTTGGACTCTTTCTTTAGCGTATTTTAATGCCTCTTCAAAAGCAGCTCTCGCCAGACCCGTTGACCAAATGGACATATCGGCATTTACAGTGGCAAGGATTATTTCCTTGAAAAAATGATACTGATCCGGACCAAGAATCATATAATTCTTAGGTACTCTTACTTCTTCGAAGAAAAGCTCACCTTGACACAAGTCCCTCTGACCCATCTTCCGAAGTGGATTCCCTTTAGAAACTCCCTTTAGGTTCAGCGGTAGGACACATAAACCCATGCCATTCAAACCTTTCGACGAATCCACCTGTACATGAATAATAGCATGGGTAGCAATGGGCGCACCGGACACCCACGCGGCCTTCTGCCCGCTAATTACCCACTCGTTGCCTTCCAGTTTTGCCCGAACATTGCCAAGAAGACCTGAAGAACTGAAGAAGTCTTCCTTGAAAGCGGATGTATCGGAACCACGGTCCGGTTCCGTGACAGCCCAGCAGCCAATCAAGCTGGCATCCTTATTGCCCAAAAACGGCAGCGTAAACTTCTCAATAAGTTCCTGGTCACCCGATATTGCGGCAAAATTAAATGGTAACCCTACCCCATTAAGCAGAGCAGCAAGTCCAAAACTGCCCCAACTCAGTTCCTCCTGCACCAGGTGTATCTGCAGTGGTGTCAATCCGAGTCCGGCGTCCCCCGGCAGCAGTATTCTATGGTAACCGAGTGCGTAGGCCTTTTTCAATAAGCCCCATACAGGCGAATTCGGCCCGATGGCATCTTCTGCTGACATCTGATCCAGTTCCTTACTGACAGGCCGCATAACTTCGGTCGCAAATTTATGGGCCGCATCTCTCAGAGCGATGTCCTCCGTGGACAAACCTTTGTTTAAATCGAAGTAACTCATTTTTGTTCACTCCTCTTAATCTTTTTTTGTAAAGGTCCCAAATTCTATCTAATAATAAGCTTCAGAATTTTATTTAAATACCAAAGAGCTTACGTAACCACTTGCTACTTTGACACCTTCTCGAGGATATGAATTCCCATCGACGCCTCCTCGAAATAAAGCTGACCCCCTCCGTTTTCCGCCATACCAAGTCTAGCCCCTTCAACCTGCCTTTTTCCTGCTTCTCCCCGAAGTTGTGTTACCAACTCAATAATTTGAGCTACACCCGTAGCAGCAAGGGGATGGCCACGTGAAATCAGGCCTCCGGAGACATTCACGGGGATACGGCCGCCTAACGTCGTCGCCCCGGACTCCGCAAGTGCTCCTCCTTCTCCGTGCTTACAGAAACCCAATTGTTCGGTCATTTTAATCTCAGAGAAGGCAGCGGCATCATGGACCTCCAGTAGGTTAATATCTTCAGGTCCTAATCCAGATATATTATAGGCCTTCTTGGCAAGTCTTACCTCAATTGCTTTGTCCTCCTCGTCAAATGTTCTCGTCGTGCTCGATCCGTAGACGGATGCCCGCACCTTCACTGGACGCGATGATTTCAATCCCTTAAGAAAATCGCCAGAACACAGGATAGCAGCCGCACTCCCGTCGCCTAAAGGAGCACACATAGGTACCGTTAGTGGATAGGCAACTTGTCTTCCTGCCAGTACCTCTTCGATGCTCATCGCTTCCTGATACTGTGCCTTGGGGTTCATTGAACCATGCCAGTGATTCTTGGCGGTAATAACCGCCAACTGACGTTGAGTTGTACCGTACTTCTTCATGTGCCAGCTAATCATATAGGCATAGATGTCCATCATCCCACTGCGGTTTACTCCACTACCCTCTAGAGCCTCTGTCGGGATGCCCAACTTATTCAGCCTCTCTATCCAGCCAGCAAACATGGTTTCTACATTTTCCACATCTGTCCCGGTCCCTATGGCCTGGAACGACTTTACCTTATCCTGGTTGTAGAGCTTTTCAGTACCAACAGCTAACGTACAGTCGTAGGCCCCTGAGGCAACACCAAGCCAGGCTGAATGAAGTCCCTGGGCTCCACCCCCGCAGGCACTCTCTACATTAAAGACAGGGATTTCATGAATACCCATAGCGCCCAATGCCACTTGACCCCGCAACTGATGTTGGCCCTCGAAAAAGCCCCAAGTCGAATTGGCAAACCAAGCTGCCTGTAAGTCCTCCTGTTGCAGACCTGCATCGAGCAAGGCTTCTCCGATTGCCTCCTTGGTAAGATCTTTAATCGAGCGATCAAGATATTTTCCAAAACGCGTCATTCCCACACCTATAATATAAACATCCACGTTGCTTTCCTCCCTTTAGGGCCGATCTGATTCATGTAGCCCTCCTGTAAAATAATAAGCCCATACTCGCTGTAATTGATGATTATATTGGTTACGAAGGCAACTCTCCTGTCAACATTGATTTTGAGACAACTATAATCCTCATAGTCATCTTGCTCTGCCTCTTAATTATGGTTTTTTTCTTATTATAGTGAAAATTCTGAAATTATTGATTAGAATTTTCATCATACACTAATTATGCCCCCTCCATTTCCCATCCTGTTCCGGTATTCGACCCACCGAAAGTGGCCCAATGAAGGTAGTCGACTTCGACGTGAAATAACTCTTAGGGAATTAATCCAATGGCTGACTCTTAAGGCTTAAGTAGCACCTTGATGGCCCCTTCTAACTTCTTTTCAAAAATCTCATAAGCCTGTACAGCTTCTGTCAGCGGCAGTCTATGGGTAATCAATGGGCTCAGGTCCAGTTTGCCAGCCTGAATAAGGCTGAGTAGTCTCTTCGTATGGATGACATTGGCCAGTCCAGCTTGAATAGTGATATTTTTGGGGATTATTTTAAGAAAGTCCAATTCTACCGGTTGATTAATAATTCCGATGACGGATACTGTTCCACCGATAGTCACTGCGGCTAGGCAACTGGCAAAAGCTTCTCGACTGCCTGCAGCCTCAACGACAAGGTCAGCCCCTCGACCGCCGGTAATTTCCATAATCGAAGCTACCGGATCCGCCTGAGTAATATTAATGACCTTGTCCGCCCCCATACGTCTGGCAACTTCCAGTCGGTTGTCCTCCATATCTAAGACTATAACTTGGGAAGCACCGAAAACACGCGCTACTGCTACGGTACACAGACCCACAGGTCCTGCTCCGAAAATGGCTACGACACTCCCTGGCTGGATTCCCTTGCCATCCGGATTTACTCCCGCAATACCCGTGTAGGCGGTGGCCAAAATGTCCCCGACAAAGAGCACCTGCTCATCCGTTAGACCTTCTGGTATCTTTTCCAGAACTTCATCGGCATACTTTACACGGACATACTCCGCCTGTACCCCCTGAAGATTACCAAAGATCGGCCCACAGCCAAAAATCCCCCCGTTTTCGCAAGCGAAGATTAGCCTGTTACGGCAAGCACTACATTTCCCGCAATTAACCCCAGCCATACTTAACACGTTGTCGCCGGGTTTCACCTTGGTGACGGCGGAACCTACTTCTTCCACTACACCACAGAATTCATGGCCAATAACTGTTCCCGGATCCACTGGCAAAAAGCCGTGCAGAATGTGCAAGTCGCTGCCGCAGATTGCGGTCGTGGTGACGCGCACAATGGCGTCCTCCGGACCTTGAAGTTCGGGCTTTGGTATATCATCCACTGAAATAGTTCTTCCACCGTGGTAAACAAGAGCTTTCATAAACTTACCTCCTACTTGCGATTTAGTTACTTAACACCATTATAATTAGCTGGATTTTACTAGAAGCCCCCCCGGGTTCCTTATTTGGTATCCTCATTGCCTTAAAGAAAAATCCAGCAATTATTTGATGATAAACTTACTCAATGAATACTCATAGGCAAAGAACTCTTGAGAAAGTTATTCTTGTGCAAATAATTCTTACCATTTGAGCCGGGGTTTGGAAATTTTTCCCCTTTCGACAAGTTTGTAATATCCGGGCCACTGAGGTCCTTCAACCACCATGATTGCTTCATTAGGACAAATTGACTGACAATTACCGCAAGCCTGGCACTCATTAACTACTTTCGTCTTTGCTTTCTTGTCGATAACCTCCAATGATGTGCTTGGACAGGTTTGAACACACAACTTACAGCCATTACACTTGTCCTGGTCGATAGCCACTACCCCATATTTGCTTTCGCGCAAATCAGTACTAGCCCAATCAAGAAAATCGGTCTTCTCCATTTTCTCGTAACCTCCTTAATAAATCACATGCTTACTGTCGTTTTCATACCATTCCACAGCATGCGTCTCCCTGTCCACATCCTTTAATTGCTTAACCTTGGGATAACCAACAGCGATACTAGTGAGAAACTCATACGGGTATTCAATACCAAAGAACTCTTTTACTTGGGGCACAAACTTAAACGCTACATCGACAAAGTTTACCCAGCAAGTTCCCAGGCCCAGGCTTGAAGCTGCAATCACCATGTTTTGTCCAGCAATACCGCAATCGAGATCCGGACTGTGGAACCCGCGAACGTCTTTGAAAATGAGGATAGCGGTAGGAGCACCATGAAGGACACCGAAATTTCGATTTGCAATTTCACGTGTTGCGGAAGCCGGAAGTGGGTGGATCGGTTGGGGTGGTTTGGAGTCACCAAACATTTCAACAATTTTCTGGCAGCCCCCGATGGTAGCTTCTTCAAGAAGGGTTAATAACTTCGGGTCTCTCACTACTATGAATTTCCATGGCTGGAAATTCCCTGCCGAAGGAGCAAAACGTCCTGCTTCCAAAATTCTTTTAATCAGCTCTTCCGGAACTTGCTTGTCTTGATAAAGTCGCACACTTCGTCGGGTAAGGATGGCCTTTTCTATTTCATTCCAATTCTGGCTAGGCCCCTCATCCAGACTGTTATCCACCTTGTCTGAAACTTCAACCATATAAAAAGCCCCCTATCAATCTTTTGAGTTGGATCTTATTAACGAGCAATTTTAAATCCCGATTTTTCCACATCCCAAGTGTCTTGAGTAACACCCCGTTTTTTTAAATCAACTTTTTGAACACGATGGGTACCGGTTTTTTCTAAACTATCCCAGAACTCGATATACCGCGGAACCATGAAGAAAGCCATTCTTTCGTCGCACCATTTGATGATTGACAAAGGGTCGGGGTTTTTTTCCGGTTGCGGCACAATAATTGCCATAATATCGTCTTCGCCAAGTTCTGATACAACACCAAATACTGCCGACTCCAGGACGTGCGGGTGTTGGTTGATAATCCTTTCAACTTCCCAGGATGAGACATTTTCCCCCCGACGGCGTAGCGCATCCTTTTTACGGTCGACAAAAAAGAAATTACCATCATCGTCGTAATAAACGTAATCACCGGTCCAGACCCATCCTCCGGCATTCTTTTTCTTGGTTTCCTCCTCGTTTTTATAATAGACGACCATGTTGCCAGTTGCTCCTTTAATCCTGGTCAGCAGTTCCCCAATCGTATTCGGACCGACTTCGTTACCGTCGTCGTCAACCACCTTCGCTTCGCATAATCCAACCGGCTTTCCTATCGAACCGGGAATACCACCGACAGAGTTTTGCAATACTCCCGCCCCGTCGACGGCGCCGTAGCCTTCTACCAGTTGAAGACCAAAACGATTTTCAAAGGCCTGCCAGATATCCCTGGGTGCTGCCCCGCTGAACGCAAATTTTACCAGATTCTCGGCATCGTTCTCTTGAGGGGGCTGCTTATACAAAATCGTAACCATGACACCAATGAAGGAAGTCCAAGTAGCGCCAAAGCGCCGTATCTCATCCCAGAACTTGCTGGCGCTAAACCTCCTGGACACTGCCATTGCTGCCCCCGCGGCCAAGGCAGACTGGGTCGTAAGGAGCATGGCGTTTTGATGGAACAGGGGTAAACAAGTGTAAGCTATGTCTTCAGGTTTATAGCCCATAGGTGCGATCATAATCGGCTGAAATTGCACAACTCCTTTAGGAATCCCGGTGGTACCGGAAGTATACATTATTCTGGCCATATCATCGGCAACGAGCGTTACCTCCGGCAAAGTATCATTAGAGCTATAGACCTTATGGAGAGGGGTTGTATTTGGCGGCAACTGGTAACCGGACGGTGCGTCCGCCGTACTAATAATGATTCGTTTTACCTTAGTTAGTTTCGGCATTACCCTCTCAAACCGTTCCCAGTACTGGTGATCGATAATTACTGTTTCCGAATCGGAATGGTCTAATATATAACCCAAACCATCACCCTTGAGATCGATATTAACCGGAACAAGTACGCACCCCATTTTGGCCAGAGCGAACCAACAGAATATAAAGTCAGGATGGTTCGGAAGCATCAGGGCTACCTTTTCACCTTTCACCAATCCTAAATTAATTAAGCCGTTTGCCAGCTGGTTAGTTCGTTGGTCAAGAATTCTATAACTAAATTGCTCATCTTCAAAATAGAGAAAAGTCTTGTCTCCCCATTTATGAGCTTGTTCTACAATTAAGTCTCTTAAAAAATACACCTTTTTTACCGCTTGTTGCTCCACATTCTCACCTCCTTTCCTTTAAAATTGCATAAAAAAATTTTATTGAACTGCATAAATATTTTCATCGCACCCCCCTTGTAGCTATGAATATATACTTATGCAAATATCGTACCAGCAAAAATACGCAGCAAATAACATGTTTTTATGCCCCAGTTACATAAAACATGTTAGACAATGTTACAAATTTTTCTGAATTTCCGGAAATGTTTGATATAACCCACAAATTCAATTTGTAAATTTATGTTACACTGTCTCAAGATTTTACGCTCATTCGACGCTTCTAATAGTCAAAGAATATAAAAACCTTCTCCCAGTAAGGAAGAAGGTTTATGGAAAGGCCTTAATACCTATATCTAAATAAAGTCCTAATATCGAAATCAATTCATTAAACATTAATACTCGTTAAACAGTAGCAGGTTTTCACCCTTGCGCCACCGCTCCGGCTCATAGGGTATATGGGCATAGAGGTCTTTGAACGTTGTACGGATATTGCCTTCAGGGAGTTCCGGCTTAATTGAAAACTTAACCACAAATATTAGTCTTCTGCAGCGGCGGGTCCGTACTAGCCGCCTGAAAACCGAAATGCTGGTAATAGAAAAGCTCTCAAGGACCAAAGTCGCTGTTTGTTATATTGAAGGAATAGTCAATGACAAAATTGTTGGGGAAGTCAAAGGACGCCTCCAAAAAATCAAGACGGACAGCATTTTGGACAGTGGTTACATCCAGGAGTTTATTTCTGATGAGCCATTTCTCTTTTTCCCTTGGTGCAATATACTGAACGTCCCGACCGAACAGCGGCAGCGCTATTTGAGTGGAAAATAGCAATTATTGTAGATAATACCCCTTCGACATTGATCGTTCCCTGTACTATTATAGCCATGTTACAAGCCTCCGAAGATTACTACAATAGCGCAATTTTTGCGCAAAAAATAACTGTTAGCAGAAAAAAAGTGTCTTACCTATTTATAGCGTATCGAAAGTTAGGTATGTGTCAGTTTCATGTTTATATCCATTCCTTTCGCTGCGCTCAAGGCACAAAACGTTATGAAACGTGTTGGCTTTGAGCGTTATTTTATTTATCCTATAAACGTAGGGATAGCAGTTAACTACAAACCACGGGGAGGTGAGTGGGCTACTCCAAACACGGAGTGACCGCATGTTTATATGTGTAGATTGCCTTTCCAAGCACAAATAAGTGTGACTTTGAGCACGCAGACTTATCTTTGTATAAACATTACTCGTTTATAGCTAGGCAATCAGTCAATGCTGTCTATCCCTTCAAATCTAGGAAGGGAGATTCTACTGTGGCTTTAAAAATTGTCCATCAAATTTGTTGTGGCATTGACGTCCACAAAACCTTTGTGGTTGCCTGTATTGCTACGACAAACAACAAGGGGGTTACTAGTTACAAACGCCATCGCTTTTCTACCTTTACAAAAGGCCTAAAAGAGCTGTCACAATGGCTTTGTGAAAACAACTGCAGCGAAGTTTGTATGGAGTCTACAGGAAAATACTGGATTCCAATCTTCAACATTCTTGAAGATTCTTGCAACATTACCCTCGCTCACCCGAAATACGTCAAAGCGATCCGCGGTAAAAAAACGGATAATAAAGATGCTCAGTGGATTGCCGACTTGTTCAAGCATGACCTTGTCGCAGGTAGCTTTATGCCACCACTTGCCATTAGACAGCTTAGAGACTTGATGCGCTATCGCGCTAAGCTGACCAACTTTATGTCCAGCGAAAAAAACAGACTTCAAAATTGCTTGACGGTATCCAACATTCAACTTGGCAATGTCCTTTCGGACACTTTTGGCAAGAGTTCTATGAAGATTATTGACAAGATCCTTGAGAACCCCCTGGATACCACGTTTGACTTAGAATCCCTTGTACATTGTTCTCTGTTTAAAAAACTTCCTGAACTTGAGCTTGCCGTTGATGGGTTTATCACACTCGAACAAGCGGGGAAACTTAAAATCATCAAGCGACACTATGAAGATCTCACTGAGCGCAAATCAGATCTTGAGGGAATTATCCTTTCTCTTTCCGTGCCCTACGCAGAAGAACTAAACTTGATCTTAACTGTTCCGTCCTTTAAAAACATCTTTTCTACCATTACTGTGGTTTCCGAAATAGGTGTCAATATGGACGTGTTCCCGACAGCTAAGCATTTATGCTCCTGGGCAGGGCTTACACCTACGAATAACGAAAGTGCCGGAAAGAAAAAGTCTGTTAGGATTTCAAAAGCTGGTTGTTACATCAAACCACTTTTAGTCCAATGCGCCACTGCTGTGGTAAAGAGTGAAAAGCATCCTGAAATCCGTAACCGCTACTTAAAACTCAAAAAGCGTCGTGGGCACAAACGAGCAATCATCGCAATTGCGCGCATGTTACTAACTGCGATTTATATGATTCTTAAAAAGAAAGAACCCTATAATGCTGACTTATACAAAAAATCCGATGTTCTTCCAGTAGACCGCGAAATCACGGTTGAACAAGCAATTTTGATCGCTAAAAATCAAGGATACCGAATAAAAACTACAGCCTGACTCAGTATATTAATTCAATTTTAAGTCATCTCTTGATGGCTTGTTTGCTATGCTCTCGAACTAATGTGCGTTATCCTACAAATGTTTCAGACTTGTTCTTTAATCCGTTTTCAGCTAGAATCCTAACAAGGGCACCGATTACCGCGCTGGTGGTGACTACACCATATGGAGGAAAAGGCAGGTCAAAATCCCAATCCACAATATTTGGCTTGATGAGGATTTTATCAAAAGTCTTTAACCCTTGAAGTCGGATGGTCTACTGTAACGAAGGCCACTTTCCTGTCGACATTGATTTTCAAACTACTGTAATCCTCATATTTCATTATTTTTACCTCCTTAAATTACTAAGATAATTAAGTTGATGGATCATCTATGGTCTGGTTGGGACAGCTCTAGAGAAAAGCACTTTAATGGGTACCATCTCTACATGATTTCTGCTGCGGATAGTCACTACGACTTGCCACTTTATCCAAGACTTTAGCCAGCTTCCAGGCATGATGCTGTTAGTCTCGTCGTCAGTTCGGTTGAATTCAAGCAACGTTTTACCTTGGGCACGGTGGGCAAAATGCTCTTGGATGCTGCTCATGATGCCGAAGCCATTTATCTCATATTAGATCACCAAAATGCCGAGCCATTTATTGACCTTAACAATCGAAGTAAGAAGAATACTAAAACCGGAGGAGATATCCTAATTTCACCGAAAGGTATTCCCATTTGCTCAGCTAATTTAGAGATGAAATCGAATGGCTATGACAACCTACAAAATCGTCATAAATGGAAATGTGCACTGTCAAACGGTACCGAAAATTCTTATAAATATAATCGATGTCAAATGAATACAGAGCCGAAAGAAAGCCGCTGACAACGGATCAACGGCTAAATTGGACAGTTTATTATCTCTTATAGGGTTATATATTATGCTTGTTTTTTTATCTCGTATTTCAGGACTCTCCTATGCCGGAAGTTGAGCAGTACTCTCGGCAATAATTTTTGAGGGAAATGCTTTTTCGAGAATTATGGATACTACAGCCAAGACAACGAAACCGATCCAACCGATCATAAAAGGCTGCCTCCCGGGAACGGTAAAGAAATTAAAGATAATAGGCTGGAAGAACTGGCCTAAATTAAATGCCGATACACCTAAACCAATAGCCAGAGATAACATCGCTGCAGGGACTATAGTACCAAATTTCACCCATACTGCCGATGTCGTACCGCCTAAAGTAAACCCGTTTAAGAATAATGCGATTGTGTAAACTGTAACGGACTGGGTATAGCTGGCTAAGAACAAACCAATGGCTCCACACACAAATGAGATTGTCAAGATGTGGAACTTAAACACCTTAAATAATTGACCAAAAACAATTCCTATAATGACAGCCGCGAGAGTCATCACGGAGAACATCAAGCCAATTTGTCCAGGTTGGGCCATGCCTTCGCCGATCAAGACATAGGCAGCATTGGTGATAGGGATAAAAAAGAACACTCCATTTAAAAAGAGTAAAATGACATATAGGTAAGTTGCACTAGGAATCTTATGTTTATATTTTGGAGCACCCTCTGCAACCGTTTCAATCCTCTTATTAGGTTCAGGTAGAAACGCAATGGCAATAGCGAAGAAAACAGCGGCAACAAAATAGGCGTAGAAAGTATATTGCCAGCTGATTTGGCAGAGGAATCCGCCCAATGTCTGGAAGAGTATCCCGCTGAAACCGATACATGCAGATGACCAGCCAAGCATCGTGCGCTGTTCATGTCCTTCAAAGAAGTCATAAATTAAGTCAATTCCCATAGGGGTCAGTAAACCTATGCCGATTCCAAGAAATGCACGGAAAATCAAAATATGATAAATACTGGAATTTATCCATGCTGGTGCTATACCGCCGACCAAAAACAAAACACAACCGATATATAATATGGACCTCTTCCTGATGAATCTAACCAACGGAGCATATAAAAGCGTAGGTATTAAGCCAACAAATAATGCAGGGATAGAAGCTATCATCTGGATCAAGCTCACTGAAAAACCTGGAAAAGCAGCGCCAATTGTGGCTAAGGCTGGAGTTGTCGCTCCGACACCGACATCAGTTAGCGCAATGCAAATTATAGCCAGTTTGATCAATGTTCTGTTTGTTTTCATTTTATGACCTCTTCTCTTTCATTATAGAATAAGAAACCGGAGACTACTCAAATAAAATAGACATCTGTTTTAAGTTATCCTTTTGATTTTAAGCCACAAGATGGATGCAACCGTTCTTCAATGAGCGATGAGATCCCAGACAAGATCTGAACAATAGGCCTTGATCAGAGGGGAAATTATTTCAATCCTCCGGTTAGCCTCCCGGACTTCCAAATGGTCCTGCCCAATGGTAATTTGATCCATATAGAAGTGGCCTTTAAAGGGTGATATCAAGTTTATTGGAAATGGTCCTCAGAGAAGCTGATTTGAACGACCAATTGTCCTAGCTGAAACAATTTTCCCAAGTTTCCAAAAATTCCGCAGACAGGACTGCTTGTTAATGCCGACGACCGGGTACCTTTAGCCAATTCCAATGCTAAGGCTTGTTTGTGGACAACCCCAGTGAACCTCAGCTGACCCACATGCGCGGAACTTGTCTGGATATTTCTCTATCAGCGTAGCGTGCTCCTTATTTCTCGTGCCAATCAGGCTTGGTAAGAGTATGCACACATCGATGCCGTATCGCTCCATGTCGAAGAGGCAAAGCGGCGAGTTGTCAAAATACTCCAGCTTTCCCAGCCACCCTCCAAAGACTCTATCTCTACGTTTTCCTTGGTTCTCGGATCAGTAAGATCAGGCGTGTGAATTTTTCATATATGACTGTGTGTCCATACAACAAAGCGACCCTCTGAATTCATGTTTATATCCATTCCTTTCGCTGCGCTCAAGGCACAAAACGTTATGAAACGTGTTGGCTTTGAGCGTTATTTTATTTATCCTATAAACGTAGGGATAGCAGTTAACTACAAACCACGGGGAGGTGAGTGGGCTACTCCAAACACGGAGTGACCGCATGTTTATATGTGTAGATTGCCTTTCCAAGCACAAATAAGTGTGACTTTGAGCACGCAGACTTATCTTTGTATAAACATTACTCGTTTATAGCTAGGCAATCAGTCAATGCTGTCTATCCCTTCAAATCTAGGAAGGGAGATTCTACTGTGGCTTTAAAAATTGTCCATCAAATTTGTTGTGGCATTGACGTCCACAAAACCTTTGTGGTTGCCTGTATTGCTACGACAAACAACAAGGGGGTTACTAGTTACAAACGCCATCGCTTTTCTACCTTTACAAAAGGCCTAAAAGAGCTGTCACAATGGCTTTGTGAAAACAACTGCAGCGAAGTTTGTATGGAGTCTACAGGAAAATACTGGATTCCAATCTTCAACATTCTTGAAGATTCTTGCAACATTACCCTCGCTCACCCGAAATACGTCAAAGCGATCCGCGGTAAAAAAACGGATAATAAAGATGCTCAGTGGATTGCCGACTTGTTCAAGCATGACCTTGTCGCAGGTAGCTTTATGCCACCACTTGCCATTAGACAGCTTAGAGACTTGATGCGCTATCGCGCTAAGCTGACCAACTTTATGTCCAGCGAAAAAAACAGACTTCAAAATTGCTTGACGGTATCCAACATTCAACTTGGCAATGTCCTTTCGGACACTTTTGGCAAGAGTTCTATGAAGATTATTGACAAGATCCTTGAGAACCCCCTGGATACCACGTTTGACTTAGAATCCCTTGTACATTGTTCTCTGTTTAAAAAACTTCCTGAACTTGAGCTTGCCGTTGATGGGTTTATCACACTCGAACAAGCGGGGAAACTTAAAATCATCAAGCGACACTATGAAGATCTCACTGAGCGCAAATCAGATCTTGAGGGAATTATCCTTTCTCTTTCCGTGCCCTACGCAGAAGAACTAAACTTGATCTTAACTGTTCCGTCCTTTAAAAACATCTTTTCTACCATTACTGTGGTTTCCGAAATAGGTGTCAATATGGACGTGTTCCCGACAGCTAAGCATTTATGCTCCTGGGCAGGGCTTACACCTACGAATAACGAAAGTGCCGGAAAGAAAAAGTCTGTTAGGATTTCAAAAGCTGGTTGTTACATCAAACCACTTTTAGTCCAATGCGCCACTGCTGTGGTAAAGAGTGAAAAGCATCCTGAAATCCGTAACCGCTACTTAAAACTCAAAAAGCGTCGTGGGCACAAACGAGCAATCATCGCAATTGCGCGCATGTTACTAACTGCGATTTATATGATTCTTAAAAAGAAAGAACCCTATAATGCTGACTTATACAAAAAATCCGATGTTCTTCCAGTAGACCGCGAAATCACGGTTGAACAAGCAATTTTGATCGCTAAAAATCAAGGATACCGAATAAAAACTACAGCCTGACTCAGTATATTAATTCAATTTTAAGTCATCTCTTGATGGCTTGTTTGCTATGCTCTCGAACTAATGTGCGTTATCCTACAAATGTTTCAGACTTATTACCTCCTTGTTTCCAGTTCTCTGAGAAACTCTCTCTCGATTCAAAAACAATTAACTCCCGACTTGCGTCACATATTTTCACCTCCTCGTATAATATGTAGATTCTCGGAAACTCTCAGCCCAGTCGCACCAACTGGTCTCTGGCTAGATATATTTGGTTCACCCCCACTTACCTCTCCCAACTTCACAAAAGTTATCAAAGAACATTAAAATGGATGGCATCTCCATAATACCCAGAGTCTTGTTGGTTTTCCGAGACTAAATAAACCTAACGCAAGTTTCGTGCCAGCCAAATAAGCAACAAAAAACAAGCTCTTAGGCCCCCCGTTAAAAAAAACCGTTAGATAATGTTACATATTATTTTGAATGTTCAGAATTTTACTGATGTAATCCCCAGATTCATTTTGTCAATATATGTTACACAGTCTCAAAATTTTACGCTCTTTCAAACGGAGACCACTAAACGTGGTCTTTTTTCTATTGCGTATTCAGCATCATAGAAACGGCGACAGCCAATGGTTTGGATCCTTATGAATATCTAGTCCACATATTCAGAAATCTGCCCAATCTAGATTATCGTAACAAGACGGACTCATTGGACAGCCACATGCCATGGGCGGATACGCTGCCGGCATTATTTTGTGCAAAGCAAACAAGTAAGGAAGCTGAGGAAGGAAAATAAGCAGGTTGGGCATGACGAATATTAACTACGTAATGGATATGACGAAATCGTTTCTAGCTGGAGAAATCGACTGCTATTTTCCGGACTTCCCTATGAGGTGGAAACGCGCTATCGGAAGATGGTTCGGGAAGACAGAGAATATGCAGATCTAATTTTGGAATGTCTAGTAGAAGAAGGAACCGATAAGTTAATGAGCTGTCCGATGCCCAGTTCAAGAGGCTGATCAAGAAACAGTGACAATTCCACAGTATAAATACATCAAGGATGTTGCAAGTGAAGGATTTTTCTAAGAATGCGAAATTCGCCTCGATTTTCAACAGCTGAATATCGAGGCAAATTTTTTGTGCAACGCTATTTGTTCCACGCTTACGAGATTTGTGACTGCTTGTTTTGAACATAACGTAGAAGCATTGACTCAGGCACTCCTGCAGGCAGCCGAGCAACGTTTTGGTGCGTCCAGCGAGGATTCTTTTCTAACAGCACTTGATTCTATACCTAGCTGATTAGCCGCAATATAATCTCCCTTTATAGTAGTATCCATAAGTTTCATAAATATATCCTCGGAAACAGCAAGGTTCTTATCATAAGCTTGGAACAGCGCTTTTTCCTTATCTGTCAGTGCATATATCATGTACTGTTCTATAAGCGCTGTACTATCTTGTACTTCTTTCGCAATGACTGCTAATGAATCATCAATAACTTTTTGGTTTTTTAACGTTGAATATTTCCAGAAGAGAATTTCTATTTGCTTATCTGCTTCCGTAAAATGTTGGTTGATGGTATTTATGAGTCAAATACGTCCAATTCCATCTTGTTGAATTTTTTCATATTGAAAACCAAAGAAATAATAGCTACAAAGCAAAAAGCTCAACACAAAAATAATAGCTTATCTTGGTTAACTGGTATATAATAAATAATTAATACTGAATTTTCAAACAAATCCTTAACCGTGATAAACGGACTAGTCTATCTCCAAGTATCTGGGGGGGATTGAATGCTGACTCATATTGAATGGGAGAAGTTCATTGAAAGGGGAAGTCTTACACCAGATATTCCACCTCTTATTCGCACTTCTTGGCAAAGGTCTAAGGAATCGAACGTTAACCCTTTTTTAAAAAGAGGACAGTTGAGCGTGAGCCCTCAAGATCTAAGTAATTATCAGAAGAGCAACCCAGCGTACTCAAACCTTTCGGAAGATATCAAGACCCAGATAAGATCTTATTTAGAACAATTATCAGCTAATATCTCCCTGACTAATAGTGATGGTCTAATACTCTACATGGACGGCGATAAAAAAGGGGTTGAGTATTCCACTAAGAACGGGTATGTGCCGGGAGCTATCTGGACGGAATCTTCTGTAGGGACCACTTGTACTGGAATTTGCCTAAAACTCAAAAAACCGGTTGCCACTCAAAGTTATCAGCATTACTGCTCGTTATTTCACCTTTTCGATGGCGCTTCTCACCCAGTCTTCTCTCCTACAAAAGAGCTTGCTGGAGTTGTTACAATTACCTGTGAAACTGGACAGGTTCCGGCCATTGTGACTATCGCTTGGCTGATAGCAAGTTTACTGGAAAGGGTAATGAAAGAAGCTGATTTAAGCAACCAGTTGTCCTGGCAGAAATCCTTTTCCGAATACCTGTTTTCAGAAATTCCGCGGGCCGGACTGCTTGTTGATGCCGATGATCGGATCATTTCAGCCAATTCCATGGCCAAGGCTAGTTTGGGGACAACCCCCGTGAAAATCAGCGAACTTGAAAATCATTGGCATCAAAAAATAAAGCTCAACAGGGATAACCAATCATTACGGTATCCAGTGATGAAAGATGAAGAAATCATCATCGCCTCCAATGCTTTAGGTGAAAAAAAAGTCATATGGTTTGAAAAAAGACCAGTTACAGAGAAACCCTTTAAAACTGCCATCGGATATGATTTCGCCGATCTTATAGGTGAAAGCAAATCCTTCCTAGATGCAAAGGTCATTGCTGAGAAGGTAGCTGCCAGTGACGTTAATGTTCTCCTGGAGGGCGAAACGGGAACCGGAAAAGAGATGTTTTCACAGGCAATTCATTATGCCAGTACTCGAAATAGCGAACCTTTAATCGCCATCAATTGCGGAGCTATACCCAGGGAACTTGTTGTGAGTGAGCTCTTTGGTTATGAGGAAGGGACTTTTACCGGTGCCAAGAAACACGGAAATGCCGGCAAGTTTGAGTTGGCCAACGGAGGAACGATATTTCTGGACGAGATTGGGGAGTTGCCCCCAGATGTTCAAGTCATCTTGCTAAGAGTTTTGCAAAATAGGGAAATAGTTAGGCTGGGCGGACATAAAGTAATTCCGATCGACGTAAGGGTTATCGCCGCGACTAACCAGGATTTGCTCGCCGAGGTACGCCAAGGTCGCTTTAGAATGGATCTGTATTACCGGTTAAATGTGGTTAAGATTACATTACCGCCGCTTCGACAGCGTCCAGAAGATATTCTATCTTTTTGGAAGCGGTTTCTGACAGATTCTTGTTACCGGTTTAAGAAAGAAGTCCCGGAAACCACCATGGCAGTGCAAAAAATTCTTTGCGAGTACAGTTGGCCCGGTAATATCCGGGAATTACAAAACACGGCTGAGAGAACTGCGGTATTGGTCAATGGCTCCATTTTGCCTGAGCACTTGCCTTTTGAAATGGCCCAAAAGTTAAAGGCACCTGAAGCTGGAACTTCGCTGAAGGTATTGGAAAGAGAATCTATCGTAAACACGTTAGCCATAGAGAATGGCAATAAAACCCAAGCCGCACAAGTGCTGGGCTTAAGTAGACCGACGCTCTATAGAAAGTTGAAAGAATACAAATTATTAGAATTTTCCTAAGAGCTTATTTCAACGATTCCTTGTCCGCTGGCTTTCTGATCGTTTAAGACTCCGCTTTTTTAGGGTAATTTACCATGTCCTTAGCCCGGCTATGTTAATATGATGCCGGGCTTTTTACTACTTGTTCTCAGACACCACCAGGACTTTGCTCTGAGTCGATGCTATTTAGAATGACGTTGATTATAGTGAATTATGCATTAAAATGATTTCCTCTAGAGCTATCCTAGGTCTGGGTGCGGGGTTTTGGTCCGGAAATCCGACTGGCATTAACGCGGTAATAATGATGTTTTCTGGAAGGGCAAGAATTTGTGCGATTTTCTTGGCCTTCATTAATTGGACAATGCAAGTCCCTAATCCCAAAGAAACTGCTCTCAAGGCCATGTTCTCCATCGCAATAGCCACATTGAGCATGGCATGGGGAATATAGCTATTTAATGCTTCCATATCTTTAGGTTTATCCAAACCGGGGTAGTTTTCAAGAGCTTCATGCTCCATAGTTCCTGTTTCTATCAACTCCTGAACTCTTTTCCTAGTATCTCTATAAGTCATTAAGTCAGCTCAGCATACAAGCAAAACTGGGGCTTCACTCAAATGCTTTTGGTTGTACGCTGCTGCTTGAATCTGTTGTTTTGCAACTTGATCCCTTACCACGATAAACCTCCAGGGTTGGTGATTAGTTCCTGAGGGAGCCAAACGAGCAGCTTCCAACAGTTCATAGACTAATTCATCGGAAACTGGATTTTGCGTATATTTCCGTATACTACGCCTATTCATAATTGCTGTTTCTACATCCATCTTTTCCCCTCCGCTTCATTGCACAAACCTATTTATTTAGCGCCTTAAACGTCACCACTGCTGATCCCGTCAATACTTCTTCTCCGTTAGCTTTAGTCACTATAAGGTCACATTTTACTGTATTAGATAGAATTTCCTTAATACTACCAGAAAAAGCTATCCGTTCTCCAACTCGAACCATATTTTTAAACCGAACTTCAAAACTCTTAAGGGTTCCTTCTTCACTCATCCAGTCTGTCAGCATGGCTCCCAGTTGAGCCATAGTCAACATCCCGTGAGCTATTATACCGTCAAATCCTGCTCTTCGGGCAAAATCATCATCTAAGTGAATAGGATTGAAATCACCCGCAGCCTCCGCATACTGCCTTAATTGCAGATCAGTTGGGCACCATTCCCGACTTGGGAGCGAGTCGTTAACCTGATAATCCCAAAGGTATTTCACCTTTACCCTCCTCACCCTCGTATTATTTGAACTTGATCATCTCGTTTTCTGGAAGTTATCTCCAGAAGAACTCTCCTACAATTACCTACCTTCCCTGAAAGTTCGGCTTACGCTTTTCCATAAAAGCCTTCATACCTTCTTTTTGATCTTCGGTGGAGAACAAAATACTGAAGCATCTTTGCTCATACTGAAGCCCTGCTTCCAGGTCCATTCGCATCCCTTCATTTACGCAAGACTTGGCCATGCGTAAAGCCACAGCCCCTTGGCTCGCAAAGCGTTTAGCCATTTTTCTGGCTTCCTCGAAAAGTTCTTCAGCGGGAACTACTTTATTGACCAGACCAATACGACATGCCTCCTCAGCACTGATAAAGTCACCGCTAAAAAGTAACTCTTTGGCTCTGCCTGCTCCGATGAGTCTTGGCAAACGCTGGGTTCCTCCGCATCCGGGCAAAATACCTAGTTTAATTTCCGGCAAGCCAAATTTAGCCGTGTCAGCGGCAATACGTACATCTGCCACTAAGGCTAATTCACACCCACCGCCCAGAGCATAACCTGCAACCGCTGCAATTACCGGTTTGGGCATATTTTCGATGGCGCTAAAAGCACGGTGTGCAGATTGGTTATCTGTAGCAAAATCAACCGTAGTTGCTGTAGCCATTTGATCGATATCTGCTCCGGCTGCAAACACTTTGTCGCCTCCGGTGATAATGACTACCCGTATAGAATCATTCATTCCCAGTTCCATAGCGACTTCGCCTAATTCCATAATAACTTGATTGTTTAAGGCATTTAACACCTTAGGTCGGTTAAGGGTTATTGTTCCAATTCCATCGTCGATTTGCACTAGTAGCGTCTCATATTGCATCTACTCAGTCTCCTTATTTCGGATATTTGATGTCAGATTCTGACGTTTGTCGCCTGCCTTTTCTGAGGAGATACTCATTGTATCTACGGGGAGTGTCAATCGTATGAGTAAAAACCCTTCTTCGTCTTTCGGCCCCATTCTTTTTTAACGAACTTTTCTACTACCAGTGGTGAAGGCTTATCTTTCGGATCATGGGTTTCTTGATAGCGTTCCATAGCAATGTGGTAAGTAAGATCGATACCAGCCAAATCCATCAGTTGGAACGGACCCATTGGATGACCCAAAGCGTTAACAACCGCTATATCAATAGCTTCTGGGCTAGCAATCCCGATGTCAACAAGGAACATGGCCTCCTGATTGATGGCCCCCAAAATTCTATTAACCAAGAAACCGTAGATTTCTTTCTTTAGTAAGACAGCGACTTTGCCCAGCTTTTTGCACAAATCCATAGTTACTTGTGCGGTTTCTATAGAAGTATGCGGTCCTTGTACAACTTCAACAAGTTTCATAACCAGTGCAGGATTGAAGAAGTGTATGTTGCACACTTTATCTGGACGTGTTGTAACATCAGCGACCTTGGAACTTACAATAAAAGAACTATTCGTAGCTAAAATTGCATGCGGAGGTGCTATCCTATCTAGGTTCTCAAAAAGCTTACGTTTAATGTCAATTTTTTCAATCGCAGCCTCGATCACATAGTCAGCATCTCCAGCCGCTTCCTCAAGGCTTAAGGTAAAATGAAGATTGACCAAGGCTCGATCAGCTTGCTCCTGAGTTAATTTTCCTTTGACAATTCGCTCCGGTAAGTAGGTCCGGGCAAAGTTTTCTGCTTTATCAAGCATTTCTTGGCTGATATCTGTACAGATAACATCATACCCAGCCATCGCCGCACATAAAGAAATCTGGTGCCCCATATTACCTGCTCCAATTACACAAATCTTCTTGATATCATTAATGTTCAATTTCAAGCACCTCTTCAAATATTATTAGCTCTCACTCTTTATTAGTCGATGTGGTCATTTGATCGATTTCTGCTCCGGCTGCAATCTACTCAGTCCTCCGATCAGAGAATATCACTGTTGAACTCATTGAAAAAACAGGTTCCCCCGCATAATTACGCCCCGTGGTCTCAACTATGACAAAAGTCATCTTGCCAAGCTTTACGGACCGCTCAAATACATCCTTGATCCGACGAGTATAGACAAGATAGTCCCCAACAGATACAAGTTGAAAATAAGTGAATTTTTGTTCTCCATGAATTGTTCCGGGTTGAAACAGATCGATCCCTTCAATACTACCCTTCATAAAGGTTCCAAAAAAAGTGGGAGGCACCCGATTTTTAAAGGAAATACCCACAGCTTCAGCAAACATGCGAACTGCATCGGCTTCGATCCTTACCCCAACAGGTTTACTTTCCCGGCCAATTAAATCTTTGCCAATTATGTTTACCACCTCCACTTTTGAGATTCTCACCGTTTGAACGTTTCAACTTGCTCCAATCGTGAGACTCGATGTTAACCTTTGTTGAAACAAGTTCACTGTTAATCCCTCAAAAAAAGGTGTTATTCTTAATCAAGATACTGTTCTAAAATGATTGCTGTAGCCGGACCACCACCACCGCAAAGAGATGCACAGCCAAACCGAACACCCCTACGTTGCATCTCATGAAGCAGTGTAACTACTATGCGGGCCCCCGTGCAACTGACTGGATGCCCTAAAGAGATACCTGAACCATTAGCATTCACTTGATCCATATCCAAGTTTAGTTCTCGATTTACTGCTAAGAACTGAGCTGCAAATGCTTCATTGATTTCCCAGTACCCGATATCCTTTAACGTTAGGTTGGCAAAATGTAAGGCACGTTTTACGGCCGGGACGACTCCAATCCCCATAATTTTAGGATCAACTGCCGTTGAGGCAGTAGCAACAATACGCGCGAGCGGCTTAATTCCAAGTTCCTTGTTGGCCTGACAGGCCCGTTGGTGGCTGAGTAGAGCTAATTCATCCTGTTCCTCGCGGCTAATCTTATACATTTTCGCTAGATTTTCTGCCGTAACCCCCATGTGGTAGTTGTTAAAGGCGTCAATCAGTCCGTCATTAAACATGGCATCAACAACCTGCGCAGAACCCATGCGATAGCCATTTCGTGCCCCAGGCAACAGATAGGGTATATTTGACATACTCTCTGGTCCGACAGCTGCACCAACTTCCACCTTGCCCAAAATAATTTCCTGAGCTAATATTTCTGTAGCTCTCAGAGAAGATACGCATTGCTGATTAACTGTTACCGCTACTGTCTCAACTGAACAACCTGATCCTAAAGCGACCTGCCGAGCTGTATTGGGTTTGCATCCCGCCTGATTGGCGTGTCCTGCTACTACCTCTTCGATTTGGCTTGGCTCAATCCCAGCTTTGTTTAACGCAGCCTTTAGAACTATTATCCCTAATTCGACGGCCGAAAGTTCTTTCAAAGAACCCAAGAAATCACCAATTGGGGTACGCATCCCACTTACGATAACTACTTCACGCATACAAATCTCTCCTTAATCTACTAGCTTTCTTCAATTCTCATCCTCTCCCACCAACACACTACAAAACCTTCATATTCGTAATCAATGGCGCATGAAAAGAGAAACAAACAATATACTAAAAAGCCTCTTCTGGAATGTCTAGCGCGGAGCTGTCCTCCTCTTTAATGACCCGGACCGTAGCCATAACGTCTGGAACAATATTTCTAACATAAAAACATGCGCTGAAAATCTTGCCTTTATAAAAAGACTGTTCAGAATTGGCTTCAGTTAATTTGTTCTGGGCCACCAAAGCCTGTTGCATTAAGAGACAGCCGATATACAGTTCAGCAGTAACCCTAAGAACTCTGGTGAAATACAGAGGAACAAGGCCCGGAGTCTTCTTTAAGTAACCTTGCATCACTTCCAGTAATTCCTGATAAGCTAGGACAGCTTGAATGAGAATTTCAAATTCCTTAATGAAGTCGATGTTATTCTTGTGTATATTAATAAATTGCTCTAGCTCAGCGAGCCACTCGTTGAATATGCTGCCATTTTCAAGTTTCCATTTACGACTTACCAAATCCAAGGACTGAATATAATTGGTGCCTTCCCAAATGGAGTAAATCTTACTGTCCCTAGCCTGGCGCGCTACCGGATACTCTTCAGTAAAACCGTACCCGCCGTGCACTTGGATGGCCTCAGCGATAAGAGTCCAAGCCTGATCTGAACAATAAGCCTTAATCAGGGGCGTAATTATTTCAATCCTACGATTGGCTTCCCTGACGTCAGCATCATCCTGACCAAAGGTAATCTGATCCATATAGTAATAACCTTTAAAAACCATCGCCCGCATACCTTCCAGCACGGCCTTTTGTGTTAGCAGCATGCGTCTGACATCCTCATGCTGGATAATTGGAACCCTGCCTGCCTTAGGATTGCAGAACAGCTTCCCCTGTACACGGTCCTTAGCATAGGCGACTGCATTGTTGTAAGCAACTGTGGCTACTCCTAGAGCGCTGTGCCCAGTGTTGATCCGGGACTCATTGATCATCTTAAACATCTGGGCCATCCCTTGCCCCAAGCCGTTGGTATCTGGAGGTTCACCAAGAAGAAACCCCCTGCAGGTGCTTTCTTCACCGAAACTTAGGACAGCAGTTGCAGACCCCTTAAGTCCCATTTTCTTTTCGATTCCAACTGTTGCTACATCATTCGCTTCTCCAAAACTTCCATCGTCGTTAACCCAGATCTTTGGTACAATAAATAGGGATAGACCTTTAGTACCTGCTGCCGATCCGTCAATCCGAGCAAGTACTAAGTGGATAATATTCTCAGTTAGGTCATGGTCACCCGCTGAAATAAAGCATTTTGTCCCCTTAATTTTATAGACTGTAGGGTCTTCCGTCGGGTAGGCTTTAGAAAGCATATCACCCACGTCGGAGCCACCTCCGGGTTCGGTTAAACACATGGTACCAGTCCAGACACCCTCAAATAGTTTCGGAGCAAACAGTTCAACCTGTTTTTGAGAGCCGTAGGATTGAATGACTGTGGCTGTCTCACTAGTCAGCCCTATGTAGGTTTCTAAACTCGGATTAGCTGCTAGTAAATACTCGTGTACAGCACCGAATAAAATATTTGGCAGAATCCCTTCCCCTTCCACATCTTTGTTAGTTGAACCCCAGCCGTTCTTCTGGATAAATTGATAAGCGTGATGAAAGGAACTCGGTACGATCACTTTACCTTCGCTAAATATCGCCCCTATTCGGTCACCATCATCATTCGTCGGAGCAACTACATCCTTGCAGACTTTCAAGGCCTGGTCAAGAATCTGATCTACATCGTCCACACTTAAATAATCCTTGAATCGGTCCCAGCCAAAGATCTTTTCTCCCTCCAGCCATTCCTTAATAATAAATTTGTGATCCCGGTTATGATAAATAAAGTTACTAGACAAATATAACTCCCCTTTTTCCCCAAATTTATCAACATCGACCCTTTGGCGGTGGCTGTTACACAAGCAATATCCTATTTATATTAAACTAGGAAGCGATAAGTAATATCGCATGAAATAATTTTAGATTGATCGATTAATATTTTCATCACCCCCCTTTTAGATATGTATAAACACTTATGCAAATTTCGTACCAGTAAATAAACATGCAAAAAACAAGCTCTTATATCCTCAATACAAAAGAAATGTTAGACAATGTTATTAATTTTTCTAAATGTTCCGGTATGTTTGATATAATCCACAAATTCATTTTGTAAATATATGTTACACTGTCTCAGGATTTTACGCTCATTTGACAATTCTAATAGTCTAAGAAATCACCTCGCCCTGGCCTTCCTGCGAATGAACAGTTAAGGAAGTTTTAATACAACCTAAAGGATAACACAGACACAAAAAAGGGGACGTAGCGAAACTTAGTTTCGATACGTCCTCATCTTGCTTGTTTACCTGAAGATACGATAGGCACGATAGTCTCCAGTGGAGAGTATCGCCGAAGCCGCGATCCCAAAAGAATACTTAGCGGCGTAGGATAGAGTATCGCCGAGCCACCCACCCAAAATGAACACTTCGTGGCGAAGGAAAGCTTTTCGCCACACTGCGACTCATAACGCAGGCTCCTGCAGTGTGGATCCTACTTTCCCAGGGGCTATGCCCCAAGTATCATCGGCCCTGGAACGAAAGGCACGATAGTCTCCGGTGGAGAGTATCGCCGAGCCACCCACCCCAAAGGAATACTTCGTGGCGAAGGGGAGCCTTTCGCCACACTGCAACTTGTAACGCACGCTCCTGCAGTGTGGATTCTTAACTTCCGTGTTCGATATACGAAAAGCACGATAGTGTCCGGTGGACAGTATCGCCGAGCCACCCACCCCAAAGAAATACTTCGTGGCGACGGAACGAGCTTTTCGCCACACTGCGACTCATAACGCAGACTCCTGCAGTGTGACGAAAGACGGATGAGACTTTCGCCACATTGCGACTCGTAACGCAAACTCCTGCAATGTGGATCCGAACGGGTGGAACCCCGGTACCTCGTTCTACAGTATAACTGACACAGAAAAGACTACCTCGTTAGAGATAGTCTTTTCGCTTGTTTACCTGGCGATGACCTACTTTCCCAGGGGCTATGCCCCAAGTATCATCGGCCCTGGAGGTCTTAACTTCCGTGTTCGATATGGGAACGGGTGGAACCCCTCCGGCATGATCACCAGATGCGGAATCGAAGTCCGATGTCCGAAATCCGAAGTCCGAATTTGTATGTTTTCTAAAGAAAACAGGATAAGGAATTATCCTTAACCGCTGTTCTCTCAAAACTGCACAGAGTCTATTATCTAGTAATTGTCGTTAGAATTTGAGCCACTTACCTAGTTTTGTTAGCAATCTCGAAGTCCTCCGTCCTCAACCGTCCGTCCTTTCGGACCTCGGACTTCTGACCTCGGACCTCGATTATTAGGTCAAGCCCTCGACCTATTAGTACCAGTCAGCTCCACACGTCACCGCGCTTCCACACCTGGCCTATCAACCTGATCATCTTTCAGGGGTCTTACCAGCTTACGCTGTGGGAAATCTCATCTTGAGGTCGGTTTCGCGCTTAGATGCTTTCAGCGCTTATCCGCTCCGAATATAGCTACCCAGCTGTGCCTCTGGCGAGACAACTGGTACACCAGGGATTCGTCCATCCCGGTCCTCTCGTACTAGGGACAGATCCTCTCAAATTTCCTGCGCCTGCGACGGATAGGGACCGAACTGTCTCACGACGTTCTGAACCCAGCTCACGTACCGCTTTAATGGGCGAACAGCCCAACCCTTGGGACCTACTACAGCCCCAGGATGCGATGAGCCGACATCGAGGTGCCAAACCTCCCCGTCGATATGGACTCTTGGGGGAGATAAGCCTGTTATCCCCAGGGTAGCTTTTATCCGTTGAGCGATGGCCCTTCCACTCGGTACCACCGGATCACTAAGCCCGACTTTCGTCCCTGCTCGACTTGTTGGTCTCGCAGTCAAGCTCCCTTATGCCTTTACACTCTGCGCGCGATTTCCAACCGCGCTGAGGGAACCTTTGGGCGCCTCCGTTACTCTTTAGGAGGCGACCGCCCCAGTCAAACTGCCCACCTGATACTGTCCTAATCCCCGATTCAGGGGACCTAGTTAGAACTTCAGTACAAAAAGAGTGGTATCCCACCGTTGACTCCACCAAGGCTGGCGCCCTAGCTTCTCTGTCTCCCACCTATCCTGTACATTTTATACCAAAATCCAATGTCAAGCTACAGTAAAGCTCCATGGGGTCTTTCTGTCCTGTCGCAGGTAACCCGCATCTTCACGGGTATTACAATTTCGCCGAGTCCCTCGTTGAGACAGTGTCCAGATCGTTACACCTTTCGTGCGGGTCAGAACTTACCTGACAAGGAATTTCGCTACCTTAGGACCGTTATAGTTACGGCCGCCGTTTACTGGGGCTTCAATTCAAAGCTTCGCCCCGAGGTTCCAAACCCGATTCTTCGTTCGGTTCTTTTCGAACCTCGAACTTCGAGCCTCGAACCTCGAGACTAACCTCTCCTCTTAACCTTCCAGCACCGGGCAGGTGTCAGCCCCTATACATCTCCTTTCGGATTAGCAGGGACCTGTGTTTTTGTTAAACAGTCGCCTGGACCATTTCTCTGCGGCTCTTCTTGCGAAGAGCGCCCCTTCTCCCGAAGTTACGGGGCTATTTTGCCGAGTTCCTTAACGAGGGTTTTCTCGCGCGCCTTAGGATTCTCACCCCATCTACCTGTGTCGGTTTACGGTACGGGCACCGGGTTGCTCACTAGAGGTTTTTCTTGACAGCTTGGAGTCGGTTACTTCGCTACTCATTTTCGCTCCCCGTCACGTCTCAGACTTCTCGCAGGGCGGATTTGCCTACCCTACATCCTACTCGCTTGGGCCAACTCAACCAACGGTTGGCTTAACCTATCCTTCTGTGTCACCCCATTGCTCAAACGCTTCTCGGTGGTACTGGAATGTCAACCAGTTGTCCATCACCTACGCTATCACGCCTCGGCTTAGGTCCCGACTTACCCTGGGCGGACGAGCCTTCCCCAGGAAACCTTAGATTTTCGGCGGACAAGATTCTCACTTGTCTTTTCGCATACTCATACCGGCATTCTCACTTCTATTCTCTCCACCCAACCTTACGGTTGAACTTCGCTGATAATAGAACGCTCCCCTACCCCTCAGAGGTCAGTTGTCAGAATCCAGAAGCCAGATTATTTCCATTTTTGGTGAAGAGTATATAACTGTTTGCCCAGTTCATCATATCGTTCAAACAATTTTGCAAATACAACTTCTTGGATATAACCTAGATCTTTTGCTAGTTCTAACAACACCTTGGTTTCGTCTTTCGACCCTTGTGCCATTGCAATTCAGTAATCAGATGTCGGATACCAGATATCAGATACTTGTTCTGACCTCTGGCTTCTGCCCTCTGTATTCTGGAATTCCAAGTTCGTACTTTTCAAAGTCGGGGAATTTTAAGGTTAGTTTGTGGACTTCAAGTGCCAATTCATAAGATATTTGATACACTCTTAGATCACGATAACTTTCTATCATACTACCCTCATTTTCCGACTTCTGGCCTCTGTCAACTGACCTCTGAAGCCATAGCTTCGGTGATACACTTGAGCCCCGTTACATTTTCGGCGCAGAACCACTCGACCAGTGAGCTATTACGCACTCTTTAAATGGTGGCTGCTTCTAAGCCAACATCCTGGTTGTCTGTGCAATTCCACATCCTTTCCCACTTAGTGTATACTTAGGGACCTTAGCTGATGGTCTGGGCTGTTTCCCTTTCGACTATGAAGCTTATCCCCCACAGTCTGACTCCCAATCTAAATCGTATGGCATTCGGAGTTTGATAAGGTTCGGTAACCTGGTAAGGCCCCTAGCCTATTCAGTGCTCTACCGCCATACGTCATCAATTGAGGCTAGCCCTAAAGCTATTTCGGGGAGAACCAGCTATCTCCGTGTTCGATTGGCATTTCACCCCTACCCACAGCTCATCCCCTGCCTTTTCAACGACAGTGAGTTCGGGCCTCCAGTGGGTTTTACCCCACCTTCACCCTGGCCATGGGTAGATCACACGGTTTCGGGTCTACAGCATGTAACTATTCGCCCTTTTCAGACTCGCTTTCGCTTCGGCTCCAGCTTCTCGCCTTAACCTCGCTACATACCATAACTCGCCGGTTCATTCTACAAAAGGCACGCTGCCAGCCGAAGTCCGAGGTCAGATGTCCGATGTCCGATGCATGTACTCCTTTTAAGAATACCTGGATCGGACTTCGGATTTCGGACCTCGGACCTCGACCTACAACTGCTTGTAAGCGCACGGTTTCAGGTTCTCTTTCACTCCTCTTCCGAGGTGCTTTTCACCTTTCCCTCACGGTACTTGTTCGCTATCGGTCGCTAAGAAGTATTTAGCCTTGGGAGGTGGTCCTCCCTGTTTCCCACGGGGTTTCACGTGTCCCGCGGTACTCAGGATTCCCTCACAGTTTGATTCCCTTTCGTTTACAGGGGTGTTACCTTCTCTGCCCGAACTTTCCAGTTCTGTTCAGCTAGGGAATCATTCCTAATAGAGGGTCCTACAACCCCCTACCCGAGATCAGAATTCCGATGTCCGATGTCCGATATAAGCATTCCTCTTGAGATTCAGCTTAAGCTCGGACTTCTGACTTCGGACCTCGGATCTCGAGTAGGGTTTGGGCTGTTCCCGTTTCGCTCGCCGCTACTCAGGGAATCGATTATTCTTTCTCTTCCTCCGGGTACTTAGATGTTTCAGTTCCCCGGGTTGCCTTCGTTAACCTATGTATTCAGTTAACGATAACCGGATATGACTCCAGTTGGGTTGCCCCATTCGGGTATCCACGGATCAAAGCCTGCTTACGACTCCCCGTGGCATTTCGCTGTTAACCGCGCCCTTCATCGACTCTTAGCGCCTAGGCATCCACCGTACGCCCTTAGTAGCTTGACCTATTGATCGCTACTTCTAGGTTTATTTGAAACTTACGTTTCAAAGTGAATTCTTTCGACTTTTTACTAGATTATTTCCTCTATGCAGTTTTCAAAGAACATTACGCGATGCGCGAAGTTCGAGGCGCGATGTTCGAATCGAAGTTTTAGCCTTTGGGCTAAAACAAGATCGTTATCTTACTTCTATATTCACGTTCGCTGAAAAATATAGGATCGGTAGTCAAGCATTTCTGCTTTAACTTCAATCCCGTCTGACTGAGTTTCCATTTCACAAAACCCTTCGTCCAACTCCCGTTATCCTTTCGGATCTCGGACATCGGACTTCGGACCTCGATCATCTGGTCTCTCAAAACTAAACAACAGCTCTTACCAATGAGTTGCCGATCCCTCGGCATGAGTCTTGCGACTCTAATGATCTCTCGCCAGACTCGCGTCCTTTAAAAGAATCGACCCTTAGGATTGTCGTTTAAAGCCTAAGCTCTAAACAGTTCTCCTTAGAAAGGAGGTGATCCAGCCGCACCTTCCGATACGGCTACCTTGTTACGACTTCACCCCAATCATCGGCCCCACCTTCGACGGCTAGCTCCAATCCAGAGGTCAGAACTCAGATGCCTTTTCAGAGATCGGTTATCAGAGGCCAGATGTCAGATGCATGTAGTCTATTTAGACTAACTCTACTCTGACCTCTGGCTTCTGACCACTGACTTCCGTCTTGGCTTCTGCCCTCTGTCCTCTGGACCGGTTACCTCACCGGCTTCGGGTGTTGCAGACTTTCGTGGTGTGACGGGCGGTGTGTACAAGGCCCGGGAACGTATTCACCGCAGTATGCTGACCTGCGATTACTAGCGATTCCGACTTCATGCAGGCGAGTTGCAGCCTGCAATCCGAACTGAGACCGGCTTTCTCGGATTTGCTCCACCTCACGGCTTTGCTTCCGTCTGTACCGGCCATTGTAGCACGTGTGTAGCCCAGGACATAAGGGGCATGATGATTTGACGTCATCCCCACCTTCCTCCGGTTTATCACCGGCAGTCTGTCTAGAGTGCTCGCCTTCACGCGTTAGCAACTAAACACAGGGGTTGCGCTCGTTGCGGGACTTAACCCAACATCTCACGACACGAGCTGACGACAACCATGCACCACCTGTCTCTACGCTCCCCGAAGGGCACTCCCTAGTTTCCTAGAGATTCGTAGGATGTCAAGCCCTGGTAAGGTTCTTCGCGTTGCGTCGAATTAAACCACATGCTCCACCGCTTGTGCGGGCCCCCGTCAATTCCTTTGAGTTTCAACCTTGCGGCCGTACTCCCCAGGCGGAGTGCTTATTGTGTTAACTGCGGCACAGAAGGGGTCGATACCCTCTACACCTAGCACTCATCGTTTACGGCGTGGACTACCAGGGTATCTAATCCTGTTTGCTCCCCACGCTTTCGCGCCTCAGCGTCAGTTACAGTCCAGAAAGTCGCCTTCGCCACTGGTGTTCCTCCACATATCTACGCATTTCACCGCTACACGTGGAATTCCACTTTCCTCTCCTGTCCTCAAGATCCCCAGTTTCCGATGCACTCTCAGGGTTGAGCCCTGATCTTTCACACCAGACTTAACGATCCGCCTACGCGCCCTTTACGCCCAATAATTCCGGACAACGCTTGCCCCCTACGTATTACCGCGGCTGCTGGCACGTAGTTAGCCGGGGCTTCCTCCTTGGGTACCGTCATACTGACTCAATATTTTCAAATCAGTCATTCTTCCCCAAAGACAGTACTTTACAATCCGAAGACCTTCATCATACACGCGGCGTTGCTCCGTCAGACTTTCGTCCATTGCGGAAGATTCCCCACTGCTGCCTCCCGTAGGAGTCTGGGCCGTGTCTCAGTCCCAGTGTGGCCGTTCACCCTCTCAGGCCGGCTACTGATCGTCGCCTTGGTAGGCCTTTACCCCACCAACTAGCTAATCAGACGCGGGTCCATCCATAATCGGTAGCATACTCAGAGGCCACCTTTCCTTAAACGCTGATGCCAGCTTCTAAGATTATCCGGTATTAGCCCTCGTTTCCAAGGGTTGTCCCGGCTTTATGGGTAGGTTACCCACGCGTTACTCACCCGTCCGCCACTCCGGTTGTCAGATGTCAGAAACCGGATGCCAGATTAGGGTTTTTCCCTTCTGGCTTCTGGCCTCTGTCATCTGACTTCCGGCGTTCGACTTGCATGTGTTAGGCACGCCGCCAGCGTTCGTCCTGAGCCAGGATCAAACTCTCCAAAAAAAGTTATTCAAACTTCTATTATTGAAGAAGATGATTCGCTCATGATTTATTTTGAAACTCTTGCGAGTTTCTCTCATTGGCTGTCCTTGTTGTTTAGTTTTCAAAGACCATGACTCTTTAGCCGTTTTGCGGCCGGATTTACATCTTAGCATTTCCAACTCTCGTTGTCAATAACTATTTTTCTCAGTTCTGATCAAGTTGCGTGAAGCCTTGGCTCCTTGCATTTTCGATCACCGTGCGTCTTTGGTCATTTGGGCCGGATGTGTATTTTAGCACTTCTAAGTCTTGTTGTCAATAACTAATTTCGCTCAGTTATGATCGAACAGATCAATTGTTAAGCTTTACTATTCGATCACTATGCTCCTTTTGTGACGCTCGGTTATAATACCATCTTTGACAAGATGATGTCAATTATTATTTCACAATATACTTTTTTTATGCAGGTTCTCTAGAATTATTAGTGAACTTATCCAGTTCACTAGCAATTATTCCTGAATGCTAACCGCTACTCCCTAGCGAACTATAATAATAATCCACCGAGTCCGTACAATATCATAAAATAAACAATTACTGACACGCATTCTCTTCTTCCAATGATGATGCCACTTTGCGCCTAAAAATTGCCCTAAAAAATAAGCCCCGAATAATATGGGAGAGGTCGTCCATTCCCACCCAAGATCGAATCGTATACGAAGCAACATAATCACGGGAACCGGTAAATGGACCGATAAAAACCATTGCCATGTAAACTTCTTAACATTCCCTCTCCAATACCCAAAGGGGATATTTAACAACAACACTACGATTGAAACGCTTACCCAAATCAAGTGTCCCATCCCCCAATTTCTCAGAAATCTTTTCAACGATTATCTTTTCTAAATTAATGTTTACGAAACACCTTCTTGCAATATACATAAACAGATTACTCTCTCGAGAGGAGTGTGCAAATGTATGTTTGAGAAGTCGATCGTATTTATTATTCGAAAGATCTCGGTTTTAGGTGTCATGATTGCGGTGATCATTTTAATTATCGGAGCTGAATCATTGCAATTGACCTCTACAGTGTCTTCCAGTCTAAAAGATAAAGTTATTGTTATAGACCCTGGACACGGAGGTGCTGACCCAGGGGCTCAAAATTCTGAGCTCAAAGAAAAAGACATTAATTTAGATATTTCTTTACGCTTAGGAAAGGTTTTAGATTCAATGGGCTGTATAGTAATACTAACACGCGAAGTTGATAAAGATTTTTTTCTCCCAGGGTTTGTCCTAGGGCGTATGGCTAAACGAGTAGAGTTAAACAACAGAATTCAGATAGCTACTGAAAGTAATGCCGACGTATTTGTTAGCATTCATGCCAACAGTTTCCCCCAACGAAATTCCTACGGGATGGAAACCTATTACCATCAAAATTCTCCGTCAGGAAAAGTATTGGCGGAAATAATCCAAGCACAGCTTACGCAGCTTCAACCCGATAACAAGCGTAAAGCTAAGGCAGGAGATTATTATATTATTAATCAATCCGAAATGCCCTCAGTCATTGTAGAAGTAGGATTTATGTCTAATCCTCGAGAAAGAAAACTCTTGCTGTCGGACAATTACCGTGACTCAATCGCCCACGCGATAGGTACTGGCGTTGAGCATTACTTTAATGCCTTTCCACTAGGTGTTCGAGAAAGCTCAACAACATTAGCACACCAAGAAGGTCCTCCCTTAACTCGCGGTGATGCCTATAAACTCTACTTTTCAAACGACAACTTAGAAACCCTTGTTTCTGAAGATCGTTTAATTGATAGATCATCATGGTCAACACTAAATCTTGCGCAAAAAGCAAATCTTATCCTAATTCAACTCATTCGAGGCCCTCAGTCCGACAAACTCGTACCTACACTTGCCTCAACAACCAAGATACTTTCCTTAACTGTTCAAAATGGCCTAGCTACAATTAACTTTAGTAAAGAGATCCGGGATGATTTTCCCGGTGGGGCCTTAGAGGAGGATATTACTATAAGATCGATCGTTTGGTCTGTGATGCAAATCCCCGGAATTAACGGAGTTTGTATTCTTATTAATGGTGAACGTGGTGAATCCATAGGAGGGCATATCTTCCTAGACCATACGTTTACCGCACAACCTTGAAGTCCAGAATATGTCACGCTCAAGTAAAAAGGTTAATGTTATCCTAGCGAAGACAAATGGTCTAGGATAATCTTAATCCTAGACCATGGTTTTTAATTTACATCTATACCTTTACCCTCCGGTTGCATGAAAAACTCGATCTCATAACGATCACTTAACCATTTTGCCTTCCATTCATCCAATAACAAAACTGCATAGTTTTCGTCTTTATCTATCACGACGGTACTCATACTCGATTCTGTCAGCAACTTAACCGTCTTAGGATCGCTTTTTACCCAACGTACGATTTCAAAGGGTAGGTGTTGAATATCCACCTGGACTCCATATTCTTCACGCAAGCGGTACTCTAACACTTCAAATTGTAATTGCCCTACCACTCCGATAATCGGAGCCTCAACTCCAACGTTAAGATCTCGAAAGACGTGAATGGCCCCTTCTTCCTGTAATTCCTGAATCCCCTTAATGAATTGTTTTCGTTTTAAGGCATTTGCAATATTGATGCGCGCAAAATTTTCAGGGCTGAAGAAAGGCATTGCCTCAAACTGAAGTCCATCCTTTTCTGTGAGAACATCTCCGATTCGCAAAAGTCCACTATCATGAACCCCTATTATATCCCCCGCAAAGGCTTCATCAAGAATTGTTCGTTCCTGTGCAAACAACTGCTGAGGCTGAGCAAGACGAAGTCGGCGATGGGAACGAGTATGAATCACATTCATACCTCGTTCATATCGGCCCGTGCAAATCCGGATAAAGGCGATACGGTCGCGGTGTTGTGCATTCATGTTAGCTTGAATTTTAAAAATATACCCTGAAAAACTGGGAGTTTCGGGGTTTAAATGACCTAGATTTGTGCTGCGCGGTTGTGGGGCAGGGGCTAGTTCTAAAAAACTATTCAAGAAATTAGGTACACCAAAGTTATTGAGCGCACTTCCAAAAAACACTGGTGTCACTTCTCCCCGATCAACTCGTTCCTGGGAAAAAGCATTTCCTGCCATATCCAGAAGTTCAATTTCCTCGTAAAGTTGAGTGAGTAGAATATCTCCGATCCCTTCCTGTACTTTTGGATCGCTGAGAGCACCAGATACCGGTGGCTTAGCACTGAATTTACTACTACCTTCCACAAACCGCTCAACCTGCTCTGTTTGGCGATCATAAATTCCTTTAAAATCAGGGCCCATACCAATAGGCCAATTCATCGCATAGGATTCGACCCCTAAGACCTTTTCTACTTCATCCATTAGATCAAGAGGATCTTTCGCATTACGATCACATTTATTAATAAAGGTAAAGATTGGAATTCCCCGTTGACGACAGACCTGAAACAGTTTCTTGGTCTGAGTCTCAACCCCTTTGGCTGCGTCAATTAGCATTACCGCACTATCCGCAGCTGTCAACGTCCTGTAGGTGTCTTCACTGAAATCTTGATGTCCTGGAGTATCAAGAATATTGATAACATACCCTTGATACTTAAATTGGAGGGCACTTGATGTAATAGAAATCCCCCGTTGCCGTTCGAGATCCATCCAATCTGACGTGGCATATCGTTCTGCTTTTCTGGCTTTGACTGACCCGGCTTCGTGAATCGCGCCTCCGAAAAGCAGCAGCTTTTCTGTTAATGTCGTCTTTCCCGCATCTGGATGGGAAATGATGGCAAAGGTTTTACGAGCATTAATTTCTAATTCTAAATCCGTTTGGTTCAATTTCTTTAACTCCTTAATTATCGTTTGTTAATACACCTTATTCACAATTTATCTCTTAGTCCATGAACACTTGACTTTTAAATTTATAAAGATTAATTATAACACGCCCTGGTCCATTTCCTCAAATCTATTATTTTGTAGTATAAAACGTAAAACACACAGAATAACCGTTTTTTGATAAACCATCTAATTAAGCTGAACTTCAGACAAATAATAAAGAAGCGCTCAAAATTTCGAGCGCTTCTTTTTGTAGTTGGTTAAGGGTTTATCGAACATCAATCCTACTGGACGTCTCCAGCTAGTTTTGCTTGTTCTGCAAACCATTGTTCCGCTGCGTAATTTAAGGACAGGGTCCTCAAATCTTCCCAAACAAAGTCTTCGACGGACAACACGCGCAAGTCCACCTCTTTGAAATACTGACCACAAGCCTGGCAAGCCACTATATCAACACCTGGAAAATCCTCCGAATGAAGGTAAGTCTGTTCAGAGGCTTCTTCACTCCCACAGCAAATACATCCGACACGCTCCGCTGGCCATTCATGCCCGCACAGTATACAGTGCAAGTAACGATTACCGTTTGGCGGAGTGAGTACTGAAAGCCCTGCTGCCTCACCACAGACTGGGCAGGCCCTGCTTTTGCACGAAACTTTTTTGGAATGATCTTCAGCTTGATTATTTACAGTATCCTTTTTCGGTTCCGCGATCGTTTCGCGAGAAAGTTGTGCTACGCCGCTTAAGGCGATATACAAGCGACTTAACATTTTTGTGTCAGTTGCGGGTCGAACCGCTTTAAATTCATTCCACCGTTCCCTTAAGTCCGCCTCTGAAACTACTACTCCCTCGACCCGATTCAACCTTTGCCAAAGTTCTAAAACCGCCTCTTCCGGTAAATCCACCAGGGGATAGTAAGGGGGAGTCTCCGTAGGAATCAATCTCTCCCACCAAAAGTTACCCCGCTCGTCTTGCCAGCTTCTGACTTCGTTCTTAAGAAGGCTATAGGTCTGATAAGCTTGCTCCATAGTTATATCTTCAGCTACATCCATTTTATGCATATTTTTGTTCATTTGTAGGAGCTCCCCTTACATTCATTATTTAGCCAACTGTGAGTAATCCGGACTAGACTTATCTCTATTTCCGATTATTTCGCTACTGTTTCGGTACAATCTTGTTCATCTTTCACTCTGTCATACCATTTGGCATGGTGCGAACGAGCGAACTTTGTGGGTACATAACCATTGATCATGCCTGAAATGGAAGGGTTTGAATCCGGGTGTAATAGTCCTAAATACATATGCCCAATGACAGCTGCTGTCATCATAAACATAGAGAGATCGTGTACTGGATATGCCCAACGGACTAAACCAGGGGGGAAAGATGGAGCGAACCACAGCACAATCCCACTGAGCGTGATGAAGACAGTACCGAAGATGGTAATCATCGAGTTGATTTTTTCCCCCCCATTATACTTATCTTGAGGTGGATAAGTACCGTGTCCCCCGAAGAACTCCTTAGGAAATGCCATGACGTGTTGCAGATCTGATTTTGTAAACTTAAAGACTGACCTTAACCACTCCCAGTGATGGCGGGTATTTCCAACAATGAACATCAAACCTACAACTACCACAAACACAACTGCTACAACACGGTGAATCACTCGAGCAGCTTGAATCCCACCGACGATACCCATTGCAGGTTGGAAAAAGGCGCTGAGCACTCCCAGTCCAGTAAAGAGCAATACAAAGAAGGCAATGGCATGAACCCAGTGACTAATGCGTTCTCCTTTAGTAAAACGCAAAACCTTATTTGGTCCAATCGTCTTTTGGGTTGGATTATTGGTATTTATTTTGACCGCCATTACTATTTACCCCCTTTCTTGCTATCTGCATGATTGGTAGAGTCATCCCCACTAGACCGGTAATTTCCTCTTAAGAGATTGGCGAAAACCCCTACAACCACGGCTGCAGCTGCTCCACCGACCGCAAGTCCACCCACAGGCCGAATTACATCTTTCCATAAAGTTAGAGAGAGCGGAATCGTTGGATTAACTGGTAGTCCATAGACTTCTGGTTTATCCAATAACAAATAGAGATACGTCGTGCCACCCATTTCCTTTTCTCCATAGAGCTGCGCTTTAGGATGAGTTTTCTGAACCTCAGCAAGACGTTTCTTCGCTTTCGCCAGCATGGCGTCACGTTCTCCAAAACTTAAAGCACCCGGTTGACAGGTATGAACACAAGCTGGAAGTAAGTTATTCTCGACCCGATCAATACACCCCGTACATTTGGAGGATTTCTTCTTGACTTGATCGACTTTCGGAACCCCGAACGGGCAGTTTTCAACACAATAACCGCAGCCAATGCACTTATCCTGATCGATCACGACGTACCCAGACTCCGTCTGAGTAATTGCATTCGAAGAGCAAGCCTTCGCGCAAGAAGGATCAGCACAGTGAAAGCATTGTGCTTTGCGCATTAGCCAATTCATTTTTTGATCTTCATATTTTTCAATGAAGGTCATATAGGTCCAAGTCTTCGTGGTAAAAGCATTCTGAGTCTGATAACTCGTGATCAACTGAGTTTTCTCCGCTGAAAGCTCGTTCCAAGCCTTGCATGCCACAGAGCACGCTTTACATCCTGTACATAATGAAGTATCAATTAAAACCGTTTTCCTTGTCATCAATTTGCCCTCCTTATATTGACTAGGCAAACTTTATACTCTGGAGTACCGGCTCCAGGATCCAGTGCAGCAATGGTTAAATCATTGGTACTCGGACCAGGACTTAAGCTAGCAAAGCCCCAGCTCCAAGGCATACCGATGGTTTCAGTATCTTTTCCATTGACTTTGTACGTCTGTAGACGATCAGTTACTAAGGCTCGTACGGTGATTTTGCCACGAGCAGAAGAGACTTCGACCATATCCCCTTCTTTGACCAGAATTTTTGCCGCTAAGTTTTTACTGATCTCCGCAAAGGGTTCCGGCATAATTTCATTCAGCCATGGAATATTACGCGTAATTCCTCCGGCACAGAAATGCTCGACCACTCCATACGTAGTCAGAACATGCGGGAACTCTCCCGACTTGCCGATCTTGGTCGATACAACCAGTGCACATGGACTGATTGAAACCTTAGGATGCAAGATGTTGGTGGTTGGGCTTTCCGTCGGTTCGTAGAATTCCGGAAACGGTCCATCTACACACGTTCCTGCAGCACGAATCCCGACGGCTGGAAGACCATCAGCAGGTGGTTCTGCAGGCATTCCGCTCATATATGGAGCTGTAAACAACCGACCCACACCCTCAGGATTCATACGGAAACTTAACTTTCCTTCAGGCGTCTCAGGTCCCTTGGTCTTATCGACAAGGTCTCCACCGTCATTTCCTGCCCAAACCTTAGCAGCAGCATCCCACCAAATAAGTTTGCGTTTAGCATCAACTGGCTGACCCGCTTCATCGCAGGAGGCACGGTTATAGAGAATACGAGTATTTCCCGGCCAAGCAAAGCTCCATTCTTTAAATAGTCCCAGTCCTGAGGGGTCAGCATTGTTACGCCGAGCCGCAAGATTTCCATTTCCCGTCACGCCAGCATATATCCAACAGCCTGTCGAAGCCGTACCAATCGGTGCTTTAAGATAATCCCCAATGGTCGGAAAGAGCTTACCAGTCGTTTCGTCATACCCACTCAGTTCCTGAAGTACTTTCAGTGCGCTTGTATGTTCTCCATAGTCCCAACGAGCCTTCAGAATCGGGGCATCCTTAACATCTGTGCTCCCAGCATATAACTTACGGACCTTCTTGAAGAGGCGGTCCAACATATCGAGGTCCGGTAACGATTCTCCGAGTGGCTTGAGCGCAGCCTCTTTCCACTGAATCCAGCGTGAAGAATTTGACATACTACCAGCTTTCTCATAGACGAAAGCTGCAGGGAACATGATAACCTCGGTCTTAATATCAGCTGGTTTTACGCCTGGGGCACGCCAGAACTGAGCAGTTTCAATCTCGAAAAGGTCAGATACGACCAACATATCAAGTTTGGCTAAAGCAGTACGAACAAGCTGCAGGTCTGGAATGGAAACCGAGGAGTTAGAGCCAACGTTAAAGAGCAGCTTAATCTGTCCCGACTCCATCATTCCAAACAGTTTCACAATTGTCGCATTCACTGCGGGATTGGTCTTTGGTAAGTAGCTAAATCCATAGTCATTTTCTTTGGTGGCATTTTCGCCAAACCATGCTTTTAGTTGGGCAACCAGATGTTTCTCAAAAAATGACCCACTACGTACTAAATAATCGCGTATGGTCTTATCAGTATTAATCGGATGTGGTAAATAGCCCGGTAGGTTACTAACAAGGTTCGCCATATCCGTTGAACCTTGAACATTGGGTTCTCCACGCAGGGCATTGATGCCACCTCCGGCTTTTCCAATGTTGCCCAACAACAATTGAATGATGGCATAGGCACGAATCCCTTGAACTCCCGTGGTATGTTGAGTCATTCCTAGGGCATAGAGTATGCTTCCCGGTTTTCCTTTACAGAAGACGTCCGCAATTTCTTTAATCTTCGCAGCAGGAATGCCTGAGATTTTTTCGGCTGTTTCAAACGTATATCTAGCATAATGAGCTTTAAGCTTAGAGAATACGCTATCTTGGTCCTCAATAGTTTCAGCTTTCAAGGGCTTTTTATCCGGCCCAAGTTGGTAACCCCAGCTCGCCATGGCATACTTCCTAGTTTTGGGATCATAACCAGAGAAGAGACCATCTTCAAATTTATAATCTTTGCTGACCTTAGTGAGGGCATTGGTGAAGTTCAAAACATAGTTCTGATCGTACAATTTCTGTTCAAGAATATAATTTATAATTGCACCGAGATAGGCAATATCCGTTCCGGGACGGATTTGAGCGAAGATGTCTGCTTTAGAAGCTGTTCTCGTAAAGCGTGGATCGACAACGATAATTTTTGCACCTTTTTCTTTAGCCCGATTAATCCACTTCATGGCAATCGGATGGTTCTCGGCACAATTACTTCCTGCAATTAGAAAAACCTCGGCATTTTTTAAATCAGACCAGGAATTCGTCATCGCACCACGACCAAATGAAGGTGACAAACTTGCCACCGTGGGAGCGTGTCATATCCGAGCCTGGTGTTCATTGTAAGGGGTTCCAATGAGCTGACAGAACTTCTTAATAAGATAAGACTCTTCATTGTCAACTTCAGCAGAACCCAAGAAGGCGATTCCTTCTACACGGTTCACAGACAAGCTTTCAGGTAGTCCGGTTTTCGCATTGACAATCTGGTCGGCGGCTTTCCAACTAGCATCCCTGACTTCTTTAGTTTTCTTAGCAACGATGTCCAGTGCCTCTTCCCAAGAAATATCTTCCCACGTATTAGCCCCAGGAGCTCGCCGTCTCGGCTTAGTAACACGATCTGGTGAGTTAGCGACACTCAATAAGCTTGCTGCCTTGGGGCAAAGAGTCCCCTCATTGGTCGGATGGTCTGGATCACCTTCTAAGTGAATCAGCTTGCCCTCTTTCACATACAATAGCATTCCACACCCACCGGAACAGAAGTGGCAGATGCTCGGGATCTTTTTGGTTCCTTCAAGTTTCAAGGCATACCCTTTGGCTTCCGCTACGGCCGGATCAAATCCCAAGCCTGCAGCAAAAGCGGCGATGGAAAGTCCTGAAAGTTTAAGGAAACCACGACGAGAAACATCCATCTTTTTTCCTCCCTTTAATGTTCTCTGAACTACCATTTGACCTGGACCAATCTTGGTTAAACCGTTTGCGTCTGGAATACACCGTCTAATTGTTATGAATATTCTAAATATACCTTCTATAGCTTAACTCTCTTTTCCCACATAGTCACGATTCTGTTCATTTAGTAAATAAAGAAACTATATAGTAGAAAAGAATGATTAAAAACATAAAAAAATACCTCCATTAGGAGGTATAAAGAGATGTTTGGTTATAACGCTTTGAAAACTGGATCATCCGATATCTATTGAATTTAAATCCATGACTGGCTGAAACAGTTTAACGGGTCTTCCTACGGTTCCATATTTTAATTCCACAGCTAACACTCCACATTGTTCTAAAAATTCTAGATATCTACGCACTGTTACACGAGTTAGGTTGACTCCCTCTGCCACATTATCAGCTGAGACCGGTTCGTTTGTCGAGCGCAAGAAAGAGATGATTTGCTTCAACGTAAGCTGATTCAGCCCTTTTGGCAGGACCATTTGTTCATTGTTCCGTTGTAGTTTTGTCATGTTAATTGAAATTAGATCAAGCTCTTCGATTTTACTGTTTTCTAAAGACTGGTTTTGAACTTTCGTATCTCTAGGACAGGAAGATTTGCTCATTTCGTCAGCGATACCCACTAAACGTTCAACCATTTGGTTAAAAGCAAACGCCAGCTCTCCAATTTCCTTAGGTCCAGTAACCTGGATCTTTTCCGTCGCATGACCTGTGGCGACATCACGAGTTCCCAGCGTAATTTCATGGAGGGGTCGAATAATTACTTTTTGAATAAAAAACCACGTCGCTATTACGACGACCAGGGTCAATCCCAAACCGAAAACTGTCAATCGTATCAATGAATTCACGAAGAAAACCTGGGCATAGCTTTTGGAAATCCCGACGTAAAAAATCCCAATAATATCTTCATTAATATCTCGGATTGGCTGGTAGGCCGTTTGATAGAGTTCCCCCACGACATTTGCTTCGCCAAGGTAAATCTGACCATTTTTCAAGACGCTCTGAGCCACAGTATCAGAAACTTTTGTACCAATAGCCCTTTCTCCATTAGCACTGCGCACAGTTGTAGCAATACGAGTATCATTGAGAAATAAAGTAACTGTGTTACCCGTTAGCTCGGCTAAATGATCTACCAGTTCTGTTTTATGGGATACCTGATTTTCTCCTTTATATAACATTCCTTCCCGTATATTCCAAGGGCCAGCGTAAGTTAGATCAATAATCTCCATACACGTCGCCAAGTCGGATTTGGCTTTAACAATTGAAGCATCTACCGCCTGTTGTCGCGTATACCAACCGAATACAAGCATAAAAATCGCTGCTAAAAAAACAAGCGATCCAATCATCAGCAAGAGAATTTGATATTTAAGTGAACGTGGACTCAATTGTACTCCTCCTCGGAGAAATTTATTTAATCTTCAGTAAATTCAAATTCGTCATCTACCAATATAAAACCTTTATTTCTATAAAAGTATTTTTTCGGTTTACATTCAAGAATGGGAAGGAATTGTTCAACTCATGTGGAATTTCTATATATTAAGCGCAGATAAAGGAGGATGATCTAATGTCCTTGTTTCGGGTGCTCTATGAGATTCTAAGCCAAAACGGTTGGGAATTTGATTTTGACAACAAGAATGGGATTATTAAGCTTGAGATTCGTGGTATTAACACGAGTTTCCATGCTTTCCTGCTTGTAGACGAAGAGCAAGAATCCTTACTTTGCAATACGCATATCGATCAAAAAATCCCCTACTCCAAACGCCTTGAAGTATGCGATTTCATGAGCCGTGTTAATTACGAACTCGTCAACGGAAATTTTGAAATGGATATGGATAACGGCGAAATCCGCTATCGCACGTTCCTTGATTTGGCTGATGCCGAGCCTTCTCAAGATCAGGTCCTAAACATTGTTTGGAACGGAGTGCTAGGGTTTGACACTTACTATCCTGGATTAATGAAACTCGTTTACGGAGATTTAAGTGCGGAAGAGGCAGCTGCCTATTGTACTGAAGACATTTGAAAGGAGTGGTATGTTGCCACTCCTTTACTATGTCATTGGTACAATATAAATAAGAACCATGAGATAATGAACAATACTTCCGGCTGCAATAAACAAATGGAAAACTTCATGAAAACCAAAACGTTTAGGATAAAAGTCAAAGATTTTGGTCGCATAGATTATTGCACCCATGGTATATACCACTCCGCCTACCGCCATGAGGATGATCGAACCCATCGGTAAATTCTTGATGAGTTGTAGAAAAGGTACCAAGGCGATCCAGCCTAGCGAGACGTAAAAAGCAGACGATACATAGCGAGGTGCATGGATAAACCAGATTTTCAGTGCCATGCCAGTTATTGCTAAGACCCAAACTGCTGTGAGCATCGCCCAACGCCATGCCCCATCCAGTCCATAGTAAAAAACCGGGGTATATGAACCAGCAATTAAAAAGTAAATAGCAATATGGTCTACCTTTTTTAGGATAAGCTCTTTCTGAGGTGTGGTTTTTACCCAATGATAGAGCGAACTAGCCCCATAAAGCACGATCATACTCAGCCCATAAATAGTCATCGTAATAAGTTTGGAAATATTATTTTTGCTCAAAACAATTAAGAAGACGAGTCCAACAATAGCCGCCATGAACAAAATAAAATGAGTCCAAGTGTTAACCGGTTCCTTCATTTTTAATGTCATTTTTCACCCTCCACAAATCCCTTGACCAAAGATAAATTCTTTAATCCCATTTTAAACCTTATTTCAGGTAAATTCAACCATACCTTTTTTTAACTCACCTGTAAATCGCAAATTCACAAAAGCCCTGAACACTTTAATTAGTACTCTTGCTTTTAATCAGAAAAAAGGAAAGCTCTTTATATTGTAGCAATAATTACCTGAGTAAGAAAACTTACAGAAGCCATAATAAGAATGTTCCACTATACAAACACAAATAAAAGGAGGGTACCTAATCATGGCAGGAGAAAGAAACAGTAATACCCCAGCAGCACAGGGAGCTTCACAACAATTAGATCAATTTAAGTATGAAGTAGCAAATGAAATGGGCCTTCAATTAGGTGGAGACCGCACAAGTCGTGAGAACGGTTCCGTTGGTGGTCAAATGACCAAACGTATGATTCAATTTGCAGAAGAGCACCTTAAAGGTGGAAGCAAAATCTAACATTCCAAAAGGGTAACAAGGATTACACTAAGGGGGATATCGAAAGATATCTCCCTTAGTATTCGTTCAAAGCAAAAAAATAATAGTAGTATTCGTTAAATCATAAAATAATAGGAGCGATTCGCTCGCTCCTATTTAATCGTACCATCTGTTTCTTCAAGGTGCTTTTTCTTAGAAGACAAATGCGCTTTGACATCCTTGATTTGGTGAGGAGTAAGCTCTCCAGCATTCTCCACTAAAAACTCTTCATTTTTGTGGATATTGCGGAGTGTTAACTCTATTTTCTTCAGATCTTCATTCTTGTCTTTATTGCCATCATTTCTTGGCATGATCATCATCACCTCCAGACTCATTTAGTTTATCCAAAGATGATGTATTCATGCTTACTCTACTACCGAATAACCGGCATCAACAACGGCTTTAACAAGACTCGCGCGCTCAGCCTCTCCGGTTACGACCGCTTCTTTGGCTGCAAGATCAACTTTGACGCTTTCCACACCACTTACCGCTTGCAAGGCTTTTTCAGCCCTCATTTTACAATGATTACAAGTCATACCTTCAACTTTAAGAATAGTTTGGCTCATTTTTTTCACCTCACTTTTCGGAGGTCAGAGGTCAGAGGCCGAAGGCCAGATGACGATAACCTCAGTAAATATTAAAGAATATCTATATCCTCTCCAGGGCGGCTATTAATTGCCGACAGAGGAAACTTTGCCAACAGAGCCTACTCGCTTGTTTTGATAGCTGCAACTTCATATATCACCAAGAGAGGAAAACTTTTATACTCCTACAGATCTCCTTAAGACTAACCCACTAGCTGTTTATCATACCCTCTCAACAGAATAGAACTGGTCACTACGGAAACCGAAGAGAAAGCCATAGCCAGTCCAGCCCATTCGGGTGGTAAAAGTTCACCGGTGATCGGATACAGGACACCAGCAGCTATCGGGATACCGATGACATTGTATATCAAAGCCCAGAAAAGGTTTTGTTTGATCTTACTCAAGGTTTTCCGCCCTAAACGAATTGCTCGCTCTACATCTAGCAGGTCATTGCGGACTAACACAACGTCCCCGGTTTCCTTAGCCACGTCAGTTCCGGAACCGATGGCGATCCCGATATCAGCTTGAGCTAGCGCAGGAGCGTCATTAATCCCATCTCCCACCATAGCCACCTTATACCCCTGCTCTTGATACTTCTTGATAATACTTATCTTATCTTGCGGTAAAATTTCGGCGATAACTTCATCGATACCGACTTGCTCGCCCACAACATTGGCGACCTTTTTATTATCCCCAGTAATCATAAACGTCTTTAAACCTAATTTGTGCAAGCGTTGAATGGCCTCTTTGGTACTATCTTTAACGACATCCGCCAAAGCGATGAGCCCAATCACTCGGCCCCCAAGGGCAATAAAACTAGTCGTTCTACCGGATTCGGCTAAGCGTTGGAAATCCTGTTCTGACTGCTCAACAACTTCTACGTTGTGCAAGTGCATCAGCTTAATGTTTCCAATCAGTAACACTTGCCCTTCATAAGTGCATGTGACTCCATACCCAGCCTCTTCCTTATAATTCTCCACCTCTTGAATTCTGAGCTGCTCTTTCTTGCCCTCAGCCACAACCGCTTGGGCAAGTGGGTGAATCGAGAGGTTTTCTCCAGCAATTGCAATTTTAAGGACATCCTGTTTTGTAAAATCTCCATAGGGAACAATATCCGTCACTTCGGGAGTTCCTTTAGTCAATGTCCCTGTTTTATCAAAACCAATCGCTTGCAAGTGAGCAATCCCTTCAAGTACGGCCGCAGATTTGAATAAAATACCCCGATTTAAGCCTACCCCGCTACCCACCATAATCGCCGTCGGGGTAGCTAGCCCCAAGGCACAGGGACAAGCAATGACCAAGACAGCAATAGCCGCCGTAAAGGCAAATACAAACGTACTATGCAAGAGAAAATACCAAATTGCAAACGTAAGGAGCGAAATTAAAACCACTGCTGGGACAAAGTAATTAGAAATCATATCGGCCAGCCTCTGAATCGGCGGTTTAACCCCCTGAGCATCTTCCACCAATTTAATAATTCCAGCCAAAACAGTGTCCTTACCTGTTTTAGTGGTTTTAACTTTAATACTTCCTGAACGATTAATCGTAGCTCCGATCACAGGGTCCCCGACACTCTTGTCAACGGGTATGGATTCCCCTGTCAGCATCGCCTCATCAATACTGGCTTGTCCCTCAATAATCTCCCCATCAACCGGAATTCTTTCTCCGGACTTAACGAGGGTAATATCTCCGATTTTCAGGTCCGAAGCTGACACTTCTTTGACCTGACCATCGACTAACAAATGCGCTTTATCTGCCTGTAACTCTAAGAGCTTTTTTAAGGCTTGACCCGCCCGTCCCTTAGCTTTAGCCTCTAGATATTTCCCAAAACGCACAAAGGTAATCAACAAAGCGGAGGTATCAAAGAAATTGGGGCCTTCAAAGAAGAGCGTTGGGAAAAACATATGCAAGGTTGTCATTAAGCTATATCCGTAGGCGGCTGTAATTCCTATAGCAACTAAAACATCCATATTGGCTGAGCGGTTTTTCAACGCGTGATAAGCGCCACGGTAAAACGTCCAACCAGCCGTAAACTGGACAATGGTCGCCAGAATAAGCATCGTATACATCAACGATCTCGACATGGGCAGAAACATAATCGGCATAATCGGCAGGGAAAGAATGGCACTAAAGATGAGCCAATTGCGCTGTTTGATTGCTGTTAGATCCCCTTGATTCTCGTCTTTGTTCTCGATCGGAGTATACCCTGCCTCCCGCACTTGCTCAAAGATCTCGCTGATTGTTACAACACCTGGATCAAACTCTACCGTCACAGTTTCACTCGCTAAATTTACCGCAGCAGTTTGAACTCCCTGAGTACTCTTAAGTTTTTTTTCAATGGCTAAGGCACAGTTTGAACAGGTCATCCCGCCCACTTTAAATTGTTGTTTTCCGCTGTCCTCACTTTGGGCAGCATACCCAAGATCCTTAATTTTAGCAAGAAGGGCATCCTCATTAACCACGCTCGAATCTATTTCTACGGTTAGCTTTTCAGAAGCAAAATTGACAGCAACTGTTTTGACCCCTGGCATAGTTTTAAGGCCTTTTTCAATCGTCAAAGCGCAATTTGCACAGGTCATCCCACTTATCTTAAACTGTTGTTTTTGCTCTGGCGTGGCAAATGTTAACGTTTGCTGATTATGCGGGATATTTGGCTTTTTTTGAACTAGCTTTTCATCAAGCTTTGCCTGATCTGGCACTTTCTGATCAGGCTCTAATAGAACTGTCTTTTCATCAGCCAATTTCTCCATTGCATAGCCAGCTTCTTCTAGTTCATGTCCAATATCTTCCACATTGACCTGAGTGGGATCCCAAACGAAGGTCGCTTTCGAATCCTCCAAGCTTACTTTGACCTGTTCCAGACTCGGAAACGTTTCCAGAAGTTTAGTAACCTGGTTAACACAATGCTGGCAGGACATGCCATAGACATTAATCTCTTTTTTCTCACGGACATTTTCCGACATTCCATATCCCTCCCCTAAAAACGGGCTTTATATTAGCGAATCATGCGAAAGATTGTTTTAAGGACCTCATCGATAACTTGTTCATCTCCAGCCTGAAGTTGCTCTTTGACGCAAGATTTCATATGTTTTTCTAAAAGCAAGCGCGAAGCCCCATCTAAAGCGGATTGAGCAGAAGAGATCTGATTTAAAATATCATCGCAATAGACATGCCGTTCGATCATGCCTTTAATTCCCCGAATTTGACCTTCGATGCGATTCATCCGATTGACAAGCTCTTTAATCGTCTTTTCGTCATGAGGACTCATTCGGTCTCCTTGAATTTCCCCTTCACCTTGACATACAGAACATGTATGAACTTGATTTTCATTTGATTTCATATCGTCACCTCTCTCCATATAGTATACCCCCCTATGCTATATGTCAATGCATTATTTATAAATATTAAGTAAACTTGGCTAACGCCCACGAAGACACTGTCTTCGCACGTATTAGCCTTCTTGCAGACACTGTCTTCGCACGTGTTAGCATAGCGGAGAAGCCTTCAGGCGCAGACGGTCGCCTTACATGGTAATCCGACTTGAACAAAAACGGTTCATGTTTATAAAAACATGAACCGTTTAACTCTACTGTTTTCTTATTGTATCCTTTCAAAACTTATTTAAACCAATCAAATATTCACATTTTTCACTTTACTAGTTTGAGCCGAACCTGGTTAACAAGCTTCCCGGAAGACACTAATTCTTTCGCGATTGCAATATCCGGATACATCACGCGGTCCTCTCTAAGCATCCCTACCTTAGAACGGACAAGCTTGTAAGCGCCTTCACTCCCTTTGCCCAGTCGAAGGTCCTCTTTTCCATTTCTTAAATCGACCCCCTGACAAGCGGCTAACAGTTCCATCCCCAATACATGAGACGTGTTTTCAATAATACTGCGGGCTTTACGGGCTGCTATCGTTCCCATACTCACATGGTCCTCTTGGTTTGCAGAGGATGGAATCGAATCCACACTGGCTGGATGAGCCAGAATCTTGTTCTCCGATACGAGAGAGGCAGCAGAATACTGCACGATCATAAACCCTGAATTCAGACCCCCATCAGGCGTTAAAAACGCCGGTAGTCCACTTAAGTTTGGATTCACTAAGCGTTCCAATCGCCGCTCAGCAATATTAGCTAGCTCCGCTACTGCAATCCCTAGAAAATCCATGGCCAAAGCAAGGGGTTGGCCGTGGAAATTTCCGCCTGAGAGAACCTCCTGTTGGTCTGGGAAGATTAACGGATTATCGGTCGCTGAATTCATCTCAGTTTCAACAACTTTCTTTACATAAGCCACCGCATCCCCTGACGGGCCATGCACTTGGGCTACACAACGGAGTGCGTAAGCATCCTGAACTCTTGGACGTTGTTCTCCCGCTACGAACGTACTTCCCTCGGTAAGTAAGCGGATTTGTTCCGCCACATTGACTTGACCCTGATGAGGACGCACAGCATGGATTTTCGGATCAAAGGCATCAAGTATCCCTTCCAGGGCTTCAAAAGATAAAGCAGCGGTAATATTTGCCGACTCCCATAATATTTCGGCGTCCCACACAGCCAAAGCAGCAATTGCAGTCATAACCTGAGTTCCGTTAATCAGGGCTAGTCCCTCTTTTCCTTCCAGAACCACAGGTTCTATCCCCGCCTGGGCTAAAGCCTCTTGGCCGCTCATTCGCCTTCCTCTATAAAAGGCTTCCCCTTCCCCGAGCAAAACCAAGACCATATGGGACAACGGCGCCAAATCTCCACTTGCGCCAAGGGACCCTTTCTCCGGTACAACTGGAATAATCTCCGCATTAAGCACCTTGAGTAACGTTTCAAGGGTGGTAAGCCGTATGCCGGAAAATCCTTTGGCTAAAGCATTTGCCCTAAGAAGCATGATGGCTCTCACGACTTCTGGAGCTAGCGGCTCGCCCACACCGGTTGCATGGCTCATAATCAGGTTACGCTGCAGTTTCTTAGCATCTTCTTTGGAAATCAAAACGTTGCTAAACATTCCAAAGCCTGTTGTAATTCCATAAACCGTTTTATTCCCTTCAATTAACTGATCCACAAACAATCTGGATTTGAGGACTTTCTCCTTAGCTATAGGTTGTAAATCCACCTTGGCACCGTAGCGTGCCACAGCAACGACTTGCTCTAACGAGAGTGTTTCTCCATCCAGGATTACCTTCATTTTTTCAGCTAAAACTACGCTCATCTTGACTCCTCCTCGTTTAGAGCAATGAAAAAGAGGATTAAGCCATAAACTTAAGTTTACAGCTTAGCCCTCTAGCATCTAATGTCTCTGAGCATACTCTATTTTATTGCAAATTCACCTATTCCATACTTCCACTTAATGTAAGACATGCTGGCCGATTATAAATGATTGACCCCTAATCCGCACACCTCATGTTCATGTCCTTTAATCGGTGCGCCGATCATACCATACATGCTAACTGCGATCCAAAGATCATCGACATCTTCCAACGTGCGCGGCCCTTTAACCACTGCAAAGCGGAGTCCAACCGTGCGCAAAATATTTCCGAGTTGTAACGGCCCTCGGCCTAACCCTTGCAGAGCATCAAGAATAGCATGATATAAGGCGTGCTGAGAGCGATAGCTATCATCTGTAAGCCCTCCACGTTTAGCTGCCGTTTCTACTGCCGCAATGATCTTTTGGACATCCATAGAACCGACTTTTCCCGCCACAACCTCAAAACCTTTTTTTCTAGCACCTAACACGTAGTCTTCAGTTTCATTTCCTTCGGCCATGGCAATTAACAAAGCCGTTTTTCCTAGAGATGAACAATGTATCATGATGACCCCCTGGTTCACACGTTAAGTAGATTTACCTATGCCAGCTTCTAAAAACTTCTTTCTAGTAACTACAGCTGACCCTACCCTTATCATAGACGAGAAACACTCAGTCATCAACATAAATATTTATTTTTTGCGCACACGGGTGGCATTTAACACAGCTAGCAGGGCGACACCGACATCCGCAAACACTGCTTCCCACATTGTAGCGACACCGAAAATTCCCAAGATGATAAAGCCCAATTTAATCCCTAAGGCGAAGAAAATATTTTGCCAAATGATCTTCTTAGTAAATAGGGCAATTTCCATTCCTTCAATCAGTTTGCTCGGTTGGTCATCCATGAGAACCACATCAGCGGCTTCGATGGCTGCATCGGAGCCTAAACCACCCATTGCAACTCCGACATCCGCCCTTGTCAAGACAGGGGCATCATTAATCCCGTCGCCAACGAAGACGACCTTCCCTTTGCGATCCTTTTGGACCATGAGCTGTTCTAGCCAGGTTACCTTATCCTCTGGAAGTAGGTCTGCATGAAATTCAGAGACCCCTAAATCCTCGGCCACTCGTGCAGCAACGTTCTGGAGATCCCCCGTCAGCATGACAGTTTTGATCCCTGCTTCACCTAAGGCTTGAATCGTTTCTTTCGCACCAGGTTTTAGCCGGTCTGCAATGAGAATATATCCAGCATACTGACCAGAAACTGCGACATGAACCAATGTTCCAGCATGCCCTAAATTATGAACTTCCGGTACTGGAATTCCGATTGCTAATAAAAATGCAGCCTTGCCTACCAATACCTCTTGCCCTTTGATCTTTGCTTGGACTCCTTGCCCACTTACTTCCTTGTAATCATCAAGGATCCCGACCTCAATAGGTAATTTGTGGTTGTCTCGAATAGATTTGGCAATGGGGTGACTGGAGTGGATTTCCGCCGTAGCAGCAATTTCCAGGAGCTGTTCCTTACTAAATCCATCCGCAGGAAGGATCTGTACTACCTCGAAAACCCCTTGAGTGAGTGTTCCTGTTTTATCAAAAACGACCGTTCTTACTTGGGTCAATGCTTCTAGAAAATTCGCCCCTTTGACCAGAATTCCGTGTCGAGAAGCTCCTCCAATCCCGCCAAAATAACCCAAGGGGACCGAAATTACCAAGGCACACGGGCAGGAAATGACTAGAATCGTGAGAGCTCGATATAGCCACTCACTAAACGTCCCCCCACCAAAAAGTGGCGGAAGGATCGCAATTCCTATGGCAATTATGACGACTCCCGGAGTGTAATATCGAGAGAAGGTTGTGATGAATTTTTCCGTCCTAGCTTTACGGGAACTTGCGTTTTCTACCAGGTCTAAGATTTTTTGCATTGACGACTCTGCATAAGGCCGAGTCACACGAACCGTAAGAATCCCACTGGAATTAACCATACCGGATAAGACAACATCCCCAACTTCAACTTTGCGTGGAACAGACTCTCCTGTTAGAGCGGATGTCTCTACAAACGAGGCTCCCTTCACCACTTCTCCGTCGAGCGGAATCCTTTCTCCCGGTCGGACCAAGATTTGTTGTCCGACTTGAACATCTTCCGGATCAACCTTCAAGACATCAAGCTGGTGAATTAGATTGGCATAATCGGGCCGAATGTTCATTAAGGCCTGAATCGAATGCCGCGAACGATTAACAGCCAAGCCTTGAATATATTCGCCAACGGTATAAAATAACATAACGCCAACCGCTTCAGGCAATTGATTAATAGCAATCGCGCCAATCGTGGCCAAGGACATCAGGAAATTCTCGTCAAACAGCGCCCCCCTAAACATATTTCTAAGAGCAATATATAACACTTCATAACCGACGAGAAAATAGGCTGTTAAATAAATCACGTATTCCATCACCGCTGGGAAATTGAGGCTAAGCACAGAAGAAACTAGTCCAATGGCCAGTAAAGCGCTGGCAACGAGCATTCGAATTTTTTTCCAACGAGTTGCTTGAAGACCTTCTTCTTGATCTTCTTGATTTAAGCCCTGATTTCCTTTGGCAATGATTGGCTTAAGTTTTACACCTGGTTCAATTCTGTCCACAATGCCTTGAGCAAGCTCTAAAGAAGCAGGAGGTAAATATACAGTTTGAGTGGCAAAATTAAGGGTTGTCTGTCCAATCGATATCTCCTCGCCAAAGGCCTTCTCGATTTTAAGCGCACAATTTGCACAACTCAACCCGACCAAGCGGTACTTAACTTGCTTTTGACTTTTTGAGTCATGCCCTTTTTGTTCTTCAAGAATAGATTCATGATGATTGAATTCCAAGTTTTTCGTAGATGTTGCTGTCATACCCATGCCGTCATTCCTCCATAGTTGTCATGGTTTTATTCTTTATTGTTATTCTTTATTGTTATTCTTTATTGGTAGTTCGTAGTTCGTATTCTTTAATAAAACCTAGAAATCCGTTTGCATGGCTCGTGATTCGAAGCTCTGAAGTTCCGGTCTGAATTATACCTTCTGAATCGTACATCGTACCTCGAACATCGTACATCGTGCCTCGCTTAGACACGCCCCTCTAAGATGTGCTCAAGCCCTTCTCGATAAAGGGCCATAACATGGTTATCATCTAACGAGTAATAAACCATCTTGCCCTCTCGACGGTACTTCACAAGGCGGTTGTTTCGAAGCACACGCAACTGATGTGATGTGGCAGATTGACTCAAGCCTAAGAGTTCCGCCAAGTCACAGACGCAGAATTCAGTTTTTGCTAAAGCATCCATAATGCGCACTCGGGCCGGATCACCAAGAGTTTTAAATAACTCTGCCAAAGGATGGACCTGTTCGCTTGGAATCAACTTTTTTCGTACTGAGTCGATCAAATCACTATGGATGCACAAAATCTCACAGACAGGACTGTCTGAGGAATCTGCACTAAATCCCGAGGAATTACCTTGAGGTTTTTCCGTTGATTGGCCCATAATAAAACTCTCCTCACATATGATTATATGTTCATATGTTTATTATAGCTGAAATCTTCTAGATATCAAGATATTTTTTTATTCATAGACGACTAAACGACTAAAGAGCTGTAGCAAACTAAAAGCGCGACTTTTTTACCAAAAAGTCGCGCCAAAAGCTAAAGAAAAACAGTTCTAATAATATGAAACTATTGTACTTGATACATTCCCTGGTTTTGCATATATTGGAATATCCCTTCTCCGTGTTGCTGTTCTTCCTTTTGAATATGATTTAGAACCTGACGGATATTACTGTCCCTAAATTCAAAAACCGCTGTGTCATAGGCTCCTGACACATACTTTTCAGTCATTAACATGTCTTTACAAAGTTTAGCATCCTCTTGATTATAGTTCCCGGGGACCGAAGAGGTCGTTGTGGTTTGAGTTCCACCAGTCATTTGTTGTTGATTCTGGCCTTGTTGTTGACCCTGGTTTTGTTGTCCTCCTACACTGGGTACCTGACCGTTTAAGATTTGATTTATGGTATTTAGATGTTCTTGCTCCTGAGCTGAATAAGAATTGAAAAGTTGTTTTAATTGAGTATCTTGTGCCTGGTTAGCATATTTCGTATATTTGTCGACGCAAGTTTCCTCATGGGTTCTTTGATCCATCAACAGCGATTTTTCCTTCTGTGATAATTGCAACTGCAATATATAGCACCTCCCTATTTGCTAATATTGTTTGCAATAACTCCAATTCTATGCGTAGAAATATTGTGAATATTCGACTTAACTTTCATCCTTCTTCATTTTATACCAGACTCTCTCGGCTAATTGATAAGGATCTTGTTGACCGTTTTCTAACCATTTCTGGGGAAGCTTAGGCCAGAGAGTATTAAAGATAGACTTTGCTTTTTCTTCTAGGTGATGCCATATTTCCCGCTGGAGCTGCTCCTGACGACGCTGGATTAATTGGCCGCTCTCCAGCAGAAAGCTCTGGTGAGCATCAATTTTTATCTTCAGTTCATCAAGCCCTTGATTATCCAAGATACTGGTCATAATCACCGGTGGCCGCCAAGCCTGGGGTACTCCGCTCATCTCTATCATCATTAAAATATCATTTTTCAGGCGTTCAGCTCCAGGCATATCAGCCTTATTGACCACAAAAATATCAGCAATTTCCATAATACCGGCTTTAATTGCTTGGATGCCATCCCCGGTTCCTGGATTTAAAACTAGCACCACAGTATCGGCCAGCTGCATAATTTCAATCTCGGATTGGCCTACCCCAACGGTCTCAAGCAGCAGGGTAGTATAACCACCTGCTTCTAAAATCCGGAGAACGTCTGCCGTAGAATCTGACACTCCGCCAAGATGCCCTCTTGCTCCCATGCTGCGAATAAAGACATTTTGATCTGTACCATGGGCTTGCATCCGTATCCGATCCCCCAAAATTGCTCCTCCGGTTAACGGACTGCTAGGGTCTACCGCAATAATCCCTACACGTTCTTCTTGTCTGCGATATAAATGGGTTAAAGCTTCAACTAACGAACTTTTTCCAGCACCGGGAGGGCCGGTTATACCGGTAACAAAATGTTCTCGGCCACGGGTACGAGATAGTACACTGGTCATGATTTTGGGGCGATCTAGGTTATCTTCTACCCAAGAGATGAGTTTGGCAATAGCCCGGCGGTCTTGCTGAAAAAGCTTTTCTAACCATTGATCAATTATATCTTGCTTCAAAATCCCATCCCTGCCTTTGCTGTATTCCTACATTGATAAGCATGACGGCGTTAGCTCATGATCGTTATAATAACATGTTGACAGGAATAAAGGAGTTGATAACCCTCTAACAAAACCGCATATCAATGCTGCAGCAGTGATATGCGCAAACTAAAAGTGGGTATGGAAATGGAAGTAATTGTGGATACAGTCTATGAAGAAAATGGAGTAGAAGTCTGTTGTTCAGTCGGTAAATGTTTTTCACTAGTCATTGTACCTGTTCCGTGCGTCCAAAAACCTAAACATAACAACTACGGCTAACCAAGTAGCTAGCTGTAGACCTAATATCCAGCACTTTCAATGAATTACGACGAGAAGGTCACCCGCGGAAACATTTTGACCGACACTGACTCTGATATCCAATACCTGCCCGGCCTTACCGGCGGAAATTCTATTTTCCATTTTCATGGCTTCTAAAGTAACAACAGTTTGATCCGCTTTAACAATATCCCCAATCTTTACGTGGGCCTCTGTAATTACCCCAGGCATGGGTGCCAAAACCTTCCCACTTCCACTGCGCGTTACTTGATGTTTAGCAGGACTTTGTGAGATCGGAGCTTTCTTTGATTCCTTCTGCGTTAGCTCTTCAACTTCCACTTCAAATTCTTGATCATTTACCCGTACCAGAAATTTTTTCATTGTAAACCACCTCCACATAAACCAGCCATACGCCATGATGAACGCCTCTTACCCGTAGGTTGAATGTTAATAATCTGGTAGCGCTCATTTTCTGAGTTTCCATAAGTTTCAATGGCTGCGCTAAGTACCGCTGCTAATAGGGTATCTCTTTCTTCATCGTCTTGATTAGGGTGGGTCGGGGATTCTTGGCTGCTAAGATCATCCGAATCAAGTTTTTGCTGAATGAAGTCCGTTGTAAATTCTCCTCTTTGAAAGTCCTGGTCTGCTAAGATTCGTTGGTGAAAAGGGATCGTTGTCTTTACCCCGCGAATACTAAATTCAGCGAGGGCCCGCTGCATTCGGGCTATGACGTCTACTCGTGTTTGACCATAAACGACAAGTTTGCTGATGAGGGAATCATAATAGGGGGAAACTGTATATCCAGAGTAGGCAGCACTATCGACTCGGACTCCGAACCCTCCTGGCGGACGGTAATACTCAATCTTGCCGGGTGACGGCATGAAAGTATCAGGATCTTCTGCATTAATGCGGCATTCCATGGCCCAACCTGTAAGCCGAATATCTGATTGGTCATACCTTAACGGTTCTCCTGCTGCAATCCGAATCTGCTCCTTAATCAGATCTAGACCACAAACTAATTCTGTTATCGTGTGTTCCACCTGAATACGGGTGTTCATTTCCATAAAGTAAAAATTTAAGTTTTTGTCTAACAGGAATTCAAAGGTACCAGCACCACGATAATGTACAGCTTTAACCGCGTCACGGGATACCTCGCTCATTTGAGCCCTTAACTCGGGTGTAAGAGCGGGAGATGGTGATTCTTCAATCAGTTTTTGGTGCCGCCGTTGGATAGAACAGTCCCGTTCACCTAGGGTGACTACTTGTCCGTAGTTGTCAGCTAGAATTTGCATTTCCACGTGTCTGCATCCCTCGAGGTATTTTTCTAAATAAACATCCGGGTTACCGAAACAGGAGTTTGCCTCGGAGCGGGCGCTCTCCAAGTTTTGAAGAAGTTGATCCTCTTGAAGGGCGAGGCGCATGCCACGGCCGCCACCTCCGGCAACGGCCTTGATAAGTACTGGGTAACCCAGTGTCCGGGCCATTTTGAGTGTTTCCTCAGCACTCCTGACAACCCCTGTGCCTCCTGGAACTACGGGAAAACCATAAGAAACCATCGTTTCTCGAGCTTTAGCTTTATCTCCCATTAAGGCCATGGTCTGCGCATCCGGACCGATAAAAACGAGTCCAGCTTCCTGAATCTTAGCCGCAAAAACTGGGTTCTCTGCCAAAAACCCGTAGCCTGGGTGAATCGCTTGGGCCCCCATGTCCAAGGCTGTTTGGATAATCCAATCCATAGCCAAGTATCCAGTGCTGGAAACACACTTCACAGCTTCGTCCGCTAGCTGGACATGGAGAGAGCGTGAATCGACTTCAGTGTAAATGGCTACTGTCTTGATTTGCATCTCTTGGCAGGTTCTAATAATCCGGACCGCGATTTCCCCTCTGTTAGCAATTAAGATTTTCCGAAACATCTTTCCACCCCCTAAAAAGGAATATTGCCATGCTTCTTGCGTGGATGCGATTCTCGCTTGGAGCTCAGCATGTTAAGACTTTGAATGATCGTTTTTCGGGTATCACGCGGGTCAATAACATTGTCGATCAAACCCTTAGCACTGGCAATATAAGGGTTTGCGAACTTTTCTCTGTATTCGGCGGTCCTTTGTTTCATTGTGGTCTTAGGGTCTGCCGACTTCATAATTTCGTCCCGGAAGATAATATTGGCGGCACCGTCCGGTCCCATAACCGCGATTTCTGCCGTCGGCCAGGCTACGGCTACATCTGCTCCTAATGAGCGACTACACATGGCGACGTAAGCCCCACCGTAAGCCTTACGTAGAATAATCGTAATTTTAGGGACAGTGGCCTCTGAATAAGCGTAAAGAATTTTAGCTCCATGACGGATAATTCCACGGTATTCTTGATCAACCCCTGGCAGAAAGCCAGGAACATCTACGAACGTTACGAGGGGTATATTAAAGCAATCACAAAAACGTACAAACCGGGATAGTTTATCAGAAGCATCAATGTCAAGGCAGCCAGCTAGAAATGCGGGCTGATTAGCAATAATCCCTACAGACATTCCCTCGAAACGAGCAAAACAAGTTACGATATTTTGCGCATAATATTGATGAACTTCAAAGAAGTCACCGCCGTCGACTAGAAGATAGAGGACATCCCGGACATCGTATTGTTTATTAGGTTCAATCGGTACCACGTTCAGCAGGGCGTCACCTTCTGTTTCAGGTGGCAGGCCCTCTAATAAAGGAGATTCCTCGATGTTGTTTTGAGGTAAGAATGTTAATAAATGCCTAACCATTTCCAAGGTTTCTGTTTCCGTATGGCCAAGGAATTGGGCTACGCCGCTTGTATGATTATGGGCCATAGCTCCTCCTAGTTCCTCAGTGGTTACCTCCTCCCCTGTCACCGATCTAATTACTTGGGGACCGGTAATAAACATTTGGCTGGTCTTTTCCACCATAAACGTAAAATCGGTAATCGCCGGAGAATAGACAGCACCACCGGCACATGGCCCCAATATAACCGAGATTTGTGGGATAACCCCAGAGGCTAAGGTATTGCGATAAAAAATGTCCCCGTAAGCGGATAAGGCGCTAACCCCTTCTTGGATACGCGCTCCTCCCGAGTCATTAAGCCCGATAACAGGAGCTCCGTTTTTTAGAGCGAGGTCCATGATTTTGCAAATTTTTCGTGAATGAAGTTCCCCTAAAGCCCCACCGAAAACGGTAAAGTCTTGGGAAAACAGATACACCAAGCGACCATGAATTGTGCCATAGCCCGTAACGACGCCTTCCCCTACATTGACCACGTCTGGTTTCGTAAAATCGGTCATTTCTCCTTTAATAAAGGTATCTGTCTCAATAAAACTATCGACGTCAAGGAGTACATCAATGCGCTCCCGCGCAGTCATTTTGCCGTTTTCGTGTTGCCTAATGATACGCTCAACGCCGCCCCCTAGTTTTGTTGCCTCTTGTAGGGCTGTTAGTTCCCTAAGTTTATCGTAGATATCCAAAGTTCCCACCTCCTTTAGCTTAGCTCTGGCGCTGAACGAGTTCTATTAGTGTACTGAAAGTACTCTTAGGATGTATAAAAGCGACTTTACTTCCCCCCAGACCAATTCTTGGGGTCTCATCAATTAATCGAAAACCTGAACTTTTTAATTCTTGTATTTTTTCCTCAATATTATCGACTTGAAGAGCTACGTGATGAAGTCCGGCCCCTTTGGATGCGAGAAAGTTGCCGATTGGGCTGTTAGCTTCCGTAGGCTCTAATAGTTCCAGATTGGTTTCGCCTAAAGGTAAGGTAGCCGTCTTAACCTTTTGCTCTTGTACCGTTTCTATATGGCTACAACTTAGTCCTAAAGCTTCATATACCTTTATGGCCTCAGCTAAGTTAGCGACGGCGATCCCCAGATGATCCAGTTTTAATGGTTGCTGCATATTACGTTTATCCTCCTCTTGTAGCCAAGATGGCGAGATGCCGTGACGGCGAAAAGAACACTCTAAGAAGGAGAGTCTTTAGTGGCAGTTAAACACCTTGGATAAACTTCACTATATCCACCGTGGAGGTTCCCGTTCCGAATATTTCTGCTACTCCCGCTTCTTTTAAAATAATTTTGTCATCTTCCGGAATAACCCCTCCGGCAATCACCTGAATATCTTGCGCTCCCTCCCGGGCTAAAAGCTCAATGATTCTCGGCAGCAGATAATTGTGGGCACCGGATAAGATGCTTATCCCAATGATTTGAACATCCTCTTGAATTGCTGCCTCGACAATTTGATCTGGGGTTTGTCGTAGACCTGTATAAATAACTTCCATACCAGCATCCCGCAAAGCCTGAGCAATAACTTTTGCCCCGCGATCGTGACCATCCAAACCGACCTTGCCAATTAATACCCTAATACGTTGTCCTTTTTCCATGACGATTCCTCCTGATTAAAAGGTGTTCTCTTGCCTGTATTCTTTAAATACTTTTCTTAATACGTCGCAGATTTCACCCAACGTAGTGTAATCCCTGACACAATCCACTAGATAGGGCATCAAGTTTTCCGTGCTTTCTGCGGCTTTTTCTAGCCTGATTAGACCTTTCTCCACGTCTTCTTGATTTCTTTTCCGATAGACTGCGGCTAATCTTTGCTTTTGTTCTTGTTCGACTTTCGGATTTATCTTGAGTAACCCTTGTGGTGGATCTTGCATTTTCTCAAATTTGTTAATTCCTACAATAATTCGTTCTTGACTTTCAATCTCCATTTGATAACGATAGGCACTACTTTGGATTTCCTTTTGTTGAAAACCAAGTTCTATGGCCCGTACGGCGCCTCCTAATTCATCAATCTTATCGAGGTAGGCCCAGACGGCCTGTTCTAGGTTATCTGTTAACGTTTCCACGCAATAAGAACCGCCCAAGGGATCCACTGTATCCGGAACCCCAGTTTCGTAGGCAATGGCCTGTTGGGTTCGTAAAGCGAGCAGGGCTGATTCCTGGCTTGGCAGAGCTAAAGCCTCATCCCAGGCGTTGGTATGCAAGGATTGGGTTCCACCGAGCACGGCACTCAGGGCCTGAAAGGCCACTCGCATTATATTCACCTCGGGTTGTTGGGCCGTTAACGTGCAACCAGCTGTCTGGGTATGAAAACGCATCATCAGTGATTTAGGGTTCTTAGCCTGGAACCTGTTTTTCATAATCTTGGCCCACACTCTGCGGGCAGCTCTAAACTTAGCAATTTCCTCTAAGAAATTGGAGTGGGCATTGAAGAAAAAGGACAGACGGGGAGCAAAACTATCAATTTCTAACCCCACGTCTAGGGCGGCTTGGACATAGGCGATTCCGTCCGCCAAGGTAAAAGCCACCTCTTGAACTGCATTGGAACCAGCTTCGCGTATGTGATAGCCGCTGATACTAATCGTGTTCCAATTAGGAAGATGCTCCGCACAATATTTAAACGTATCGGTTATCAGACGCATAGAGGGTACCGGGGGAAAAATATAGGTTCCCCTAGCCATATATTCTTTTAAAATGTCATTTTGTATGGTTCCGGATAACTTAGAGGGGTCTACTCCCTGTTTTTCGGCAACCACAATATACATAGCCAGCAGTATGGCAGCGGGGGCATTAATCGTCATGGATGTGCTTACTTGATCTAATGGTATGTCCTTGAATAGCGTTTCCATGTCGGCCAAGGAATCGATTGCGACACCAACCTTACCCACTTCTCCTTGGGCAAGAGGGTCGTCAGAGTTATAACCAATTTGGGTCACCAAATCGAAGGCAACACTGAGGCCAGTCTGGCCTTGTTTAAGCAGATAAATAAATCGAGTGTTCGTTTCTTGCGCAGTTCCAAAGCCGGCATATTGACGCATAGTCCAGAACCTGCCCCGGTACATGTCGGGTTGAACGCCACGAGTAAACGGAAATTCCCCTGGAAAGCTCAAATCTGTTAAATAGTCGAGATTAAGGTTATCTGGCGAATAAAGCCGCTGAAACTCGACCTCGGACTCTACGCTTCCCCCTCGGCTTTCTGGCGATTTAGAAGCTTTTCCACTAAAATGCTTGTTCTCCCAACGAGCCTTTTCTTGGGCAATTTTTTCTAATTCCTTACCTTTACCCATATCCATATCCTTACTCTTATCCATAGATTTCTTCACTCCCCTGTGCTAAAACTTGCTTGACAAGGGGTCCAACCTCCCATGGCAAGTTCGCCACACTGACACCAGCAGCTGTTAGCGCTTCAACTTTGCTCTCAAAGGTTCCCTTACCCCGTTCAATAATTGCTCCGGCATGTCCCATTCGTTTGCCCGGAGGGGCACTTTTGCCGGCTAAAAAGGCAACTACGGGTTTTCTCATGCCCTTAATGTAATGGGCCGCTTCTTCTTCAGCATTTCCTCCGATTTCACCGACCAAAACTACGGCTTGAGTTTTAGGATCTGCCTCGAACTTTTCTAAGACTTGAATGAAGGACATTCCGACCACTCGATCCCCGCCAAGGCCTACCACGGACGATTGGCCGATTCCTGCGCTGGTCAATTGGTAGACAATTTCGTAACTTAGAGTCCCGCTGCGGGCCACGACACCAACCTCACCGGGGGTAAAAATGTTATTAGGCATAATTCCTATCTTGGATTGACCTGGTGAAATCAGTCCATATGTGTTAGGTCCTATAATTTCTGCCTGTTTCTTCTCTGCGTACGCCATAATTTCTAGGGTGTCATGCAAGGGTACGTGTTCGGTTATAATAACTAATGTTTTAATCCCAGCGTCTAGGGATTCCAGAGCACAATCTTTGACAAGCTTGGCCGGAACAAAAATAACGGAGGCATCCGCTTGTTGCACAAGCAGCGCTTCTTCAACCGTATCAAATACTGGGACTCCGTGAACCTCCTGCCCGCCCTTGCCGGGGGATACCCCTCCTACTATCTTGCTTCCATAGGCTAACATCTGCCCGGTATGAAATTGACCCTGGGTTCCGGTAATCCCTTGTACGATTATTCTGGTCGTTTCATTGATAATTATGGACATTAGCCCCTCCTCCATTCTGTAAAGAGATTACTTTTGTTACTGCTTCTTCGATATTCTTGAATGATTCGATGCCTTGTTCCTTTAAAATCGCAGTCCCTAAATCTTCATTAGTGCCTATTAAACGTATAACCACCGGTATTTTAAGATCAAGGGTATTCTTCACTTGTACAAACGCGCTTGCTACTTCATCACAACGGGTTATTCCGCCGAAAATATTAATCAAGAGCGCCTTAGGTTTCGTGGAAAGCAAGATTTCCAAGGATGCTGCCGTAGCTTGCAAGCTAGACCCGCCTCCGGCATCCATGAAATTACGGGCACTTGACCCAAAATGCTTGAGCAAGTCAAGCGTGGCCATCGTAATCCCGGCACCGTTGGCCATAACTCCAATATCTCCATCCAGTTCAACATACGATATTCCTAAATCCGCAGCTTTCTTTTCCACAGCTGTCTTTTCTTCCACCCAGGGAACCTCCGGTAGGTAACGAAAGACAGCATCATCGTCTAAGGTCATTTTGGCATCCGCTGCTAGGACTTGCGTTGAGGTAACGACTAAGGGATTAATTTCTACTAATTCAGCATCGTATTTACGAAATACCTGGTAGAGTTTAAGCATAATATCCCCAATTTGTTGAGCTTCCCGGCCCTTCAAGCCCATTTGACGTGTAATTTCGCGAGTAGCATAAGGCTGGATACCAATCGTGATATCAATAAAACGCTTAATCATCTGTTCTTCCGGCACTTGCTCAATATCCATCCCCCCTGCGATCGAGGCCAGAAGAACAGGTTTTCTTTTTGCCCCATCAATGGTAATGGCGAGGTAGATTTCTCGTTCAATACATACCTTTTCTTCAATCAAGACTCTCTCTACTTGGCATCCTTTAATCTCCGTAGCAAGCAAAGCTTGTACTTTAGAAATGGCGTCTTGGGGTGCTGTGGCAAACTTTATGCCCCCTGCCTTACCGCGCCCTCCGGAGAGTACTTGGGATTTAATCGCCACTGGTCCCGTTTTTTCAATAAAAGCGTCCACGCCTTCAGCCCCTGTAAAAACAGCCCCCCTCGGGACAGGAATTCCATTATTTTGAAGAATATCTTTGGCCATGTACTCGTAAAGTTTCAACTTATTAACTCCTTTCTCTAATTATTCAGAATTATCCGCATACATTCTTACCAGCAAGATTCATGCCAATTTCGAGTTCGACAAAAAGAGGCAGAATAGCAACACCTCGTCTCTTTTTGTTTAGATCTCCTTTTATTTTGTTGGAACATAATGTTACAATGACGTTACAAAGCGTTTTAAGCGTTTCAAGCATCACGCTTGGAGAACTTCCCGACTCAGCATTTTGAACATCTCCAGAGGGTACTTCATATGAAGCAGACAAACTGCAAGAAAGGATTAGAAAATGCTCTTCCTAATACCATTTACTTACAGTTTAGCACTAACTTGCTTATCCTTTTCATCACGTTTTATTCCATTAAAATAAAGATTTATGCAAAGCGCTGTGAGGCGCTGGCAGTACTAGTTGATCCACTAAAAATCCACTAGCCTTAATGGCCTCACTGCCTGCCCGGACAGCGGCAGTTACCGCCCCTACATCACCCGTTAAAGTCACCATGGCTTTACCGCCCATTCCTCTCGCTAGACGAACTTCAATTAATTCTACATTTGAAGCTTTTACAGCTGTATCGGCAGCCACAATGGCTGAAGCTACTGAATAACTTTCAATAACCCCTAAGGACTTTATCTCATGTACTTCGGTGCAACCTGTTAAAGCAGGAAAAACGCTAGCATGTAAATTAGAGAGCATGAATTCATCCACTACATTGTCTGTTCCAGCAGCTGTTCGCCCACTTTTTACCGCACTTTGCACGGCTCCCACATCCCCTGCTACCATTACGACATACTTGCCAGGGCACATGGGCTGAGCGATAATCATTTCAACATTGGCAGCCTTTAGCATTGCATCTGCCGCCAAAATCCCTTTGGTCATGTTTTTTAGTTCAAGTAAGCCTATAGCTCGCTTCATAGTTTTCATCACCCCCTGTTGCTTTAGACCCTACTAATGCCGATACAATTATTATCAACCATGACTATCTGTCCCGAAATACTGGCATGCAAATTTGCCCCTAAACTTGCACCTTCAGGAATAACTGCGATCAGATCCCCTCTTACAACGTTATCTCCTGCCTTAACGATAGGTATGGCAGGTATTCCCAGATGTTGAGAAAGGGGTAACTTTACTTCCCTCACAATCATCTCTTGTACACTAAGCGGAGCTTTGACATCGTAGGTGGAAATCCCCAAACGAGCAATCAGTCGTTTAGTGGGAATCAGATGATATTCACGATTTGTTCGTCCCTGTTGTGGTTTAGAGTGATGGGGATTTTTTATCCCTAGCTTAGTCAACTGCTTTTTGATTTCTGCATTGACTCTGCGAGGGGATAACCCCATCGTACAACCATATGTATCACAAGCGCCACATTCAGAACAGAGAAATGCTCGTGAATAGATCTCAGACTCACCAATCTGCCCTCTGCCGATAGCCTGCATGACACGATGTGGCTCTAGGCTATGCCCTAGCAAATGACGGGGACAAGCTTCTGTACAAGCCAAACAATTACAGCAAACGGATTTTGCCCTATTAACAATCATCTGCCAAGGTGTATTTTTGACTGTCACCAAGGAATGATCTGCCGGCAAAACAATGATACCACCTGTTGTCTTGGTAACAGGCGAATTTGGATCAATCACCTTTCCCATCATGGGCCCACCGTCAATTACGACATAAGGCTCCACAGTGGATCCACCTGCCAAATCAATCAATTCCTGCACTTTCATGCCAATAGGCACTTTAAGGGTTACCGGTTTTCTTACGGCACCGCCAATAGTAACGTATTTGTCAGTCACAGCCCTACCTTCGAGAGCATGGGCGACATTCACCAATGTTTCAACATTGGCAACGACCACGCCCACCTGGAGTGGAATGCCACCTTCTGGCACGATTCTACCTGTCACTTCATATACAAGCACCTGTTCATCGCCTGCCGGATAAATGTCCGGGAGGGAGAATAACTGGATTGTATTTTCGCTCATTTCTTTTATATCTCTTTCAAGATTGCTGACTGCTTCCTCATATTTACGCTTCAGTCCAACATATCCTTGACGTGCTCCAGTGGCCAACATGACAGTCTTCAATCCCAAGATTAGTTTCGTACTTTGATCAGACATAATATGCTGATCTGCCCTCAATAATGGCTCACATTCTGCACCATTGGCAATCACTATGTCAACACTGGCATTTATCTTGACATGCGTGGGAAAGCCAGCTCCTCCAGCTCCCACCACGCCGGACGCCTTAACTGCTGCAACAATCTCGTCACGCATTTTCTATCGACTCCCTACTTATCCGATTTCTCAATCTAAATGATGGAAAACGCATCAACCAGAACGCATCGCCTTTGGCGGGTAAAACTACGGGGAGACGTCAAACCTTCTCCTGTCGGTCCGGCAATTGTAAAAGTACAAAAACCTTCCCCTCCTACGCCAATTCCTGCATAAGAAGGAGCATTCTTCACGAAGATTGTTGTTTCAATGGCCTTGGCAAACCGAGTCAGATTATCAACGTTTTTAGAATGCATCATAGCTGTGTGACGATTACCATGCTCCACTTTCACCGCCAATTCAATCGCTGCATCAATATTTTTCACTTGTACGACTGGTAGAATTGGCATCATTAATTCTTCGATAACGAAAGGGTGATCCGCTGGGGTTTCGCACAAAACAACACGTATAGTATCAGGCACATCAATGCCGAGTTTACTTAATATATACTTTGCGTCTCTACCAACAAACTCTTTATTGATACCATATCTTTTTTTCGGTTTTTCCGTACACCCTTCTGCCATCTTCTCTTCTGTTGCTGTCATGACAACTTCCAGCAACTGATCAATCCTTGAGCCTGAAATCAAATATGCTCCGTATTTTTGCATATAAGTGATCAGCTTATCAGCAATACACCCTATGGCGATGACTTCTTTTTCTGCAATACATGGTAAATTATTATCAAAAGAGCATCCTGCAATAATATCCCGAGCTGCTTTTTCAATATCAGCCGTCTCATCTACAATTACTGGTGGATTCCCAGCACCTGCACCAATGGCTTTCTTACCAGAAGATAATACAACTTTAACAACCCCAGGACCACCCGTTGCCACCAGCATATTGATTCCCGGATGTTTCATCATAGCATTCGCTGCAGTAATAGAAGGATCAGCTACCGATGTCAATAGATTCATGGGACCACCAGCCTTGACAATCGCTTCATTTAAAAGGGTTATCGTTTTCTTGGATGTATTTTTTGCTGTGGGATGGGGACTAAAAAATACGGCATTACCTGCAGCAATCATGCCAATGCCATTACAAATAACCGTTGCTGCAGGATTAGTCGTCGGTGTTATAGCGCCAATGACACCATAAGGCCCCATTTCTACTAAAGTCAACCCACAGTCACCACTCCAAGCCTCAGTGCGCAAGTCTTCCGTCCCAGGAGTTTTAAGGGCAACAAGCTGATTCTTTATAGTTTTATCAGCTACCCGACCCATACCTGCTTCATGTACGGCCATCTGAGCCAGCATAGTGGCATTTTCAAAAGACACATCTCGCATTGCCTTTATTAGTTCTTCCCGTTTCTCAAGTGACAGAGTTTTTAACTCTCTATAGGCGCGCCGAGCTGCTGCCACTGCTTCATCAACCGTAGTAAAAATGCCACTATCCTGACAAGGTTGGACATTTTCTTTCTGCATCTTGGCTAAAACTTCTGATGTTATTTTTATAATCAGGGCTTGATCTACACTCATATATTCTCCTCCTTACAGCAGGGGCTACTGCTCATCAAGTAGCCATACCGGCCTTAGCAACCATCATATCCTCATCTACGCTGCCACCGCTTACGCCCAATCCGCCGATCATATTTCCGGCCTCAATAATAGGAAATCCACCGCCAAAAACGATTAATCTCCCCCCATCCGCAGTATTGAGACCAAATAGGGGATGCCCTGGCGTTACTAAGGTGGCCGCTTGATCGGTAGGCATTTTCAACGCAACTGCAGTGTATGCTTTATCAAGAGATATTGAAATGCTGGCCAGTAGTGCTCCATCCATACGGTGTTGAGCAACCAGATTCCCACCAATATCAACGACTGCGATAACCATAGGCACCCCAATTTCAAGGGCTTTTTGTTCCGCTGCTGCTATCATTTTTTTTGCCTTTGCTAACATACTACATTGATCCTCCTTTACACTATTTGCTTTTTCGCCCTTTAACACAGATAGTACCTTACTAGTAACAGTGCCGACTATTTCTTCTTGCTCTACACATCTGGCTAAGACAAATAACAAGTCTGAAAGGCGATTTAAATATAGTGAAACAGGTACAGTCACTTCCCCTGTTCTTTTAAGTCTAACAACACAGCGTTCTGCTCGGCGCACAATGGTTCGTGCCAGGTCCAGAGCTGCGCTGGCTGAGGTAGTCCCGGGCGTTACAAAGCCTCTTTGCGGAATGCGTCTTTGCTCTAAGAAATCAATCAGTGATTCTAGCCCCTCAACATGCTCCGGGGTTATTCGATAGTCAACTGCAGACATGGTATCTGTCGCCAGATCTGCATTTAAGAAAATTAATTCTACCTGAATTTGATGAATGATATCAATAGCCCATGATGGTTTGATAAGGGACTTTGCTAAGCCCATGGCTGAATTTGCCTCGTCTACTGTGCCATAGGCTTCTACCCGCGCATCATCCTTAAAAACCCGTTGTTTGCTCAACAAGTTTGTTTGTCCTTCATCTCCAGTTTTCGTATAAACTTTCATACATATATTACTCCTCGAGTAAATATTTATTTAACTCGATATTATTAATAATCCCAATAATAGCAGCATCTACCGCCCCATGAGGTTTGCCGATCAAATGCCGGGCTGAGCTGCCCTCTACAACGAGGACAGTCTCACCTGTACCAGCACCGATGGTATCCACAGCCACAACAGGAGTTCTAATTTGTTTTTGATAATATTTCTTAGGTTGCACGAACAGTAACTTGAAGCCGATAAGGCTTTCATCCTTAGGCGTAGCCACCAACGATCCTATTACCATTCCCACCCACATAAACTCCCCTCCCATTCCTGTTGCTACCTATAAATATGATCCTGCACAATCTCTAAACCATAATCTCGAGCTACATCCCGGGCCAAAGGAGTGATAATCGTTTCTTGCGAAACAGTAATACTCTTTAGGCCATTACCTGCAGCAACTTTTATGGTCGCAGCGTCCATCACACTCTTTTTTGTATGTGGAACACTTAGGGACGTTTTAAGCCTACAATCCATTATTTTTTGGCTTTCCGTTGCTAAGTCATCAACTTGCACGAGCCTAATTCCATACCCTTCAACTTTTCGCAAATTCTCTCGCAACGCTTGCAATAGTCCTGGAGGGCATTTCCCCATATTTCCCTTTACCCGCCAGCTATCCTGAGGGTCTGCTGCATTTATAGCCGCTATTACGGGCTTGCCCAGCATTAAGGCTTGCATTATGAGAGTTGTAGCTAGGGTATCAGACAATGTATAAGCCAACTTGGCAGCCGTATTTTGGGTGAGTACAGGGACGAGGACGATATCGACCTCCCGCAATAACTTACCTGGATAGGAAGACTGGGTAGTTACCACGCTTATGTCACTACCCAAGCAGTCTTTAATTCGCTTAATCCCCACAATTTCTTCAGCAGCCGCTGAAAGAACGACCGTTAGCTCAATATTTAGAGCCTGGATTTTTTGCAGTTCTGCTAAACTTTGCTCAAGTCCAATCGTTCCCCCGGTAAAAATAGCCAAAGCCTGCTGGGGACGCTGGATAGCTTTGTCGTGAGTAGCCAAAGGCACCTGTCCTAATTGGCGCAATACCTCAGCCGTAACTAATTGCACCAATTTTTCATTATCCATGCTACACCTCCACGCACTGTGGCAACCTTACTTGATCGCCATTTTTCAGTCCAACGGCGTTAGCCTCATCGGTATCGAGATGAAATTCCAATCGAAAACTGGGATGTACGCGTACCAAAACGTTCTTAAAGATACATCCCCGCGGACCGTCAACCTCAGCCATAACACGATCTCCATCGGAAACACCAAACCGCTGGGCGTCATCATTATTCATATGAATATGCCTGGCTGCACAAATCACCCCTTCTTTTAGGGTAATTGCGCCAGAGGTACCAACTACAACTAGACCAGCTGACTCAACAATCTGACCAGAGTCACGCAAGGGTGGCAAAATGCCTAAATTAAATCCGTCAGAACAAGATATTTCTACCTGTGTAATCTTCCGTGCCGGTCCGAGCACCCTAACACCTTGAATCACACCCTTTAGTCCTACAAGAGTAACTGTTTCTGCAGCGGCAAATTCGCCAACCTGCTTCAGATCTTTTTTCGCTGTCAGAGTATGACCTCTACCAAACAATATTTCAACATGGTAGGCAGAGAGGTGGATATGGCGATTGGATATACCTACAGGAATGCCCTTTATCGCCGCACCTGTCGCTTCTGGATTTGACAAAACGGTTAACACTTGTGTCACAATTTGCTCAATCATAGTCCTATCCATCATCTCACCTCATTCTGCCGATATTTGTAATAAAAATTAGTCTTATATACCCTCAACCTTAGGAAGAATCTTTTCAATATCTGTATGAGGACGTGGAATAACATGTACAGAAACTAGCTCACCGACTTTTTGTGCAGCCGCCGCGCCAGTGTCTGTAGCTGCCTTCACTGCCCCAACATCTCCTCTTACCAAAACAGTCACCAAACCAGAACCAATTTTTTCATAGCCAACTAATATAACATTCGCTGCCTTAACCATAGCATCAGCAGCTTCAATTGCTGCAATTAAACCTTTTGTTTCTACCATTCCCAGTGCTTCTCCGCGCATATCTATTCAGCCTCCTCATTATTTTTTCCATAGTGAATACAAGTTACCTTGGGATCACCCTTTTTGCGGTGACAAGCTGGATCTCTACAAAAATTGCAAAGTACAGCTGGATTTTTGCCCTGCTCGACACTAGAAACAACTCCAATGGGCTCTGGATTTTCATTATTCAGTTCGATAGGGGCTATTTCCAGCTCCTCTCCCCCTTCTATTTCTTGTAGTATCTGGAGCTGCACCCCATGTTCTTCAATATTCTCGCCCTCATTCGTAGCCACTTGAATATCAATGACCATTTCCGAAGCTGCCTGAACTTTCCTATTTGGGGTTTCCTTTGTGGCTAAAACACAAGACAACTGTTGATGAGGCCGAGGTATAACATGAGTAGCCACTACCTTATTAACGTTACCAGCAGCTATCCTACCGGCTTCAACAGCCACCTTAATGGCTCCAACGTCACCACTTAATTTGACAAGCACCATTCCCCTGCCTTTAGTCAGTTCATACCCGATTAACTCAATATTGGCTGCTTTGAGTGCCGCATCAACCGCTTCAAGGGCCGCAACCAATCCAACTGTTTCAATTAACCCAATCGCATTTCTGACCATGTTTCACCTCCCCATGGCCTTGGTCAGTTTCTCGAAGAACTTTCTGAACGATTCCATAAACTAAGTTATATAGTAAACTTGAATCCACAAACTGGGGAGCGAGATCTTCCAATGGCTGTTCTTTAAAGGGAATGCCTTTTACTAAACGAGCTGCATTATAGCCGAAATGACGCCATTGTACAGGTGTTCCCGGAACATTTAGGGCGAATAGAGGGTGCTGATCAGGCAACTTGCAATAATGAATACATAAACCATCTGCCCCGATACCTAATCCCACCTCAAGTTTTGAAGCGCAAGCCCCTTGATAAGCCAGAGCAACTACATCGGATTCCTTAGCCTGCACCACAAAGCAGGGTATTCCTTCTTCTTCCAGGCCTGCTTGCACTTCTCTGATTTTCTCTTCCCAGCCAAGGTGGGGGGAAACATGAATCAGCACACAAGGTTTAACTGATGCTCCGTCGGGTAGCATTCTTTTCACGCCTCTCCGCCAAGATAGGATAGTACCAGTCCAGTAGCCACGGCATTTCTAGGACCTTCTGAGCCCCGAATATTTCCCCGTCCGCATACAATCCCATACTCAGCCAAGGCATCAGTCACCATATCCGCCACTTCAAAATCCAAGGCTGATCCACCTACCAAAACAACAAAATCGATATGGCGGATATTGCCTGTTGGAGCCACCCGCGCTAGAGACCGCAAGGCATTTGTTACAAACACCCGTTTTTTGGCCTCTCGACGCACATGACGAACCTTATCCAAGGGATGATTTGTGGGAATAGGAACCATTTCACCTGCTTTTAAAATTACCACACGGGAAAAAACCTCAGGCGGAAGATGATGCTCATAAAACCGCACCGTCCCATCCTCTAACCTTATATGAAATAAACTTTCAACTTTAGCCAGAGGGTATTTCTTGATGTCTTCTGATAGATCAAAATCATTGAGTCCTAATTCGGAATTGATCAACATCGTGACCATATCACCTGCTCCAGCTAGGTGGATAGACAATACCCGTCCATCCCTGGTGATAATGGCCGCATCCGTCGAGCCACCGCCCATATCAAGAATTGCAAGAGGTTTATCTGTACCCGGAGTCGTAAGGGCACCACGAATTGCCATATTGGCCTCCACTCCCGCAATCACAACTCGAAGGCCGAGATTTTTGCTTAACTGGTCGGCTATCTGTTGCATGGGAAGGCGGCTCGTTTTTACCATAGCCGACAAAGCCACCGCATTTTCTAGCGCGAATTCTCCAGCTAACCCACCCTGCACTTTTTGGGGTACAAATGTATCGACTGCCAGCAGATCTTGAATTTTCATTTCTCCAAGAGGTTGGGATGTAAGTTCACTCATCACTTGGCGAACTCTTTCCAGCATCCCGCTAACGTTGGTTCCAGCTTCTCCCTGTACGTCAAGAACTGGTTGTACCCGTTCCACTGTTGCCATTATTCTTGCAGCACCAGCATCAACATCGATATCAGCCTTACCTTTTTCTCCAAAGACAGTGATAAATCCAGCTGATATAGTCCGGGCCTTGACATCCCCTGCTGGTGTACGCACAACGACTGCCGATCGATTGCCAATCAGAGCCCTGGCAATAGGGACCACCATCTTGGTCTCGTCAGCAGATAACTTAAACACAGTTGCAATCCCATATGGATTGGATAAGGTTGTAATGGTTTGCCCCGCTTCAGCCACTTCCACTGCTGCCATCATTCCAAGGGGAACCTTATCAATCAGGGTCACTTCGTCCACTACTGGTATGATTCTCTTGAGCCGATTAGCAATCAGCACCGCATCATCTTGCTTAACGATGACTCCTTGAACATCAATCCCTCGGGTCATAGCCTCATTAAGAGCATCAGCTGCTTCTTGAAAATCAATGCCTGCGGGAATAACGCAAAGGACCTTCTCTCCTGCAATAATACCAACCAGTTGACTTAACAACACTGTTGTTCCGACACCTAAGCCCACCCCGCCAGGTGTCGATGGATTGTGACCAATCATCGTTGATTCGGTAATAATTGTTTCGGTAATGGTTTCCATTGCCAAATCCCCAATTACCGGAGTTGCTTCATTTAGCCGTATTTCATCCAGATCAGTCATCTTAAGCCCAGATTTTTTTAACGCTTCTTCTAAAGCAATGACAATCCCAGGTACGTTAGCTACTGTACCTTTGATACCAGTAGTTTTAATAATACTACTAGCTAAATACTTAATTAAGATTAGTGAATCAATACTAGCTAAACACACTTCCGTTGTGGAATTCCCGATATCCACACCCGCAACGATAGTCATGAAAATCCCACCCTACTCCGCTCTGAGACGATTACGGCGTTCGTAAACCCCTGCAGCCTCTCTCACAAAAGCGCCACTTATGGTTGCCTTATATTTAGTTTCCATTTCTTCAGCAATAAGGATTAATTCCGCTTTAGTCGACCGATAGGGACGAAGAGCATTATACATTTCAAGTATACGGTTATCAGGGATAGCCGTTAATTCCGCCGCCCTACGCAAATTATTGGCAAGCTGGGTTCTCCCAACACCATCCGCAATATCAGCCTGCATTCGAAGTGTCTCTGGAGCAATACTCACATCTTTGGGCGTTACCTTACCATTTAACACGTTCTCCAGCGTAATGTCTGAGAGCTTTTTACCCGTAGGAGTTTTCAATAATTCTGGTCGTTTGGCAGCCAAAGGGTAATCATGGTCTGGATTTAATCCTTGTAATGTACCCTTTGAAGGAGCCAATGTAGTTTGTGGTGCTTGAGACATCGACTTTAATACTTCACGGACCATATTTTCTATCAATTTTTCTTGAGACATTTCTATCACCTCCGCTTAATTAAAATTCACTTCAAGTTCGACCGGTTTAGTTCCAGGAACCACGTGTTCCGTTTCTTTAATATGAAGCACTGCTGCTTTTGCCTGAAACTTAGGCCGTGCCATCTGATCATTTTTAGTTGGCACCGGAGTTGGGGATTCTCCTTTGGCATACTTAGCAGCATTACCGCCAATAGCCCGATAAGCTTCCAAATCCAGCAAGGGCGACTGGGAAAATAGTTCCAGATTACTCAATGGTGGCAAACCTTTTTGGTGAATTACTGTCGTTCCTCTGGACTGTATCCCAATAGCAATTCCCGAGCCACTCAGCTTAGTAGCGTCATGGGCGGCAAAAGCCACATCAGAAGTACGTATTACCCTGATCACACGGGCATGTAAACCTTGTTCCTCAATACCAGCAATCATTTCCCGCAGTACATCGCCGTGAGGAACATTCACGATGGTTTTATTTTGATATTTGCCAAAGGCTGGAGCTAAAGCAATCACCACTTCATCAGCCCTCGTACCAAGGCGTGCTTCGCCTTTTTCCACCAAAGTCATCGGATGCCCAGCGACCACTGGTTTTGCACTTTTGGATTGTTCACTTCCTTGCATCCCTTGTACCACTTGCACAATAATTTCACGAATCATTTGCGCATTTAATTCCATTACAATACACCTCTCTTCCTGACTCAAACGTCAAAATCAGACGGTTTAATGGCCTGACTGATGGTTTTAATTTCATCCCAACGTTCATCGCTGATGCGATAACCAGTTCCTGGACCACGATAGTCATTCCGGCTATTGACTGCACTTATAACATTAAAGTCTTTGTCAAGAATGGCAGATGTATGGAGATAATCTCCTGAAATACGTTGTTTTAAAAGATTCAGTATATGGTCAGCTAAATCACTAAAACCGTTTTTAGCCAATGCTTTAACGATATCCAGACCAGTAATGCCTCGACTCATCAATTCTTGAGCGGCTTTTAAATCTTCAACTACGTTGCGTTCAGGCATATCCTTACTACCATGTGCATAGGTTGCGGCTTCGACTTCTTCATCTTTGATTTCCGGGAAGCCGAGTTCTTTAAACACAGCCTGCAACGCCCGGGCAGCTTTATTACGAACTGCAATAGCTTGTTCCTCGGAAATTGGTCTTAGTCCACCATCGACTTTCAAGTCACGCTGAATGATATTCCAATCGTCATAGTCTTCAACATCCCAGTTCGAACCAGCAAACATATTGTCATAGTTGGGAATGCCTCCAAAACCAGAACAGATGAAGTCAGTGCCGGGGAGCATTTGCATTAACGTACGAGCAGTACGCCGAATATCGGAATGAGTAAATGTCTGGTCATTACTGGATGCAACTTCCAGATCCAGCATCGTGGTGCACAGATTTTCTGCCAACACCGCACGAATACCCGATGGAACAGCAGCCGGTACACCAATACAACTTACAGATCCGTTCTGCAATCCCTGGACACCAGCCCCCCGTGTAACCATAATGCAACGAATTTCTAAATATAGCATGGATTTACCCTCTGCATAACCCATCTGCACTTCCGAACCGGTACCAGAAGTAAACCTCATTTTCAGACCCCGCGAAGCATAGGCCGAAGCAAGAAAGCCTTTTGACCAAGGTGTGTCATCACCGTCAACAAACACATTTTCTGTACCGTATACCGAAATGGTTTCCGCATAAGCAGTAATACCACGCATGCCAAGCTCCAACTCTGTCGCTTCTTCCAGCGCACACTGAATCAATGTACCGCCCCGACCAGTCTGACCACCAATCAGAAGCGCCAGGGCATTGAAGGGTGCATACCGGACGACCGCCACTGTAGTTTCCATTTCATCAAATCCGCGCATTGCTGCTTCCGCTCCGTCCGCAGCAATCAGTACTGGATTGTCCTTAATGTTAGTAATATGGCACTGATTAGAGGGAATTTTACGGGCCCGCATTTTTTGCATGGCCATCATCATTTCGACGACATTCATAGTGTTGAAAACAGCTACAAGTTTAGCCGCTGTTAATCCACGAACAAGCTTTACTATTTCGTCTCTTGAGACATTAATATCTACAAGCATCTTGGCGATATCGTTATTATCCATAGCCATTGACTTTTCGGCTACGGTCACATCAATGGCGTAATCCGCAATAAATTGTTCAATAAAATCAAAGTTACTGCGAGATACCCCGTCCATTTCGACGATTTTCCCATTTTCAATTTTTATACTAGGCTCCGGGTCATTGGGGCTGCCCATGGCTATTAGACCCACCTCTGGCCATTCTTCTACGAAACCGTCCTGATTGACAGGGCGGGCAGCTAATACCTCAAATCGTTTTGACCTTTTCATTATTTCTCCCCTCCCTACTCTTAGATATATGGTGTCGTTACTGATGGAGCTGGACCACCTATTGCTTCCAGCAGTTTCAGACCCGCTTCTTTTGCCGCTAAGACCGATTGGCGTACTGCTCCAGAATCCCCAGTCACCATAAGAATTGCCTCGTTAGAGTGACTACCACCCCCAGGGCTGGCATATCCAACTATTTCAACATTTGCTGTTTTAACAGCAACATCAGACATTAGCACTCCGATGGCTGCAGGAGCGCCGACAATCAGGCCAAAAGCTTTACCAACTGGTGCGCCAAAAGCTTTATTGACAGCAAAACTTGCCCGAGCAGTATACTGCATTTCAAGATGTCCTGCATCATTGGCATACACATCCCCAAAGGTGCGATCAAGTTCTTTCAAGGCTACTTCAATTGCCCGGCGAGCGTCTGAAACTTCTTCAGCACCAAAAAGAATCAAACAACCGTGTCCGGCTCCACCTTTTGTGTCCCTGGGCAATTCAATGCTGATAATTTCAGTATTAGTAGCTTTAACTGCTTCATCTGCGGCCATAATATGAGGACCTGCTCCAGTACGGGCACCAAGGATCCCAATAGAACGATATTTTGGATCTATCTTCATCTTTTCATGCAACATGGGATCAACGTTGGCTATAACCAGTCCAATGGTATCGCCGATTGCAGTACCGACATACTCAGTCATGCCTATGTTTACGACCGCTTTGGTTTTTTCCTGTCCCGTCTCGTCAGGAACTTGGCTTTCCATACGTTTCTTGATTTCGTCCATGACCTTGTCAATTAACTGTTCTTGCATAAAAACTTACACCTCCAAATTAATTCCTATTTGACTTTGGGAAGAATTTTCTCCACATCTGTATGTGGACGAGGAATAACGTGAATGGAAACAACTTCGCCCACTTTCCGTGCTGCGGCGGCACCAGCATCTGTTGCTGCTTTTATAGCACCAACATCGCCCCGAACCATCACCGTCACTAAACCTGAACCTATTTTTTCATAGCCGATTAATTCGACATTAGCTGCCTTTACCATCGCATCAGCTGCTTCAATAGCCCCTACCAATCCTTTGGTTTCGATCATACCTAAGGCCTCACTCATGATTTGAACCTCCCCTCCTCAAAATATTAAAAAAGCAAACTACTCCTTCTCCAATATGGGCTGGAATAAAAAATATTAGTTCTTTGACACCCCCCTGCAATAAACGAGACTTTACTTTCACCCTATCGATTCCAGGTGCGTATATTTAAGTGACCATCCCTATAGCCGGCAGGGAAAACATACTAGCAAACCTGGGAGGGAGAGATTTAAAAGCTATATAAATAGTAGCTTTTTCTATCCATTTTTACTTCAGCATATATTGCTTACCCACTGGATATATTTGCGGTGTTCGTTGTAGATATTTATCCTATATATTGGACCGAACTATTTTTATAAGACTTTATTGTTTTCTATCCACTGTTTTTTTTACAGAAAAGCAAAAAAGGACTGTTTGACCACAGTCCTTTTCGTTTGAATTATGCGTTTTTATAATCTGCTACTACTTACAATATTTTTCTCTATCCTTTTCCTTCATTGCCAGTCTTTTTTTGACGCATCTCCTTACGATACTGATTAGGTGTCAAATCAGTCGCTTGGCGAAATACGCGACAAAAATAACTAGCATCTTGATAACCTACCTCTGCAGCGATACGTACTACATTATAATCTGGATTTTGCAACATCAACTTTGCTCTATCAATTCTAACTTTCGTTATAAAATCTACAAAGTTGCAACCCTTTTCCTGCTTAAATAATCGACTAAAGTAAAAGCGACTTAAATGTACAGTTTCTGCAACTTCTTCTAATGATATATTTCTATGGCAATTTTCCTTTATATAATCACACGCACTATTCGCAACTCGAATATTAATGCTGCTTCTATTTTCCAACATATTGTCCATAACGCAATCTAAGGATTCCAACATCCACTGTTCCACCTGTTCTTTAGAACAACACCCAATTAAAACATTGATACTATTAAAATTTAACAAGGTGAGCTGGTCTAAATTAGCACCCCCTTCTACTGCCGCTCGGGATAATACGATCAATAATTCGAGGACACAAGCTTTCACGGTCTCAATACTAGCGTTACTCACAAATATTTCACTCAATAACTTACTCAGTGCCTGTTTAGCCTGTTTTCTATCCCCACAACGAACCTTATCCAATACTGTCCGCTCGTAATGAAAAGGATAATTGAAGGGTCCTGTACTTAGATGAGGTATATCTTCAACATGAATGATTTGATTATCCCCAAGATAAAACCTCTGCCGCTGGGCATTCAAGGCTTCGCGGTAAGACTTCTGTATATCCAATGGATTATTGTAATAACGTCCAATTCCAACCGTAATACTAGTATTCATAGATCGAAGAATACTATCTCTTATATTTGTCGCTATTTTATGCACATCATTTTTTATAATTCTTGGTGTATCTACTTCCTTAAATCCTAATAAAATAATCAAATTGTCACTGCTAAAGGGAGTAACCAAGCCATTATCACCCACGACACTGCAAATCAGCTGATAAACTCGCTGTTTTAACATTTGTTTTTCCAGTTCAGAATCACTATAGGTGAGTTGCTTAAAATTATCAATATCCACAACTAATGCGACCCCAGGATCAACTTTCATCCCTAGAAACGTCGATCGTTCCCAAAATTGTTCCAGTTCCATAATGTTACCTGAAATCAAATCATATACAAAAGACATTTGGATAAATGGCATGGCGTCTTCTACGTTTTTACGTAAGAGTGCTTCTTCCTGTTGCTTTAACTGTATCACGCTAATTTTGCTTATGATAGTCCGTAAAGTGGACAGTAAATCATTAGGGCGTACCGGTTTTAGCAAGTATCCCTCAGCACCTATTGTTAGGGCTTGCTTAGCGCTATTAAAATCGTCCATTGCTGTAAGCATGATAACGCTTACATTTGGAAGCAAGTCCAATATACTTTTGGCAGCTTCCAAACCGTCTATTCCAGGCATGCGGATATCCATCAACACAATATCTGGTTTTTCACTTATAGCAATATTAATAGCACTAGCGCCATCCCCAGTATCACCAACTACTTGAATGTCGGTGAAATTTTTCTCTATTATAAACCGTAAGGCTTGTCGTTCTAATTGTTCATCATCTGCAATCAACAATCGATACATTCTTATTCTCCTCTTGATACATTTTATGCCCGGCAGTCTGGGAGACGAATGTAGTTACTGGTGCCTTCACCAACTTTACTTTCTATCTCTAGACCGTATTCAGGACCAAAATGATGCTGAATACGTTTATGAACATTAATGATTCCTAGACCAGTCGTTTGCCCATGAGTTATAGTTCGTTTTTCAGCACGGAAGATACTGCGAATGCGTTCCATAGGTACTCCGACTCCGGTATCGGTCACAATAATAATAATTTGCTCTCCTTCGATCCGTCCACTAACAAAGATCTGCCCGCCATCTACCTTTTTTTCAAGTCCATGAATGATGGCATTTTCGATGATTGGCTGCAAGGTAAGAGCCGGAATCATTATTTTCAATATTTGAGGATCTATATCGATGAATGATTGAATACGATCCCCAAAACGCACCTTTTGGATCAATAGATAGTCTTTGGCGGATTTTACTTCTTCTTCCAATGTTCGCAGAACGTCAATATCCTGTAAATTGTCCCGGAGTAAATCAGATAAGGCATAGACGATTTCCTGAGTTCTGCTGGCTCCTTCCAAAAGAGCCAACCGAGCAATGGTATTTAACGCATTGAATAAAAAGTGGGGATTGACCTGAGCTTGTAGTGCCTTTAATTCGGTAACACGCAACGTGGCTTCCAAGTGGGCTTTGGCTTTTACTTCTTTCACGAGTTGTTTCTGAGAAATATTGGAAATTCCAATTTCCACAATATAATTTGTCATAATATAGATGAGATCGGCTGCGGCCTTGAGCCTTTTTTCTGGTACAACTTCTATGACATCAAAAAACTCCGACAAAACTTCTGTCTCCATACCCAAACCAGACACGCAGCGAAACATTTCTGCTTTGGCATCATAATCTTCTTTTTCTAAAATAACTTGCCCAGCAAGAAAAGCGCCGATGTATTGGTCTTGTACAATGATAGGTGCAGCCAAATCCGTTAATCCACTATGGCATAGATACACAACAGGCTTTTGCTTGTCAATGTTCTTTCTACTCGCTCGACCAGCTCGATCATCACAACTAGTGCAGCCTGATAGCCCCTGAGGAAAAGAACGGATATATGTACAAAACTTGGTAAAATTGCTTGGTTCAGTAATAGGTTTCCCCTCAACGTCGACAATTACTGCTGCCAATCCGGTTGCTTCCGAAAAATGATCTTGGATTTCCTGCAAAATCTGGATATTCACAATTTGACCTAAGACAGATCGGCTCAAAGCTTCCATCTGAATCCCCCCTCGTAAAACTATAGCATTTTAGTTACGAGATATCCATTTATTACTACTCCTTCTATAAGAAGGAGTATTTGATATAGCACAGACTATTTCCTGCAAGAAGCAATAATTTGCTATATTATAGCAAACTAATATTATTCGTTGGATGTTCGATAACACTTTCAAAGTCAGAGTCTCTCTGCCTTACGTACTCTCTATATAACTTTTTTGCCCTCATTGCTACAACTTCGTCTATTCTTGCAGCGAATGCCCTTTAAGATGAGGGGTACTTGGAAAATCTTTAGTGTTTTCTATGTAGTTACACAAAAACAATAATATTCTATGTTGTCACAAAATAATCCAAAGGAAAAAGTATAAACTTGTCAAACTAAGTTTATTAAGAAAAACTAGCATAGAAACAAAAATACTATGTTTAGTATTATGGGGGGGATTCCCATGTGGCTTGGCAAAGTTGTAGGAACTGTCGTGGCCCCTACTAAGAATGAGAGCTTAGTAGGAAGTAAACTTTTAGTGGTTCAACCTTTAAATTTAGATGGCATGAATACAATCAGCCTGCAGGTTGCTGTAGATACTGTAGGTGCAGGAAATGGAGAGAATGTTTTAGTAACCTCCGGTAGTTCTGCCCGCCATGTTATGGGAAATGATAATAGTGCAGTTGATGCAGCTATCGTCGGAATCGTCGAGAATATTGACCTTGAGGGTATTTCCAAAGCACAATATTGGGTGCAGAAAGGATAGAACTCTAACAACAAAGCTTGGTTCTAAAAAGGAGAATTTTATGCTGACAACCTATAAAACGCTAGAAGATAAGCTCCAAGAAGTATCATGGGATCCCTTGGCTAAAGGAGTTTGGATTAAACTAGTCAACCCAACATCGGGTGAAATCCGACAAATATCAGCTACAGCCCAGATACCGGAGCATTTTTTCCGTTTTGCAGTTGATGAAGATGACAGTCCTAGGATTATTTTGGGCAAAAAGTGTATTCTCGCCATTATTAGTGTTCCTGTTTCTCATGGTGCTGATCGATATGAGACCAGCCCGCTCAGTATTATTTTAACACCTGAATTAACCATAACCATAAGTGAAGACTTGATACAAGTACTTCCAAATAACATCGATGGCAGTAGGTTTCTATTTGATACCACTAAAAGGACTCAATTATTCTTTCAAATCTTGTATCATGCCGATACAGTCTTTTTGAAATTTATTCGGCATATTCGCCAGCGAACAGATGCGATTGAGATTCGCCTACGCAAATCAACCAATAATCGAGAAGTATTCCAACTTCTTGATCTTGAAAAAGGCTTAACCTACTTTACCGCAGCCCTACGTGGCAATGTGATAGTCGCGGAAACAATCCTCCGCATGAGATCTGACCCACAAATGCGATATCTACTAGAGATGCATGAAGAGGATGAGGATGTTTTGGAAAGCGTTATTATAGAAAATAAGCGAGCTTTGGAATTAGCTCAGACTTATAGTTACATAATGAGTAGTATGATGGATGCATTTTCTTCGGTCATTAACAATAATTTAAATCAGATCATGAAATTTTTAGCTTCTGTAACAATTTTATTAGCTATTCCTACTATGATCTCAAGTTTTTGGAGCATGACGCTCAAGGTACCTTGGCAGGGTACACAAACAGGATTTTGGATAGTTCTTTTGCTAGCACTTATCACAAGTAGTACTATGGGTATTATTCTACGAAAAAAAGGAATGTTCTGATGCTCCTGCATATGTCTTGAATTTCTGAGGTCTAATTCTCCGCAGCTTGCTACGAGGAGTTTCACTTACTAAGTGTGGTCCAATGTCCTTATATCGAAGGGCTTTGGGCCACTTTTTGCATCTTCATTAGAACTTTCAGTTACTTGTCAATCTACTCGGACAAATGAATCCTACTTTATATGTAATAATCACAGTTATGGAATTTTATGGGCTATTACTTGAAAATGCGTCGCTTTGGTAAGGCAATAATGTAATATATACCGGCAAATTAATGTACAGGTATTTATCCAAATTGGAGGTACTATATCAATATATTTTAAATTTAATCATTGTGAAGAAAGGAGCGACTATTCAGAAGTAAGAAAAAAGATCACAAAATAATAGTAAAATGAGGAGGGTTCTAATTATGGTTACTCCATATTTAGGGGAATTTCTAGGTGTAACTACGCTTATTATTTTTGGAAACGGCGTAGTCGCAAACTCGTGCCTATCAAAATCAAAGGCTGAAGGCGCTGGTTGGGTGAATATCATTGCCGGCTGGGGGGTCGGTGTTATGATGGGGATTTTTGTTGCGATTGCCTGCGGTGCGCAAGGTGATCTTAACCCAGCAGTAACATTCGCGAAACTCTTAAACGGGGTCTATTCAGTATCTGATGCCATACTCATCATGTTTTTACAAATAGCGGGTGGCGTTGCCGGTGGTTGTGTTACTTGGTTGCTCTTCCGCGGTCACTGGGAACTTACGGAAGATAAGGCCACAAAATTGGGAGTTTTTTGTACCTTTCCAGCTGTCCGGAATTATGCGCAAAATTTGTTTTTCGAAATCATTGCTACAATCATGTTAATATTCGGGGTTTTTGCTATTTTCTCAAAAAACGTAGGAGTTATGACCCCTGGATATGGTCCTTTGATGGTCGGTCTTTTGATTTTCGGATTAGGTGCCTGCCTGGGTGGTCCCACAGGATATGCTATGAACCCGGCTCGTGACTTAGGCCCCCGAATTGCTCATTTCATATGCCCCATTGCTGGCAAAGGAGATTCCGATTGGGCATATTCATGGGTCCCTATTGTTGGCCCCATGATTGGCGGGGCGATTGCATTTGCTTTAGCCAAGGGTGTTGGAATTCTCTAAGCTAGAAAAGTCCTGTGATATTTGAGTCTAATAAGCGCCAAAAAGAAGGAGCAGTTACTTTAAAGACTGTTGTGAATTGGCCGAGCGTCAGCGATCAATAAAGTTTCAAGTGAACTCGTTCAACTAAAGTTGAACATCGAGACTTCGGTGACGTATCGTCACTGGAGGCTTTCGTCACAGAAGCAGAGCACGAGGTACCACTCCCACTTACAAGAAGTGGGAGTCTCACGATTGGATGACAAAAGTATGAGTTGATTTTCAGATTCCGAAAAACACTGATAATGTAATTAAAACCTAAAGGGAATATATTTAAAATATATTCCCTTTAGGTCATCCATTAGGTAGGCAACCGTTGGCATGGTATCAATTTGAATTTTCCCCAAAAGGCCATTAACTAAATTCCCAAGATATCCGATCTTTGTAAACTAAACATTATAAAAGTGACTGATGTATATAAATAATATAAATTGCATCATAATCTATTTTCGGGAGGTAAGAATCTTGTTCAATAATTTATTGATTATTAACCCTGGTTCTACATCTACTAAGGTAGCTGTTTATCAAGATGAGCAAAAGTTAATGGAAGACACTATTCGTCACTCCGGCGAGGAGTTAGATGCTTATACCTCAATCTACGGCCAATTAATTTTCCGTAAAGAACTGATCCTTAAATTGTTACAAGAAAAGGATATTGATTTAAATAGTATTGGGGCCGTCGTCGGACGTGGCGGGTTGTTAAGGCCGATTGAAGGCGGGACTTACGCTGTCAATCAGGCCATGCTTGAGGATTTGCGGATCGGAGTACAGGGTCAGCATGCCTCCAATCTGGGTGGTATTATTGCTCATGAAATTGCTGAATTATTGAATGTACCTGCTTACATTGTTGATCCAGTTGTGATAGATGAAATGGACCCTGTGGCTCGTATTTCCGGTTTCCCTGAAATAAAGCGTAGAAGTATTTTTCATGCGCTGAATCAGAAAGCTGTTGCCAAACGGTACGCTCGTGAATCTGGCAAAAAATACGAAGACTTGAACTTAATTGTGGCACATTTAGGGGGCGGAGTGTCAGTTGGGGTACACAAGTATGGCCGCGTGGTGGATGTGAATAATGCGCTAGATGGGGAAGGCCCATTTTCGCCAGAAAGAAGCGGCGGAGTGCCTATAGGTGACTTGGTGCGCCTGTGTTACAGTGGGGAAGCTACTCTTGATGAGATGCAAAAGCGAATAGTAGGCGAGGGCGGATTCATGGCTTTCCTTAATACTAATGACGTGCGGACAGTTACTAAATTATGTGTACGTGGTAATGAGGATTGTCGTCTTAAATTTGATGCTTTTATTTATCAGGTATCTAAAGAAATTGGCAGTTGTGCAACCGTTCTTTGTGGAAAAGTGGATGCTATTATTTTAACCGGTGGCATTGCGTTTGGAAAAGAAGTCACTGATGCTATCCAGGAACGAGTCTCGTTTATCGGGCCTATCATAGTCTACCCGGGTGAGGATGAAATGTTAGCCTTGGCGCAAGGGGCGCTCAGGGTATTGTGCCAAGAAGAAGATGTTAAAGTTTATTTTAGTAGCGATGAATTTGTTTCATAATTCGAACCCGTTGGTATCACTGATACCCCGCCTAATTGGAGAACTAGATAGTATTGTATCCTTTCAATTTTCTCCAGAGCGTTGTTCGACTTTCACCCTACACGTTTCTTGAGCTGCAAACCCTAAATCGTTCCACTTCTTGCTTAAGCTGAGTTGCGTTTTGCGCTAGGGTTTGTGCGGCTGTAGCAACAATTTGCATCGTCGCTGTCACTTCCGTGGTTGACTCTTTAATCGTTTCTGTTGTGCCAGCCGCCTCTTCCGAAACCTGCATGACCGTACTGACATAGCGAGTCATCTCCTCCATACTTCCGAGCATCTGTTCGCTAGAGGCCGCAATATCTGAGATATTGTTAGATACCCCTTTGGTAGAATTGACGATATCGGCTAAGGTTTCCTGAGCCTTATGAATCGTAGAAACACTATCTTTCACCATAGAAGCAGTCTTCATCATTCCTTGTACTGCATCATTGACACTCCCTTGAATCAGGGTGGTAATTTCTGTAACTTCTCGTGTTGAGGTGGCCACACTTTCCGCAAGTTTTCGAATTTCGTCCGCAACTACAGCAAACCCCCGCCCATGCTCACCTGCTCGCGCCGCTTCGATGGCAGCATTGAGTGCCAAAAGATTTGTTTGCTGAGCTACCTGGGCAATTGCCTCAGTGATCGAACCGATCCGATTCGATTGATCAGCTAAATTCTCAATCGTACTCACGGATTTACTCACAGATTGATTGGTTACCTCCATCGCCTTCACAATCACGGAAAGCCTATTTAATCCTTCTGCAGAATATTGCTCGGACTTCACAGCCTCAACGGAAACGGACATAGCCCTACCTGAAATCATTTGCGCTGCATTCTCTAGTTCCATTACCATATCTTTCATCTGTTGAAGGGTTCTTGCTTGATGTTTGGCATCTATAGCCATTTGGCTTATATTATCCGCAACATCCGTGTTTGATGCTGTCACTTCCTGAGCGCTAGCTGATAATTCTTCAGACGAAATCACCCAAGAATTAGTCATTACACGAATTTTACGAATGATACTATCAAAGTTTTCCATCATGTCATTAAATGAATACCCTAATTGCGCCAATTCGCTATTTTTTATGACTTGGACTCGTTGGGTCAAATCTCCTTGGGCTACATCAATGATCCCTTTTTGCATAGCATAGATGGGCATCAAAAAACGACGATAATTCTTTAAAGAAGCAACGATTCCTATGAGAACACCTGAAAGCAGAAAACACAGTAATAATATCACCGTTCTCTCCCATTCAAGTTTCATAATATAAGCGATAACAACACCCATAGCAGAAACCATAGGAACAACCGTTATTAAAGTTTTCCAAATATACTTGACTAAACTGATGTTATTCTGCTTTCCCTCTTTGATTAATTTCTCGTTGCTTTTCATGGAGTTTTTCCTCCTCAAGCAAGTTAGGCCTGTACCTACCCTGCACGTTTTTGAAGCTGTTCCCACCCATAAACATAGTGTAATTTTAAAAAGAGTACACCCGGATGTATCTTCTGATTGCCGAAATTTGACGCACTTAAATACACACTTTCAGCGGGCTGATGCTTTTCAATTTGATGAAACAACTGCTCTCGAATTTCTTGACAACGTTTGACTGAATCTTCCTGAGGAGCCCCGTGAGCCGGAAAATAAGTTTGGGCTTGAAGTGCTTCAATAACTGCCAAACTATCAAGATAACTCGGTAATCCACTCACAACTTGATTCCCTTCCTGCCAAATTCCTGGATAGGGTATCTCATCCGGTAGAAGCATATCACCCGAAAAAAGAAGACGATCTTTCTCATTATAAAACGACATATGTCCTGCGGTGTGACCAGCTGTTAAAAAAGCCCTTAAAAAATTGTCTCCGGCCATAATCGACTGACCAGGCTCGATTAAATTGACTTCATCAGGCAAGGCGCTTAACATCCGAAAATACTCAAACACTTTTATCATTCCTGAAATTTCATTTTTCGGAACTCCCCACTCTTGGGTAGCCCAGTCCTTCAACTTTCCGAAAGCTTGTCCCTGTATAAAACTAAACCATTCTAGGTAATCTCTGGAACCCACAAAAATCCGGGCCCCTTCTTTCGCAAAACTTGCTGCTGCTCCAGCATGGTCAACATGCCAATGGGTCACTAAAACTTGTTCCAGTCGCTTTATGCCCACGTGTTTCATGCCTTCATGAACCGCTTCGATGACATTAGGCGTATTGGTCCCTGCATCGATGAGCGTTGGAACTTCACCATCGATCAGATAAAGGTTGACTGAATCAACATTAATGGGAACTTGGACTTTTAGCAAATAGACATTTTGAGCGACTTCCATTATTTCAGACATTAGTTTCTCTCCAATCAAAGAATGAATAGTGATTCATTGTTATTGATCATTAAATGTTGTACAATGGTAATAATATAGATGTTAATTAAGTTAACACATTCATGCTAGAGGAGGATCTCTATGGATACTGCGCTAAAGTCCCTTACTCACTCAGTACCGTACCGTGTCGTGTGCGAGCAATGCCAAAAAATTCTGTTTTTTTCCGGCCAAGACAATCCGGAAATCTTCAAAGTTCTTTGCGATGAATGCACACAACTAATCAAAGATAATAACAATTTAGCAGAAAAGGCCATGTCTTAAGACGATGGCCTTTTTTATTGCAGAAACTTAAGAAACTTAAGAAACTTAGGCTAGCGCTAAGCTTCATGACCCAAGGATTCACATAATAATTAAAGAAAATTCAGCACGCGCCAAGCCTTGGCGTTGGCGGTAGCCTTAGTTGCACTGGTGCGCTGGCCATGACTCGAACAAGAATGTTCGAAATTAGAACACCGCCATGGATGGCTAGGTGTCGTGATGGAAGGTGCAGTGATGGCCAAATGTCCTTCACGCCAAGGACGGCGAGAATCAGCCTTACCCGATATTTATAATAGTACAAAGAAAGGGGCATGGCCCCTTTCTTTTACATACCTTAGTAGTTAATTGGATAAGCCTCTTTTTTAATAATATATTCAGCAATTTCTTTGCGTAATCCAATCATATCTACGTTAGGACGTCGAACAAGCTTGCGCATTCCTGCCATAACAGTACTGAGAGAATCCCCTTTCTCGACTGCACAGAGAACTTCTTTAGCTTGTTGCTCAAGAATATTAAATGCTGCATAAGTTCCAGCAGTTGCAGCTTTCTCGACAAATGCTTTATGCTCATCAGATACGTCAAGGTTTTGAACTTTCTGAGCTCTGAGAACTCCACTTTCCATGGCATAGACTTGGAGTACCATCTCTGCCATGCCAGTCAGAACGTATTGATTATCTTTTAAAGCCATACCCAAATTTTGAGCTGCAAGCCCAGCCGCCATTAAGCACAATTTTTTGGCCTTTTGCGTCAGTTGGTTTAGTCCTGCTAATCCTTCTGCATCCCCACCCAATCCACTTGCCATCAAGTCCTTGCTCACGGCTTGAGCTGCTTGTAGCAATGGAAGTTCCCCTGTCATTGCTCTTTTTAGGAGTGTAGCCGGTACAAGCAGTCGATTGATTTCATTCGTTCCTTCAAACAAGCGATTGATACGGGAGTCACGATACATGCGTTCAATCGGGTATTCTTTAATAAATCCGTAACCACCATGAATTTGAACTCCTTCATCCACGGCGAAATCTAAAACTTCAGATGCGTAGACTTTATTAAGGGAACATTCAATGGCGTATTCTTCTAAAGCCTTACCCGCCGCTTTACGGCAATCGCTAGTTAGATCGAGTCCATGGAATCCACTCTCCATAAGACCTGCAGTACGATAAACAACACTCTCAGCCATATACATCTTAATAGCCATTTCAGCAAACTTATTTTGAATGGCTCCAAATGTGTTAAGTTCTAACCCGAATTGCTTACGCTCCGAGGCATATTTTAGGGCTGTTTCCATAACAGCATGAACAGCTCCTATTGCTCCAGCAGCCAGCTTAAAACGGCCAACATTCAAGATATTGAAAGCAACAACATGTCCACGACCGAGTTCTCCTACTACGTTTTCTACAGGTACCAGGACATCTTCTAAGATAACTTGACGTGTGGAAGACCCTTTAATCCCCATCTTTTGTTCTTCAGGTCCAAAGGACAGACCTGCATATCCGCGTTCAACGATGAAATTGGTCATTTTCCCATCTACTTTAGCATAGACCAAGAAGACATCCGCGAAACCAGCATTTGTGATAAATTGTTTTGTTCCGTTCAGACAATAGTGAGTTCCCTCTGCATTGAGAACAGCCGTGGATTTTGCACCCAAAGCATCTGATCCTGAACCAGGTTCAGTTAAACAGTAGGCTGCAACTTTAGTACCGTTAGCGAGTCCGGGGAGATACTTAGCCTTTTGCTCAGGTGTACCAAAATAAACAATCGGTAAGGTACCAATTCCAGTATGCGCTGCATAAGCAACTGCAAATGATCCACCCCGAGGAACTTCCTCACCCACCACGACTGTGGAGGCTTTATCCATAGCCAAACCTTCAAATTCCTCAGGGATTTCCAACGCTAGTAATCCCAATTCCCCAGCTTGACGCATAAACTCCTTAACGACGCCTTCATGTTGCTCCTCCATTTCCTCAATCTTCGGAGCAACTTCCTTAGTCATAAAATTATGTGCCATCCGCTTGAGTTGCTTATGATCTTCATTTAGCTCCTCACGAACATATACCTGATCCGGAGAAACCTCAGCTAGTAAAAAACCGCCTCCGCGTAATTCTAATTCCATAATTAATATCCTCCTCCTTATTCGACGTCCATGCAAGTTGCTTTGCAAGTTGGGGACGGTTCTTTAATTTGGTATCCGCTTGGTTATGCAAGTCGAAAACAGTCCCTGACTTACACTGAAATTGCATTTGTTGGGTTACCCTATCAAGGTATCCGATTCTCGCGTCCATGTTGGAAGCACGTGAACCTCCCCCGTTCACTTCCCTAGCCCCGACGACCAGAAATTAAGGGGACATCGCTAAGTGAACACTTTAGTGGAGTTCACGATAAAGCGAGTGCTGATGCTGAAGCATTATCACGCCTAGGTTCACATCCTGCGCTACCCAGAGGTTGGCAGTGATAGCTTCAGCATCCAACGAGCCAGTGAACGCAACGTGTGTGAACGTGCGATGGCCCCTTACTTTCAAAGACCCACGATGTCCCTTACTTTCAATCTCCCGCGTCCCAGCCCCGTCGACCAGAAACTAAGGGGACAATCGCTAAGTGAACACTTTAGTGGAGTTCACGATAAAGCGAGTGCCGATGCTGAAGCATTATCACGCCTAGGTTCACATCCTGCGCTACCCAGAGGTTGGCAGTGATAGCTTCAGCCACTTCAAATGAGCGCTGACACTGGATGTGTCGAGTGCACCGCCCGCCATGAATGGCGATAGGCGGTGCGGAACGCAACGTGTGTGAACGTGCGATGACCCCTTACTTTCACAGACCCTACAGTAACTCGTAAATCCCAGCGGCCCCCATGCCTCCACCGATGCACATGGTTACCATGCCGTATTTCAGCTTGCGCTTGCCCATTTCACTTAAGAGAGTGGCTGTTAGCTTTGCTCCCGTGCAACCCAGAGGGTGTCCAAAGGCAATGGCTCCGCCATTAACATTTACTTTTGCAGGATCGATGTCCAGCGTCTTAATGATCGCCAGCGATTGGGAAGCAAACGCCTCATTCAGTTCGAATAAATCGATATCCGCAAGAGTCAAGCCAACTTGCTTTAACACTTTTGGGATAGCTTTAATCGGACCAATACCCATCAGTTCTGCTTCCACACCAGCAACTGCAAATCCACGCCATACAGCTACGGGTTTGAGACTAAGCTCCTTAACTTTTTGCTCTGACATAAGAAGAGCGATAGCTCCACCATCACTGGTCTGGGACGAGTTCCCTGCCGTAACGGTACCTCCAGCTTTAAAGGCTGTCCGTAGTTTTGACAACGATTCAACTGTGGTCTCAGCACGAATGCCCTCGTCTTTCGTAAACCACTTTTCACCAGGCTTCCCAAACATCGGCAGAGGAACCGGTACAATCTCATCATCAAAACGTCCACTGCTTTGAGCTGCCCAGGCTTTTTGATGACTGGAAGCTGCAAAGGCATCTTGTTGCTCGCGAGTAATTTCGTATTTCATAGCCACATTCTCAGCCGTAATGCCCATCGAAACATAAGCTTGTGGAGCATTCCCTACCAAGAAGGGATTAGGTGCTGGCTTCAACCCGCCTAGTGGAACTGCTGACATGCTCTCAACTCCGCCAGCGATCATAACATCTGCTTCCCCTAAACGAATTCGGTCCGCTGCCATGGAAATCGCTTGTATCCCTGATGAGCAAAAGCGATTGACGGTTACGCCGCAGACTTCAATGGGTAAACCAGCGCGCTGAGCTATGATTTTAGCCACATTCATGCCCTGCTCACCTTCTGGGAAGGAACAACCAATAACGCAGTCCTCAATATCTACTAGCTTGAGTGAAGGAACCCTTTTGAGAATATCTTGAATGACGTAAGCACCTAAATCATCCGGACGAACCTGTGCTAAGGAACCTTTGACCGCTTTACCAATGGCGGTCCGCTTGGAGTCAATAATGTACGCTTCTTGCATGCTTTTCCCCCCCTTAATTCCGTAATGGCTTGCCTTTGGTGAGCATATGGCGGATACGATCCTGAGTTCTTGGTTCACCGATTAAGCTCATAAAGGCTTCTCGTTCGAGATCTAATAAATATTGCTCATCCACAAGCATACCAGCTGGGCGATCTCCGCCGCTCATGACATAAGCCAGTTTCTTGCCTAGATGTTGGTCATACTCAGAGATATAATTTCCTTCGCGCATACCATAAAGAGCCAGTTCTAACATAGCACGGACACCAGAACCTCCTGCTTTGACCTTAGTCGGTAAATTAGGCCTAAAGTTACGAGCCATATCGATAACCCGAGCCTTAGCATCTAAGATGACATGGTCTGCATTCATGCTGTAGCGATCATAATTACGTAAGAAACCAAGTTGACGAGCTTTTTCCGCGCTGGTCGAAACTTGAGCCATCGCCACCGCTTCAAAGCGTTTAGCAAAGAAGTAATCAGGTGACACTTGAATACCTGGTAGAACCCCTTCCATAGCACGAACTGCCATTTCTTTGGTACCACCACCACCAGGAATTAAGCCAACGCCCAGTTCAACGAGCCCCATGTATAATTCAGAAGAAGCTTGAATGGCATGAGAGTGCAAGCAAATCTCTGCTCCGCCACCAAGAGTCATTCCAAATGGTGCCGCGACAACTGGTTTTTTAGCATGTTTCAAAGCCATCATTTCGTTTTGCAGGGCCCGAATCATGAGATCGATCTCATCCCAGTTTTCCTCTTCTGCTTCTAAGAGAATCAACATAAGATTTGCGCCTACACAGAAATTCTTACCTTGATTGCCGATGACCATGCCGAGGTAATTCTTCTCCACTTCCACCAACGACTTTTGAATCATGGTAACAATGTCCGCGCCAATCGAATTATTCGGCGAGTGGAATTCTAAACAAGCTACCCCGTCTCCCAGATCCATAAGGCTTGCTCCAGCATTGCCAAAAATCTCTTTACCCTCTTTATGCGCTTGCTTCATGGAGTAAGCATAGGGGCTTACAGCTTTTGGAATATATGCTCCAGCCTCGAAATAAGAGACTTGGCCAGTCTCGGTCTTTTGATAGAAATGCGTATTCCCTTTAGAGAGCAATTCTTCAACTAAGGGAGGCAATGTTCCCCCTTCCGCGACGACACGATCTGCTATTGCTTTAACTCCCAGCGCATCCCAGAGTTCGAAGGGACCCATTTCCCAGTTAAAGCCCCAGCGCATGCCTTCGTCGATTCCAGAGATGTTATCGGCAATATCCTTAGCGATCGTTGCCGCATAGAGCAAAACAGGTTTCAAGACATTCCAAGAAAACTCTGCCCCAGCATCTTTGCCGCTAACTAAGGTACGGATCTTTTCAGTTAGGCTACCTGCAGCTTTCGCCTTATCTAAGGAAGCAAATTTCACGACTTTTTTGGGAACATAGGTCATAGTCTGGGGATCGAGCACTTCAATGACTCTACCTTTAGGGCCCTTGGACTTTTTGTAGAACCCTTGCTTGGTTTTATCTCCGAGCCAACCATTGGTCAGCATTGTTTGCATGAATTCAGGTAATGTAAAATTCTCCTTTTCCGCAGGCACGCCGACAGCTACGGTATTAGCCGTATGGATAAAGGTATCTAATCCGACAAGGTCAACCGTTCTGAAGGAGGCACTCTTCGGGCGTCCCATGACCGGTCCAGTAAGTGCATCCACTTCATCGACAGTTAAGCCGGAGCGGAGCATTTCCTGAAGAGTTACTGCTAAGCCAAATACGCCGATCCGATTGGCAATGAAATTTGGCGTATCTTTAGCCATGACAACCCCTTTGCCCAAAACCCTCTCTCCAAACTGGGCTAGGAAGGCAATAATTTCCGGGTCAGTATTGGGACCAGGAATAAGTTCTAAGAGTTTCATGTAGCGCGGGGGGTTAAAGAAGTGGGTTCCTAAGAAATAACGGGTAAAACTCTCTGGCAAATCACTTACCATGGATTTTAAAGAGATACCCGAGGTATTAGAGGTGACAATCGTACCTGGGCGGACATGGGCTGCTACTTTTTTGAAGAGATCTACCTTGATGTCAAGGCGTTCTACAACCACCTCAATCACCCAATCCACTTCACCTAAACGACCTAAATCATCGCTTAAATTTCCAACCTCAATCCGGTCAGCAAACTCAGGCACTAAAAACGGGGCTGGGTTCATTTTTAACAATTTGGCTTTATTGGTTTCTGCAATACTATTTCGAACTTTCCTGTCCTCCAGGGTTAATCCGGCTGCTTCTTCTTTGGCCGACAGTTTGGAAGGGACAATATCCAACAATAGGCTTGGGATTCCGGCATTGGCCAAATGCGCCGCGATGGTACCTCCCATTACACCTGACCCTATTACCGCTACTTTATGAATCTGCATTTCCATCCTCCTCTCGTTTCGGTTCAACAGCACCTCGTTTTATCGTGTTCGGTTTATCGTGCAACCGAAGTGCGCCTTCAAAAAGAACTAACAAAGGTTCTAAACTACTCATAAGGGTTCGTGGACTACGAGCCATCACCCAATCAGTAGTAGCTTCATCTAAAGATCCAAAGATCATTTGACGGGCCACCCGCAAATCAGTTTTGGGAACTTCCCCACTCGTAATTCCTTGCTGGATCACCCCCTCAATAAGGCTAAAATAGTCTAATTTTGTCACGTTAATCGCTGTACGAATACGTGGATCGGACTGCCTAAGCTCCAATTGACTAACAATGGCTAAAGGGCGATTCTGTTCCATATAAGAAAAATGAGTCCTAACAATCGTCCGTAAACGCGCTTTTGTGGTCTCACATTCCAAGAGCTCACGCCGCATAAAGGAGATAAAATCACCCATGCGTTCTTGGAAAACTCGAATAAGCACTTCCTCTTTACTCTTAAAGTATAAGTAGATTGTGCCATCGGCAACTCCAGCTAGACGAGCAATTTTGGTTACTTGGCATTGATGGTATCCTGATTCTGAAATGGCTTTTATAGCAGCATCGAGAATCCTTTGGAATTTTTCCTCGCGCTGCACATCCATTGAATCTACACCTCACCTCTTACATCTTAATTATGAGTTTTTTCAACTGAATGGTCATTCATTATGTCTATGATAACATAGCCTTTCCAAAAAATAAATAGATTTTTCAGAACTTTTATTGGTTTTTCGTATAAAATTTTAAGTTTTGAACTTTGAGTTTTAGAATAGCTTGAAGTGAACGACTTGACATCCAAGATGTCAATCGTATGATAGATGTATGTAAATTCTTAATCGATAAGAATACCTCTCTCTTAGCGAAAGTCATGGAAAGGACGAGCACGATGAAGGTTAAAATTTTCAGTTCACCGGATCCTCGAATCTTAGAAAAGGAAGTCAATCAGTGGATCGAGGATAATAGTTGGATTACAGTGATCAACCTCACCCAGAGCACAGGAACTTCTACTGTCATCTCCCTTTGGTACAACGAACCCAATGTACCAATTCTTGGCTAAGGCCGTTGGCATATATATCGAGGATCGAGGATCGAGGATCGAAGTTCGATGTTCGAATAGAGACATGACTCGACCAAGGATGTTCGAGATTAGAGCGCTGGCCAACCATAAATTCAAAAGAGAAGCTATGGCTTAAATAAAGCGATAGCTTCTCTTTCTTAATGTGGGAAAATTGCACTTCTCGCATCAAAATCCCCTTTAATAGGAAATACTATTCATACTACCTTGAGACTCATCAATTACGAAGGGATGGTGTTTTGTCAAATGCCAACTACCCTAAAGGGATAGTGGCTTGTAACTAACCAGTAGTCCAAACGATTGATTAAATCTCCTACCTTTTGTCGCTTCATAAGAAGCGTGTTGTTATTAAAATGCAAAGGAGGTTGGCGATTCCTCCACTACCCTAAAGGGATAGTGGTTTCCTCGCCAAACGCATTATGAAGGTTTCCCTTTTTGCGACCTGCCTCACAAATGCCTTCTATCCAGACGTAGATCTGACGATGGCCAAAATCCTAACCCGTTTGGGACATACCATCGACGTGCCTGACGGACAAGCCTGTTGTGGTCAAATTGCGTTTAATTCAGGTTATATCGATGATGCTCGAGAAGTCGCCCGTACTCTTATTGACTCCTTTGAACGCAGTGAGACCGTGGTCAGCCCCAGTGGTTCATGCGTTGCGATGATTCATCACTATTACCCGTTTCTTTTTGAAAAAGAACCGGCTTACCTTAAAAAAGCCCAAGATCTCATTAAAAAAAGCTACGAATTTACTCAGTTTGTAGTTGACGTCTTGAAACAGCCAGATTTGGGAGCGAAGTATCCTGTCAAAGCAACCTATCATCCATCCTGCCACGCAACCCGACTCTTGGGAGTGGACGAAGCACCCCTAAAACTCCTCGCCCATGTTCAAGGCTTAGAGCTTCTCCCCTTACCCGAAGCCCAACTTTGTTGCGGGTTTGGTGGGACATTCTCCGTCAAAATGCCTAAAATCTCAGAAGCGATGGTCGCTGAAAAAGCCCAACACGTTCTTGCATCAGGTGCGGATTTACTTCTAGGAATCGATATGGGTTGTCTTATGAACATATCCGGTTACTTGGAAAAAATCAAGAAGCCAGTCAAAACTATGCATATTATTCAGTTGCTGGGGGAGGGAATGAAGTCATGACCATGTACAATCCTACCGTTGATCAACGCGTGGATAAGGCCCTCGCTGATGACTTCTTGCGACAAGCTACACGCAGGGCCACAGACCGATTGCGACATAACAAATATAAAGCTGCTGATGAACTGGGATCTTGGGAAGAGTGGCGTACAGCAGGAGCAAGCATCCGTAAGCATGTGATTGAAAATCTCGATTATTACTTACAACAGCTGATCCAGCAAACAGAAAAACGAGGCGTGCAGGTTCATCTTGCCAAAACTCCAGAGGATGCAGTCGCCGTTGTCCGCGATATTGTACGTAAGCATAACGCTAAGAACGTCATTAAGTCAAAATCTATGATCTCTGAAGAAATCCACCTTAATCATGCTTTGGAAACAGATGGTGTCCTTAGTGTGGAGACAGACCTTGGAGAATACATCATCCAAATAGCCGGAGAGCCCCCCTCGCACATCATAGTGCCAGCGATGCATAAGACTCGCCAGCAAGTGGCCGATTTATTCGAACCCATCGCTGGCCAGGCCTTAAGCTCTGACACCCCCACGCTAACGCGCTTCGTCCGTATCAAAATGCGTGAACAATTTCTCCACGGTGATATCGGTATCACAGGCTGCAACTTCGCCGTCGCTAATACGGGAAGCATCGTCATGGTAACCAATGAAGGAAACGGGAGGATGGTTAGTACTCTGCCACGAGTTCAAATCACGCTCATGGGCATGGAGCGCATCGTTCCCTCATTTCGCGAACTAGACGTGATGCTCAATCTCCTAGCTCGGAGCGCAACGGGGCAGAGGCTCTCCAGCTACACCACTATCCTCACCCCCCCCAAGCAAACCGCCGATTCGGACGGCCCTGAGGAGTTCCATCTCGTGATACTCGATCATAACCGTTCTGAAATTCTGGGAGATAAAACCTTCCGACCTGCTTTGAATTGCATTCGCTGCGGGGCCTGCTTTAATGTATGTCCCGTCTACCGTCAAATTGGAGGGCACGCTTACGGCTCTGTTTATTCAGGCCCGATCGGCTCAGTGATCACGCCACTTTTGGAAAAAGATTGGGAAAAGTGGGGACACCTCCCCTTCTTCTCTACACTTTGTGGAGCTTGTAGCGAAGCTTGCCCAGTACACATTCCACTCCATGATCTGTTAGTACACCATCGAGCTCGCAAAACTCACAGTGGACATACCCCTAAAATGGAGCAGAAAATTTTTCGCTTATACCGTTACTTTTTCACTCGTGAAAAGACCCTACGCAGGGCACTTAGTCTTGGTTCTCATCTACAATGGCCATTCGTTCGGAATGGGCGCATCACGAGCGGCCCCCCACCCCTTTCCAACTGGACTAAAAGCCGCACTCTTCCGATGGTCGCCCCAAAATCCTTCATGCAAATTTGGGCCGACTCAAAGGCTAGCCGTAAATCGCCACATTAAGTCCCTTAATTGAGATGAGAGGTGAGAGCAATGTCACACGTTAACGATTTCATCAGCCAACTAGCGTCCAAATTAGGACGTCCCACCCCCACTGATCTACCACCCGCAGTTGATTTCCAAGTACCCCAATATCGGTTATCGAATCCCGGAGAGCGTACCACCATCTTCCTCCACAATTGGCAGGCCCTTGGGGGCAAAGGGGCCATCGTCAAAACAGAAGACGAAGCCTTGACATGTCTTAAAGAATGGTTCGGGGACCTCCCGTTGACCTGGGTCAAAAGCAATCCGTTAGCCCTCTTAGCGTGGGATAGTTTGCCACCGTTAGCGGAATCAGTCTTTTCGACTCTAGACTGGACCCTAGCCCGCTATACTATGTCAGCCCCGGACCCTCGAGATCGTTATTCAGTCGCTGCCCAAGCTGAGCTTGGCATCACAGGGGCTGATTGGGGAATCGCACTTTCTGGAACAGTGATCACCAATAGCAGCCCCCAACGAGGGCGCGCTGTAAGCCTACTCCCGCCCCGACATCTCTGCTTTATTGAAGCATCAAAACTTAGGGACAACCTCCATGAGGTTCTGGAAGAGATTTCAGCCTTAGGCAGCCCCCCGTCAGCCATCGAGATGATCTCTGGTCCCAGCCGAACCTCCGACATCGAAATGGATTTATCGATTGGAGTTCATGGACCTATCGAAGTTTATGTGATTGTCATTGACGTCTAGACAAAATACTCCACCTGCGCCTTAGGAAAGTAGCACTTTGCTTGTTCTTGGAAAAACTCCTTCATCTCCAGCATTTCTTCCGGATGGTAGACATATTTTCCGTAGCCAAACTGTCCATATTTGAACTTTCTTTGCTCCTCTGCCATGGGTAAGACGGAGTTTGGAAAAACCTCCAAAATAGTGGCTTTGGCTTTAGACGTGAAGCGATGAGAGATGAATTCAAGAGTCAATTGCTCTGAAGACCAACCGGACGGAGCATTTTTTGCTAATTCATCGGCAGACCTCTCCAACAGTCTCTGATAAGCCTCTTGCCACCCTGGGAAGTGGAATATAGGAGCGATAATAAAACCTAGAGGATACTTTGCCGCTAACACTTTACCCGCTGCTATAATCCTTGCTTCTGGGGGAGGGGTCAAATGTTCATACTTAGCTACGACCTCTGCACAATTTAAGCTAAAGCGAAAACGAGTATGCCCTTCATGTTTGGCATCGAGCAGGCCTTCGACTTCCGTATACTTCGTGACAAATCGAAAACGGCCATATACCGTTTGTCCGAAGAATTCGATGGTCTGCTTTAAAGCACCTGTATACCCTTCCACAGGAAGTGGATCTGAGGTAGCCGCACCTTCAAAGGAGGTGACGTCCGGAAGCCGTTGTTCTATTAAGTCGGAGGCTATCTTAAAGATTTCATCCAGATTAACATAAACCCTTACATAGGGTTTTTTTCCCAAAGTTGTTGCCAAGTAGCAATATTCGCACATCCCTGGGCAACTTGTGACTAAGGGTAACTGATAATGAGCAGACGGTTTACAGGATTGAAACGTCGCACTGCGACGCACGCCGATCACTAAGGTTCGCTTGGCCTCTCGGTACATTTCAGTGGAGCTTTTACCGGGGATACCCGTCACCCGATTGTGAGAGGCCGTGGGACTCACTGGAATTCCCAGCTTCCGAAAACGATCGACTAAAGTTTCCCCTAAAGGATAATTAAGAGCACCGGGTTCATAAAAAACACGGGAAGGTACGAATTGTTTTGTCACCTTTTTCACCTCAGAAGTAGGTTACCCCACGGGTGGAATTCTAAAACTTCCCGGATCTAAAAATTGACACAAACAACCAAAGCATCATTATCCCTGCCAAGATAAAGCCTATTTCAATAGCGGGGATCTGCCAGAGCAAAATGGGTTGGGGCGCCAAAGCAGAAGCAATAATCAGACCCGCCATGACAATACTGAAGGAAAGTAAGACAATACTAAACGAAATTCGGTTTGAGATGCGATCTAATTTCCTCAAGAAACTATCCAGTTCCGGAACACTGACTTCTAAGTGAATACGCCCTCGCAACAAATCCCGCATGAGATCTTTCATTTGTTTCGGAAGACTTACTAGAAGATCACCATAATCCGAAATGTTATGCCATAGCCTGCCCGCAATCGTGCTGGGTCGGTAGCGCTCCTTAAGAAGCTGAAGTCCAAACGGCTCCGCCATATCAAAAATGCTAAGCTCTGGATCCAATTTTTCTACGATCCCTTCAAGAATCAGCAAGCACTTAGCCAGCAACGTAAAATCTGAAGGAATACGGATTCGATGACGAAAGGCGACCTTAAAAAGGTCGCTAATCGCCTCACCCAAGCTGATTTGACTCATGGGAACATCCAAATACTTTTCCCGCAACTCATCTACTTCATGGGTCAGAAGCGGAAGGTTCACCTCATCGGGCACAATCCCAATCCGCAAGACGGCTTGAATCAAACTCTCAGTATTCTGACGCATCATAGCGATCACCATCGAGGCAAAATTATGCTTCATATCTTTGGTGAGCCTTCCGACCATCCCAAAATCAATCAACGAAATCGTACCATCGCTTAAAAGAAAGATGTTTCCGGGGTGTGGGTCAGCATGAAAAAAGCCTTCAATTAAAACCTGATGGAAGAGAGCACGAACCAGCTGTTCTGACACGGCTTTTCGGTCAAATCCCTGCTTTTCTATCATCTCAAACTGATTAAGCTTTAACCCTTCCACAAACTCCATTGTCAGAACAGTACGCGTGGAATAATCCCAATAAATGGATGGTATGTGAACCGTACGATCCTCTTTAAATTGTTTAGCGATTTTCTCAGCGTTTCTGGCTTCGATGGTATAATCCAGCTCATTACGAAGGGATTTCGAAAACTCCTCTACCACCTCACGCAATTGGAGACGTTCCATCTTAGGCATACGGTGTTCGGCCAGCGTCGCTAAATCTAAAAGGATTTCCAGGTCTGTTTCAATTAACGCCTTAATATGAGGGCGTTGCACCTTGACAGCTACCCGTTCTCCCGTCCGTAACTGAGCACGATGAACCTGACCTATGGACGCTGCTGCGATCGCTTTCTCGTCAAATGAAGAGAAAATCACCTCGATCGGGGAACCTAGTTCTTGTTCGATAATTCGAGCGACTTCCTCGAAGGAAAAGGAGGGCACATTATCCTGAAGGCTTTCCAACTCCTGAAGAATATCTTCCGGGATAATATCTGCTCGGGTACTGGCAATCTGCCCAATTTTGACATAGGTTGGACCTAACTCCTCTATTACCTGGCGTATCCGTTCCCCCATTGATAATCGATCAATCTCTTCTGTGTCTGTGAAAAGCCGTTTGGGTAGGGACAACATATGTAAAAGTCCCATCTCTTCCACTACATAACCAAACCCGTGGCGAGCTAGGACTTTAGCGACGTCTCTATAACGTTTAATATGGCGTATTCTTTTCCCAATCATCAGAAAACGTCCCCTTCTATTCGAGGTTCGTGGTACGAGATACAAAATACGAGGTTCGTAGTTCGCGGTTCGTTCATGAGATGAGTTAGTATTTTATTACAGTATTTTTTTGCAGAAACCTCAACTCTCGAAGAACCACGAACTACTTACTTCGAACAATGAGATTAGCAGACCTTTAGTCTGATCAAATAATTATTCGCAAATTTATGCTGGGATTATTCTGGCAGTGATTCCTCTTTTTCTTTTTCTAAAGCCGCTATCCGTTGTTCCAAATGATCTAGATCTGTCTTAGTGGGTATATTAAGGTCCTTGAGGAGCTGAGCAAACTGTCCTCGAAAACGCTCATTAATTTGTTTCCGCTCAGTTTCCCCCTTCTCAAACAACTCCTGAACAAGATCCTTCGACTCTGCAGTAGTTACTTCTCCTTTTTTAACTAATTCATCTACCAGTTTCTCGATCTGTTCCTTGCTAACCACAGCCAATCCCAAGCCTAGGGCCAAACCCTTTTTAATAAGGTCTTTCATGCCGATCTCTCCTCCTTTAGCTTTGTTCATATGAAAAATTCGAAGTTCATGGTTCGAAGTACGAATTTTGATAAGTCTCATATTTCGTATTTCCATTTCGTTTTCGAAAATCAAACTTCGAAAATTAACCCGGTCAGACTTTTCTAGATTACACTAATGATTGTTTACAAAAATAGCAAAACTTATTTATTCGACAGCTAACTGCCACAAAATTCCTACTTTTTAAGTTGAGATAAGTTGGTCCCTTCTTGCCATCCTTGGTTACAGGGACACTTGGCCATCACGGCGCCTTGCCATCCTTGGCGGCGCTCTAATCTCGAACATCCTTGTTCGAGTCTTAGCCGGCGGCCTAAGCCTTGGATAAGTTCAACTAATACTTCAATTAGAGTTAAAACTCCATCTGAAGTAAGTTTACTATATCTGTTTTTCTCACATCCATTATATACCAAGGACAAACCTTGTATTATCCGTTATACTAGGAAACAACTTCAAGAAACAAGCTCCGTTGTTAGTTGCAAGTCGAACTAAGCCCCAGTATCTTGATAAGTTAATAAAAACAATAGAACGAAAGGATGAAGAACATGACTAAGATGTACAGTAAAACCAATATCCTTGCACAGATCATTTCTGCATTCTTATTTGTGACAATAATCACAGCAAACCCAACCACTGTGACGGGCGATCTAAACACAAAAGAAATTCAAACAGCTGCTGTTTCGCCAGAAGTGGTAACCAATGTTCCAGAAACACCAGCTCCAGAAATCCCCACTAATACCCAAGACCCGAACCCAGTACCCACTCCTCAGCCCGCTTCGGCTAAGACAAGCACACCAACAGCCCCAGCCAAAAAGGCACAGCCCCAACCATCGAGGTCCATTAGCGCTTCGACCAGTGCGACCCCTCCTAAAACCACCTCTCAATTAGGGAAGGCAAGTGCAATTATTGCGACCGGTAAACAATATATCGGCGTAAACTATCTCTACGGTGGAACGACCCCCGCTGGCTTCGATTGTTCTGGCTTCGTCCAGTACGTTTTTGCTAAAAACGGCATTAGCCTTCCTAGAGTGTCGCGTGATCAATACAAAGTAGGGACTTCCGTCTCCTTTAGCAATCTTCAGCCAGGCGATTTAGTCTTCTTCTCCTTAGCGAAAAATGGAGTGGTTGATCATGATGGCATCTATATTGGTAATGGAGAATTCATCAACTCTGCAAGTTCTAAAGGTGTGACCATCTATACGCTCGGACCTTATTGGCAATCCGCTTATCTCGGTGCCAAACGTGTGATATAACTCACAAAATTTTCATCGACCAGGGTGTAACAAGCTTGTTTTCCAAGCGTGTTACACCCTTTTTAAAAATCACTCATCATCATCTGATAATGACATTTTGATAAACAATTTGCACCGATGAGCCGCATTCAAAACCGACGATTTCCCCTTTATACTTAGAGCCACCCTCTACTCGATTACGGAAAATCTTGGGCTTAACAAGCTTACTAACGATTGGACACGTTTCTTCTCTTTCCTCAATAATCTGCTTTATGTTCATTCATCTCATGTCTCTAAGATGGAGGCGCGTCTTGCTCTTAGCAGACCTAGTCCTATTTTGCATAACGGCTACCTCAATAATCGTAGCAAGATTACGCCCTGGGCGGACTGGAACCGTGATCTCAGGAATTGAAATCCCTAGGATCTCTCGTGTTTTTGGCGGATCAATTCCTATATGATCGTAGGTTTTTTCTTGCTGCCATTCCTCCAATTGAACAATTAACTGAATAACTTTTTCATCCCTTACGGAACCTGCTCCAAACAGAGTCGTCACATCCAGAATTCCTAAACCACGCAACTCAAGCAAATGCCGAATTCGTGCTGGAGCGGTGCCTAGCAATCTCTCTTCATCAACCCGGCGAACTTTCACAACATCATCGGCAACCAACAAATGCCCGTTTTTAATAAGTTCTAAAGCCGCCTCGCTTTTACCAATTCCACTTTCACCAGTGATCAAAACCCCTACTCCATAGACATCGACTAACACTCCATTAGCAACCGTACTGGGAGCTAACTGGTTAATGAGGTAACGTATTAAGAGATAAAAAAGTTGCGTGGCAGAGCGATGAGTGGTCAAAAGAGGAATTTTCCGTTCACTGGCTAATTCGATAAATTCCAAGGGAAGCGCTAAACTCCGAGTAATAATTACACAAGGTACTTCTGCAATCATGACTTGGGCAATCTTTGAGCGACGCACCGAATCATCATATTGCTGGAGTAACCCTAATTCAGTCCGACCGTAAACTTGAATGCGCTTAGGAGTCAAATGCTTTAAATAGCCAGCTAATTCGGCACTCGGACGTTTTAAGCTATATTCAGTGATTTCTTTGTCTAACCCCACATGCCCAGCTAGAACCTCAAAATTAAATTCCTCAACTAACTGGTTTACCGTAAGCAATTTGCACCCCTTCTTTCTTAGAGGAGAAACGGGGAGACACGTCCCCTGTTTTGTGTGAGTTGTTTTTCCTCGTTTTTTCCCCAGATTTCTTAAGTCCATTAAGGGGTTTAATCTTAAAATCATAATTCAAATCTTGTTCCAATAGTGTTACCTTTCTCCCTACTTCCTCATGAAGTCATGATCTGAATTTGTCTTACCTTTATTACTTCTAGTTTACCCTCCGTATATCCTTCTCGAACTGTTTTACAAGGCTTAAAAGATTGAGCTTTAGTTCTCTACTTTTCTATCATACCCGATTCCCTTTGAAGCTATTTGAACGCTGACGTAACTCGTTTACCTTTTATTCGGAACTCTTACGACTAAAGGTTGGGCAAATATATTTACAACTCCCCCATGTTTCCGCTATTCTATAATAAGACTCATTTTCTATTGAACCATACCAATCATGTTTAATAACCAACATCAGTATTAATCTTTGATATTTTAGGAGGTGCCTCCCTTGAAGAAGCAAGCGGTTGTCATAAATCCCAAAGATAACGTAGCAACGGTTGTCGAAGACATCTCAGCAAGTACGATTATCCATTTCTTCGTAGGCCAATCGGAACAATCCCTCCAATTACTGCAGGATATACCTCTCGGCCATAAATTTGCCATTCAAGAAATAAAGGTCGGCGAAGAGATCCTTAAATACTCTGAAAGCATCGGCTTGGCTACTACCTTAATTCGGCCTGGGCAACATGTCCACGTTCACAACATGGAAACCCGACGCGGACGCAGAGACGCGTGACCTTATAATGGTCGATACAGTCACATGGATTAGAGGAGGAAATCTCATGCAAATTCTTGGTTACCGTCGACCGGATGGAAAAGTGGGGATACGTAATCACATCTTAATAATCCCTACCTCCGTCTGTTCGAGCACCGTCGCTTCAAATATTGCCAGTCAAATCCCCGAAGCGATATCGCTGCCTAATCAACACGGTTGTTGTCAAATCGGTGCTGACCACGAGCAAACAGTCCGAACGTTAATCGGCTTTGGCAAGAATCCCAATGTAGCCGCAGTTCTCGTCGTCGGACTTGGTTGCGAAGGGATTCCAATAAGAGAAACGGCTGCAGAAATCGCAACATCCGGCAAACCTGTCGAAGTGGTTATTATTCAAGAAATCGGCGGCACTTTAAAAACTGAAGCGGAAGGCTTACGCAAAATAGCTGAATTAGTTCGCCAAGTCTCTCATCTTCAACCCGAAAAAGTAGATCTTAGTGAACTGAGCCTCGCCATCGAGTGTGGAGGGTCTGACTTCACCTCCGGCCTGGCCTCCAACCCAGCCTCAGGCATTGCCGCAGATTTGTTAGTGGCTGCTGGGGGTAACGTCATGTTGTCGGAAACCACGGAATTCATCGGAGCAGAGCATGTCCTTGCTCGCCGTGCCAAATCAAAGGACGTCGCCGAGAAACTGTTTAAAATCGTGCATGACTGCGAAGAAAGAGCAAAGCTCTTAAACGTCGACATTCGTGATGGACAACCCACACCCGGCAACATTGCCGGTGGCATCAGCTCGATTGAGGAAAAATCCTTAGGATGTATTTATAAAGCAGGGCATGCTCCCATTCAGGACGTTCTCTATTATGGTGAGATTCCTCAAGGCAAAGGGCTCTATATCATGGATTCCCCAGGTCAAGATATTGATTCAATCACAGGTATGCTCGCTGGCGGCGCAACCGTCGTGATCTTTACTACGGGACGCGGAACACCGACCGGTTCCCCCATTGCACCCGTCATTAAAATCACGGCCAACGCCCGCACCTATAAAATGATGGAAGATAACATGGATCTTGACGCTTCCACCATCATTTCGGGTGAAGAAACCATCGAGCAGGCCGGGCACCGTATTTTTGAGGAAATCATTGCCGTGGCAAATGGACGAAGAACCAAAGCGGAGAGCTTGGGATATCGAGAGTTTGGGATTTACAAAATAGGACCTACTTATTAGGCCTGTTAAAACAATGTGACGTTTAACATTTATAAGCTCCCCTAGAATGCCTATCTGCGCATTGGCTGCAAGCATTCATATATAGGTCATTTATAGCAACAATTGCAGGATTATGGCTTTCATAGATTTTCAGAAAAACTGTTTATCCTAACCCTCAAGGTGTATAATGAAGTTATCAGTGTGCTATTGAAGGAGGTCACAAACTATGTTTAGCGTTGATAAAGAAGCTGTACAATATATCAAGTTGAGATCAGGTTCTTTGGTAATTGACTTGAAGTTAAACCCGGCCGCAGGCGGATGATGCCCCGCCCCGAACGTAACAGGTCGTTACGTACCGAAACTCTCTATCAGAGAACCCCAGGCTAACGAACAACTCCAATATAATGTTTTTGACCAAGATGGAATCAAAATTTACTATTCGTCAAAACTTAAAGCTAGAGACGGCTTAACAGCTATTAGAATTAAACTCAAGAAACTATTGTTTTTTAAATGGTTGGAAATAGAAGGGGCAGGGATAATGTGAGTGGGAACAATTAACAGAAGCAGGGAACGATTCTAACTAGAGTCGTTCCCTGCTTCTGTTCCATGAATAAATCCGTCTTTGAAGGAAAATCATTTAAATCCTATCCCATTAAATAATAGGGTTAATTAAGAATTTTTACAGGGAAAACTACTTTACCCCACAAGGCTGGGATGGAGAAGAGGTACCTTTCATCTTACAGTCCTCGCATATTTGTAACCCTCGATCTTCATACAAATCCTCTGTTGAAATAACTTCAACCCCACATTTTTCACATTTAGCCATAGCAATCTCCCCCTTCATAAAATCAAAATCTTTTTCTAAGAAAGTTATTTATACTAATTATTATATTAACACGATACTACAGAAATTCATAGTGTTCAGTATTAATGTTTTTAGAATTTTCTAATTATTCTTCCCAGCTGATCAGAGAACCAGACGAGATTTAATCACTTTGATTGGTGGAACATGCTTGCGAGCTATCATTTGTTATCATTCCGCATAGGTTCCCGCGTAGCTTCCAGGTGTCTTCGCGGAACATCAGTTCCGCTGAATACATGCCTAGGCAGAGTAAGAACGCTTCAATCCCTTATAGGGGAATACAGACGCTTTCATACCACAGCAGAGCATTATCTTCTTGCAGGTTTCAATTCCTCATAGGCAGGCTACAGACTATATATAGCATCTGAAAATGGAATTGCAATATAATTGAGTTTCAATTCCTCATAGGCAGGCTACAGACCCATTTTAGGCCCAAAAATAAAGGGTTATCTAGAACGCTCAAATTCAGTTCAACAACAACCTCAAAACTGGGAACCTGCATATATAGTACTTTTCCCTGTCGTCGATCTCCAAGGGTTTTTACTTTATTGTACATCGACGACATTAACAAAGAAAGAGGTTCACTTGCCCTTTCTTTAAATAATAAGTTCTTCTCCCCCTTTACGCAAGCCCATGATTTCTCGATCAGTATACTTAGTAGTACGAGATGTGTAGATAATCACTGAATCATGGTCAGACTCGATAATTCGTTCCAGTTCCATTTTTAATTTCTTCAGATTGCTTTCGCTGATTTCTCCCTCTAAGACCGAATTTTGCACCCAGTTTAAATATTTTCGGCAACGTTTAAGTACCTTGTTAACGCGCCGTTCTCCCACATCGTATACCACGATCACAAACATAGCGTTTCCTCCGTTTTAACATTTCGCCATTTTCAATTAACACATTACCACTGAGTAACAAAAGGCTCATATTCCTTCTCCCCCATTAAATGCTTCTCAAGCTTATACAGTTCTAAGCGCAATAATCGCCGGTAAGAAACTGGTGATCCGATCTCTCTATGATTAATCGTTGTCTTTAACCGATTTTCCAACTCCTCAACGAACACTCTCCGGCCTTGTTCTTTCAGTATTAACCCGCCCCCCTCATTTTTAAATCCTTCTTACTGATCATTCTCTTACCTATCAAAGAAAAGATGACGCGATCCACGATGATCGGCTTAAAGATTTCCGCAACTTTTGGCGAAGATCCTTCAAATACGTGCAGACAATCCAGACTACGGGGCGTATAGAATTTATCTACATTTAAAGCTCTATCAGAACTATACCGGCAGTTATTATCTAATTCTTAAGCTCTGTAAAACCCATCATCTGATGTTGAAGAAAAAGTATCATGCCAAGGGAATAACAAAAGCGGATCGCGCAGCACAGGCTAGTGCCAACCTGATCAAACAAGACTTTACCGCCGAATTACCGAATCAAAAATGGCTTGGAGATATTACTGAAATTCCAACATCTGAGGGCAAGCTTTATGTCGCGGCTGTAATGGATTGCTTTGACGGAACCATTGTAGGACTAAAAATGGCCGATCACATGAGAGCAGAGCTTTGTGTTGAAGCGTTTACCTCCGGAGTTAAAACGTATCAAGCTTACGGAATGATCTTTCATAGTGATCGTGGTAGTCAGTATACCGGTGGGCATTACCGTCAAACTTTGGCTCAGTATGGTGCAATCCAAAGCATGAGCAGCACTGGAAAATGTTACGATAATGCCCGGATGGAATCTTTCTTTGCCACACTAAAGAAGGAAAGCATCTACAAAATCAAAACCGAAGTCATGAGTATGAATGCCGTCAAAAGCATGGTGTTTCGCTTTATAGAAATCTATTACAACCGAAAACGTATTTACACCACCAACGGAGGCTATCCCCCCTTGGTGAAGCGATCACACTATTACCAGAACAACTTACTGCGAGCTGGATAAAAAGTATTTTGAGTTTTTCGCTTAAGTTTCTCCCAAGGATAGGAAAATAAGATACCAGGATGATCAAAGTGATACCCTGGCTATCCTCGGCAGAACACTACCGTCTGCTCGTGTTGCTCTCCAGCAGCGCACTATCCTTCCGGTAGATAAGAGCCAACTATATTCTATCCATAAATTATTACCCACATTCCTCAAAACAATTTTTACGAGTTTAAGGACTGCACCAAATTTGACAACTCCAAAGCACTCATAGACAACGAGTAGGGGTTAGCCTTTTTTCGCTAAATACGAGGCATATCTGATACGCTGGACTGCAGATACTATCCAATATTTACATTTCACTATGGTTAGATTCCAACAAGACACCGCTGCGTAGATCTCTATCTAGTTGCAAAAGGAAAACTTGCAACAACTACCCCAAAACAGCTAACTGCAAAATTGCTCTCATTACTCGAGGGAAGGTCCTCCAATTCGGTGCATAGTGCGCAAGGTCTTGGCAATGCTTGATGATTTTGCCATTTCTTTTGTAGTGAGCTGTAGAAACTGGTGCAGTGAGATCATCGGTAACGAGAAGAGAGTCACGCGCCAAAGGACGAAATACTCATTTGCTTGATTGTTATAATGAGGTATTCGACAAATTGTGGGAAGTACCAGTCCCCTTTTGGAGGAAAAGATGACCCTCGAAGACGAACTTCGGAGGCCTTTTCTGACACGAAC
>NZ_BAAHYN010000012.1:0-112500 GCF_054657535.1 Desulfosporosinus burensis
GAAAAAAGCGAAGGTTGGCACACTTATTGCAATGTTATTAGCCAAAGGATTGACGAAGGATTGGTATAATGAGCATGGAATTTGACTTACACACTCATTCCAGCCAAGGTTCTGTTTGTAGTCGTATGAATGTCTGGGACTTGGTTCAGGCGGCGTGCGAGAAAGGTTTAGATGGTGTTTGCATCACGGATCATGATTACTGCTGGGATCCACGTGAGTTGGCTAAATTGTACAGCGAGAGCGGGGTCCAAGTTTACAGCGGAATTGAATTAAGTACCTATGTAGGCGAGATCTTGATCTATGGTGTTCACCAATCCTTACTTCATCTCAGGGATAACCTGCCTAAATTAGCCATACTGGTGGAAGAATTAGGAGGCGTGATGGTTGTAGCTCACCCATTTCGAATCGAGTTTGGATTGTCGGCTCTCTCTAGGGAAGAACGTGGTTTGGAGCCAATCCATGTGGAGGAATTGTGTAGGAAATCGGTGTTTAGCTTTGTTAATGCAGTGGAAGTTTACAACGGGCGCAGCAGTTGGAAGGAAATTCAGGCAGCCCAAAAGGCTGCAGTGATTTTGGGCAAAAAGGGAACTGGGGGTAGTGATGCCCATAGTACACTTAGCGTTGGTTCCTGTGTTACAGTTTTTGATGCTCCGATTATGAACTACGCCCAGCTGTTAGCTCAATTGCGTAATGGAAGCTTCCATGCCAAGAAGAAGGAGGAATCTCGAAATGTGTTGGGTATGTAAAAAATATGGTAACGGAGAGAAATGGTATCTCAACCCTGAAAACTATGCACGGCGTCTTTATAAGGTGAGAAAAGAAGGACGTGAAGCTTCTGGTGCAGATGCTGATCCGCAGGCAGCAGGAATGGGAGCAGGTGTAGTGGCGGAGTTAGTTAAGGCGCGGATCAGTGGGGACCTGAAATGGGAAGAGGAAATTAAACGTGATGCCTTGGAACATGCTTATCAAACTCATTTTGGACAGGTCGTCACGCTTGATGAGTATCTGCAAATTTTGGACATTGCCTATCCATTAGTCAAAATGACGTGTGGATGCCGTAGGGTTCAACGGGGTATGCCCGATGAGGAAAACTTTACCTGCATGGGCATCGGACCAGGCATGTATAAATGGGAACGCTGGCCGGAGACTTATCGGGGAGGGGTCGAGTTTCTTACTCCAGAGGAAGCCAAGCAATGGGCTATGATGAACCATAAAGAGGGGCGAGTTCAGACTGTGGACGTGTTCGGCACGCCATATATCGGAGGACTTTGCCAGTGTGAATATCCAGGGTGTGTAGCGGTTCGAAATCGGCTCGATTATGACTTCAAGTTTTTGCTAAAAGGGCATACGGTAGCTAAGGTGGATCGTGAAAAATGTACCGGTTGCAAAAGTTGCTTAGGAAGATGCCAGTTTAAGTCCCTCAACCTAGAGGTGTACACCAATAAAGCCTATGTTGATATGGATCAATGTTTTGGATGTGGCTTGTGTATTACTGCTTGTCCAAGCGGAGCTATAGAGCTATTAGACAGAGAGAGTTTACCTGGATTGGCCGAGAACTGGTAATAAGGGGGGAACGTGATGATTGCTCAGATTAAAATAAACCATGATTTATGTAAAGATCCTTTAAAATGCCGCCAGTGTTTAAGTGTGTGTCCATCCGTAGTTTTCGTATGTGGTCCTACGAAGATATGGAAAGGGCGGGAGACAGATCCCCAAGAATATCGAATTTTCGGACGCTATTTGGATAAGTGTTCCGGGTGTAGCGACTGTGTTAAGGTTTGTCCGACTGGAGCCATTGATTTGAGATTCCTACCAAAAGAACAATTAGCACAAATGTATCAAGAGGAGCGGATAGCTCAATTGAAAGAGCGAAATTCCTAATTTGAAATCTTGCTCAATTATGTAATAAAGGGGAGTTAAGTATGGCTTTGGATTTTAAGGTTTTACAAAAAGTCAAAGGCAACCCCAGTACCGAGGTAGCTGCTGATCGACGGCTGAAGATAAACCCAGGTCAAGATTATGCCTACGATATGCCCAAGGAGCTTATAGCTACGATCAATCATCAATTTCCTCTAGAAAGTCTATTTAATCAGGAGGGAGATACTAACGAGGATTATTTAATAAAACAGGGAAAAACCTTTATGAGCCTATTAATAAGAGAAGCCGACTCTGATGCTTTTCGGGATAGAACGGCTGAGATGATTGAATGCGTAGCCCAGCAAACTGGGATTCGCTTTCCCCACGTGTTCGAGCGGTATGTTGAACTTGGCATACTGAACCTTCGCCCAAGGGATGCTTGGACTGTCACTGAGGCGACGACTAAGACACTAAAAGTTCGTAATTTCAATTGTAGTATAGGCAAGATGTTCGCGGAAAAAGGACTAGATAACTGTCATATTTTCTGTCAAGCGGCCAATCAAGTTGCTGCAGAAAAAGCCGGTCTGAATTTAAGGATGTCTAACAGTAAGGATTTAGAGGTCAGCGGATTATGCGAGCTAGTATTTCGGATGCCACAAGGGGGTTAACCGGTATGCATATCGGACATAATCAGGACGATTTTGATCATGAGAGCTTAGCAATGAGGCATTTAGGGGAAGGTATTCTTAAAGAACAAGCAGGATATTTACATGAAGCTTTAAACGAGTATATGTTAGCCAATGTCCTTGATCCAGGATTAGAAATAGCTCAGACTAAGCTAGCTGAACTCAACCTGAAGTTAGGTTTCTAGTAGGTAAGAAGCAAGTTGATGGATCACAAAACCCTTCCAGAACTTATGATAATCCTTTGGTTTAAAAATATTGGAGAAATTAGGGTTTTAATTACCCTAATTTTCTTTTATGAGGAAAAATACACAATAAAGATTACCCATACAACGTTTCGGATAAAAAATATTCTTGATTCAGATGAGTTATTTTACCCCTTCTGAATCTATCGGAAAAATTGAGGGGATTGGCTTTGGTAGTAAAACTTGAAAAGGGTACGTCATACTTTGGGATGTTTCTTAAGGTCAGTCTGCGCCTCCGGGGTGCTTTACTCATACTTTATTTGGGATATGTTCTAACAATGTTTCACAGAGTAGCAATTGCCATTATGGCAGATCGTTTAATTCACGATCTTCATTTAAACCTTGCGGAAATGAGCGTTATGACGGCTGTATACTTTTACCCATATGCTCTAATGCAGCTCCCTGTCGGAATTTTAGTCGACCGTATTGGACCCAAACGATTAGTTTCTGCAATGATGCTACTGACCGCAGTGGCTTCAATTGCTTTTGCTCTCGCAACAACATTTCAATTAACCATTATTGCAAGGCTCCTCATAGGATTATCAGTCTCCTGTGTTTTTGTGCCTGCGGAAAAATTCATAGCGAACTATTTCCCTAAAGAAATGTTTTCGACATTAACAAGTTTACTGGTCTTTTCTGGAATCATAGGGACCGTTTGTGCCTCTGTCCCATTAGCTTATTTGGTAGAACTTCTGGACTGGCGTACCGTATATTTTTTAATGGGTGTCATGGCCTTGTTTCTGAGCATCGCTGCATGGTTTTTGCTCGATGATGAACAGATGTTGGAAAAATCCGAACAGAAATCCGATGAAATTGGTTTTAAGAGGGGCTTGAAATGGGTACTTTCAGAATGGGGTATGTGGCCAATCGCTATTCGAAACTTCCTTGGTTACGGTGTGACCATGGCTTTCCAAAGTCTGTTGGCAGGGCCATACTTGATAGTAATTCTTGGAATGAATAGGGTATCGGCGGGCTATATGATTATGTTGTTATCAGTGGGTCAATTATTAAGCCTACCCTTTAGTGGAATGCTTTCGGACAAGGTTTTTCATTCGCGAAAGGTGCCTTTGCTGATTGCCAGCTTTGGTTCAATAATATTCTGGTTACCATTTGCTTTCTTCTCGAGTGTTTTGTTGCCCTGGCATATTGCCGTTTTATTTATATTCAGTGGGTTATTAGCGGGTTTTAGCTCTGGTCCGGTTTTCACATTACTTAAAGAGTTATATCCTACGCCCTTGACAGGAACGGCGATAGGAATTGGGAACTTTTTTACTATGGCAGGGGCTGCAATAATTCCACTCTTTTGCAGTGTAATAATCGCTCAGAGTGCCCAAAGCACGGGAGTCATGTCAGTCGAATCATTTACTAATGGTTATCGTTATTTGTTGTTAATATCTGGAGCAGCAGGATTCGCTACGATCTTTTCCAAAGATACCTCACTTGAGAAGAATATGTGCAAGAGTGAGGTCAGACGATGAATGTCCAAGATAGAAACTTGAAAGGAGATTTGCATCATGAAATTGTCAAGAAAGATTTCGTTAGGCTACTTAATTATACTCTTGCTGATGGCATCTCTCGTTAGTACAGTCTTTTATATGGTTAGAGGGCTTACAGATGTGGTCGATGATTTTGGCAGTTATCAGTTGCCAATTCAGGCAGCTGCGCAAGATTTAGGGTTGCAGTACACCCGCCAAAATGCTGCAATTCAAGGCTATTTAGCGAATGGATCCGATCTATATATTGCGCAGTATAAAGAAGCGACTAGCAAAAGTACAGAAGAGCTTAACTACATTGAGGAGAGAGTGAAGGAGAATTCTAGGCCTCAATTTGAGGCTGTCAAAACGGCTGCTCAAAAATTCTCGTATCACCCGGATTACATTATTAGCATGTACAAAAACCAAGGCTTATCCTCAGCTACTATGTATATGACACAGGTAGCAGGCCCAGATAATGTTTTACTCATGGCTGCCTTAGACCAATTTATTGCTTCTGAAAACGATCAAATGAATAAGGGCGCGGGTTTGGCCTCAGTTCTTGCCAAAAGAGTCAACACAATCAGCCTAGCCATATTCGGGATTTCCCTAGTTATTGGGATAATTCTGGTCTATACCATCATGCGTTCTGCAAATAAATCCATCGCCAACGGAATGCTGGTAGCAAAAGCTCTGTCTGAAGGCAATTTGGTCGTCGAAGCCAAGGCTGGTAAAGATGAATTAGGTCTCTTAGTAGGGGAATTAGGCAAGGCGGCGCGAAGCCTGAGGGAAATGATAGCCTTGGCGGTAGGGCTTAACCAGAATCTCCAGCAGGCAACAACTTCGTCACGAGAGGCTATATGGAGGGTTACGGCAAGTTCAGAGGAGATTGCTGCTTCGACAGAACAAGTTTCTAGCGGATTGATGGAGATATCTGCTACAGCTCAACAAATTTCAGCTTCGAGTCAAGAACTTCGCCATTCTATTGCCCAGATGGAGGGAAATGCACGTCAAGGGAGCCAAGAGGCTCAAGAAATTGAGCTGCGTGCTCAACAGTTGAAGACAGAAGCTAATGCTGCTGTGCTAAAAGCAACCGGAATCTACATAGAAAAAGAACAGAGGCTTAAACAGGCAATCGAAGAGTCCTTGGTCGTTCAAGAGATTAGTGAACTCACCCAGAGTATTTCGACGATAGCGGAACAGACCAATTTATTGGCGTTAAATGCTGCTATTGAGGCTGCACGTGCAGGGGATAATGGAAGAGGGTTTGCTGTTGTAGCTGAGGAAGTCCGTAAATTGGCCGAACAGTCCTCCCTAACGGCTCAAGACATTAAAGCTCTAGTGGCACAGGTGATTATGGCGCAAGAGAATTTGGCTTCTGGGGCATACGAAGTCCTTAATTTTATCAACTCTGTTGTAAGACCCGACTATGATAAGTTGGTGGAAACCGGTACTCAATATGAAAATGACGCTAAGACCTTTTTTATCTTGACCGAGACTTTTTCTACTATGGCTGCGCAATTGACCCAAATAGTCAATTCTGTGGCGTTGGCTGTCAATACTGTTAACCAAACCATTAGTCAAGGGGCAGCTGGTTCACAACAAGTTGCTGCTGCAGCGACAAATGTCTCGACGGAATTGGAACAAGTTAATCAACTCATGGCCAATCTTAATCAGCATGCCGAAGGTTTGGCTGATGGCGTTGCTAAGTTTAAAGTATAAATGCCTTTTTGTGTAAATAATGCCTTTTTAAATAAATAATGTCCTAGGGGCTTTTGTCAGAGTAAGCAATGACAAAAGTTCTTTTTTTATTGAAATTGATATACAAAGTAAACATTGTAAAGCCAGGGTGTATCCAAACTAAACATTATTTAATGAAGTAGTAACTCTAGGGGCCTAATTTCAAATGGCATAGTTCTTGCAATTATAGTTTAAATGTTAAAAATATTGCATCATTTTTTAATCTACTGGGATCCGGAATCTGAAAGGGGGAAAATCACAAAAGCATAGAGAGTCTACTATAAGGTTATGTGGGTAAAAAACAGTTCCTTTATAAAATGGAAGGAGTGCAAACACGAAATGAGACGAAAAAGTGTATGGCTAGTCCTGTGTCTAATTGTTCTATTGGTTGTTTCTGGGTGTAATTCTAAATCTTCCACGAGTGAGTCAAACCCTGCCCCGAGCAGTGAGGTCAAAACCATGAACATAGGGTATACAGGACCATTAAGTGGCGGTGCGGCCTTATTTGGCAAGGAAGTAACCGAAGGCTTAGATATGGCTGTTGATGAAATTAATGCTAAAGGGCTTATGGTCGGTGGTCAAAAGTACAAGATCAATTTAGTGAAACTTGATGACCAATACATGCCGGATAAGGCTGCAACCAATGCTCGCAGGCTAAAGTCGGAGTACAATACACCTGTCATCTTTGTTCCCCACAGTGGTGGTGCTTTTGCCCTCCAACAATTTAATGAGACTGATGGATTTTTGCTTATGGCTTATACAAGTGAGCCTAAGGTTGCCAAAGCGGGTAATAAATTAACCATGCAGATGACCTCTCCTTATGATCTTTATCCTGAGATCTATTCCAAAATGATGATGGAAAAATACGGGAAGAAAATTGCCCTTATCCCTACTAACAGTCAATACGGCAAGGATTGGACTGCCGTGTTAAAGCCAGCTTGGGAAAAGCTCGGTGGAACTATCGTAGCCGACATCCCTGTGGATTATAACAAAGAAGCCGATTTCAGTACCTATGTAAGCAAAGCCCTAGCTGCAAAGCCGGATGTTTTGTTTGTAGGGGGCCCTTCTCAACCAACTGCAATGGTAATAAAACAAGCCAGACAACTTGGGTTCAAGGGTGGGCTTGTGGTTATGGACCAAGCTAAGTTAGAACAAATGGCGGCTGTTGTTCCTTTGACAGATTTGGAAGGGTCTATAGGTGTTACTCCGGTGTTCCTATACCCTAGCGAAGGGGCACTTCCTTTTGTGGAGCGGTTCAAATCTAAATACAACGGGAAAGTACCGGCTTGGGAAGCGAGCAAAAACTATGATCACATGATGCTGTTAGCCAAAGGGATCGAAAAAGCCGGAGATGTTACCGACGCTGCAAAGATCTTTGAGGGCATGAAGGCGGTAACGCCCATTAGTGACGCATCCATCACAACTCCTATCCCTGGAATCGGAGCTGGAGGAGCATCAATGACGCCTGGCGTAGGTATTATGATAGAAAATGGAGCGTATGGTAAACCTTTTTCGATTAAAAACCCGGCAGATCCGAATAGTAAGTAATTCGTAATTTACAGTTCGAAAATCTTAATTTCGTTGAATATATTCAATAGTATGAGGTGAGATCAAAGGGCCGTGATGGCGCTTTAATGAAAGCCCATAGCGGTCCTTATGGTCCTGGAAAATTTAAGGGTCAAAACAATCCGGGGTCGACGCTTGTTGCACTCCGGTGAGGATTAGAAGGGGTGGCTCTATGGATTTATTGATTCAGCAAACTGTCAACGGATTCACATTAGGAAGCATTTATTGCTTGGTCGCGTTAGGACTCACCCTTATTTATGGCATCATGGAGGTGCCGAACTTTGCCCATGGCCATTTATACATGGTGGGAGGGTATGTTACCTTTTTCATGATGACGCTGTATGGAATCAACTACTGGGTGTCAGCCATCATTTCCGGTATCGTCTTAGCCGTCCTTGGTATTTTATTAGAGCGAATAGTGTTCAATCCTATGCGTAACAGTCCAAGCTCCAATAAATTCATTGCCGCAGTGGGCGCTATGTTGTTTCTTGAAGCCTCAGCCCGAGTGCTCTGGGGTTCTGATTTTCGTAGTATCCCGGCCATCTATGACAAAGTGGTTGTGATTGGTGGAGTTAGACTGACCGAACAACGACTGATCATCATCGCGGGAGCGGTCATCTTAATGATAGCCCTTTATGTGTTTATAAAACATACAATGGTCGGATCGACGATTGAGGCTATGGCCCAAAATAGGGAGGGTGCCAGTCTCGTCGGAATTGACGTCAACCGAGTGGCGATGCTGACGTTTGCTGTAGCCTCAATCTTGGCTTCAGCAGCTGCCTCCTTAGCCGGACCGATTTTCCTAGTCTATCCTGGCATGGGTTCGCTGATCATTATGAAGGCCTTCGTGATCATTGTGATCGGGGGAATGGGCAGCATTCCGGGAGCCGTGCTCGGCAGTTTCATACTGGGATTAACGGAAAGCCTCGGCGCTACCTATCTATCGAGTAATTATAAAGATGTCGTGGCCTTTGCGATTCTGGTCTTAATCCTTTCCATCAAACCCTCAGGCCTTTTTGCAAAGGGGGCCAGATAAGTGCTTGACGTTATGAAAAAATCAAAAACTAAGCTCATTGCCTATGGCGTGCTCTTAGCCGTCGCCATCGCGTTTCCCTTTATAAGTCCCAATCGATATTATCTAACTGTCGTGACCCTAGGCTTTATCTATGCGATTGCAGTCTATGGTTTAAACTTAATCGTCGGTTATTTAGGGCAGCTTTCTCTGGCCCAAGCCGGATTTTTTGGACTCGGGGCCTATGTGTCGGGTCTACTCGGTCTAAAGCTCCACTTATCGTTTTGGTTATGCCTGCCAATAGCCGCCGTGGTAACTACCCTAATCGCCTTGCTGGTCGGATTAATCTCCTTTCGCACCCGAGGGCACTATTTTGTCATTCTCACCCTGTGCATCGGCGTGATCATCAACTTAGTCATTGAGAAATGGGATGATTTAACCGGAGGAGTCAGGGGCCTAATTGGAATACCTAGGCCTACCAGCATTGGGCCCATTGACTTCATATCGCTGGAATCTCAGTATTACCTAGTTCTTGTCTTCTTGATTCTAACCATTTTTGTCATGAGTCGGATCGCCTCATCCCTCGTAGGCCGAACCTTCAAATCGATCCGTAACAGTGAAGAATTAGCGGCCACTCTGGGGATCAATGTTATGCTTAACAAGCTCCTAGCCTTTGGCATCGCTGCCTTTTTCACGGGTATAGCGGGGGCGTTGTTTGCAGGATATATCCGGTTTTTAGGTCCGGATATTAGTAACCCCCATCTAACTTTTGAATTTTTGTTATTTTTATTAATAGGAGGTCAAGCGACCATCGCCGGTCCCCTAGTGGGAACCCTTTTAGCCACAGGACTCACGGAAAGCCTCCAGTTTATGCAGGAATATCGGATGGTTGTCTTTGGAGCTCTGTTGATCTTAATCGTTAAGTTTTTCCCAGGAGGGCTTGTGGGAGCAACCATGAATTTAAAAGCAAACCTCGAAAAGCGGATCAACAAAGCAAACAAGTCGGGAAGCAACGCACCCTCGAAAGGAGAAAGCCATGCTGCTAAAAACCGAGGCTTTAACTAAGAACTTCGGTGGTTTAACCGCCTTAAACAAGGTGAACTTTGAGATCAAAGAGGGCGAAATCGTAGCCATTATCGGCCCAAATGGCGCCGGAAAGTCCACCTTTTTCAATCTAATCAGCGGCTATTATCCGTCTTGTTCCGGAACGATAAGTTTTATGGGCAAGGATATGACCCGAACTCCAACCCATGAGTTTGCGTGCAGGGGCATAGGGAGGACCTTTCAGACCACGAACTTATTTACGGATAGTACGGTGCTGGACAATTTAATCATTGGTTATCGCTCCAAAACTAAAATGGGAATGCTGGATGCTATTTTTAATACCTCGCGTGCTCGCCGGGATGAAGGGGCGAGTCGAGAAAAAGCGGCAGAGGTCTTAGAGTTTATTGGATTGACAGCGGTCAAGAGTCAACCCGTCGGCAACATTTCCCAAGAAGCGGCCAAACGGTTAGCCATCGGATTAGCCCTGGTGACAGAACCACGCTTACTGTTACTAGATGAACCGGCAGCAGGGGTTAATCATGGTGAAACCAACGAACTTGCTAAGTTAATTAAGAAAATCCAACAAACCGGTACAACGGTCTGTTTAATCGAACACAAAGTTCAGATGGTCATGAATTTAGCGCACAGAATTATGGTTTTGAATTACGGCAGTAAAATAGCGGAAGGGACCCCCAAAGAAATTAGCAACAACGAACGAGTTATTGAAGCATACTTAGGGGGGACTAAACATGCTTAAATTATCCGATGTCAATGTATCCTATGGGAGTTACTTAGCTCTCCAGGATGTTAACATAGAAGTCAACAAGGGAGAATTTGTAGTCTTGTTAGGAGCGAATGGAGCGGGTAAATCGACGCTTTTTCGTACGATCAGCGGATTGCAAAAACCGACGAGCGGGGTCATCGAGTTTAAGGGACAGAAAATGAATCAATTGCCTGCCTTTAAAGTGGTCGAGTTGGGGATTTCGCAATGCTTAGAAGGGCGTGCTCTGTTTTCACACATGCCAGTACGCCAAAACTTACTTTTGGGAGCGTATGTAAGGCGCCACGATAAAGAAGGAATTAAAAAGAGTCTGGCCATGGTCTACGAACTATTTCCCGTTCTAAAAGATAAAGAAAATGTATTGGCAGGTTCTCTGAGCGGAGGGCAGCAACAGATGGCAGCGATAGGAAGGGCACTCATGTCTGACCCAGAGTTGTTACTGTTAGACGAGCCCTCGATTGGTCTGGCTCCCATAGTGGTCCAGCAGGTATTTGATGCCGTGAAGATTGTTAACGAGGCTGGAAAGACAGTGCTTTTAGCGGAGCAGAATGCCCATTTGGCTTTAAAAGTATCTCACCGTGGTTATGTTCTAGAAAATGGTCGAGTTGTTATGCATGATCGCAGTGACTTACTGGCGGGCAATGAAGATGTGAAAAAGGCCTATATCGGGGTTAGTGATTAAAGGAAAGGAGGTAAGGTTTATGATCGGAAAGGAATTAATGGGTCTGGAGAGTGAGCCCGTCCTAATCCATTTACAGCCAGAGGCAGGGAGAAGGTTTGCCGAGGCCATTGGGATTCCGTTCGATGATCAGGTACCCCCGACATTTGTGGGTACATTGATGCAGGCGAGTATTCCCGGAATTGAATTACCTGCTCCGGGAATGATTCACGGAGAACAAAAAATTACATACCATCGTCAGCTTAAGATAGGGGAGACTCTGAAGTATAAGCGGTTTATTAAAGACGTTTATGAACGTGTCGGCAGGCTCGGTAAAATGATGTTTGTGGTCATCGAGACGACTGGTTGCGATATGACCGGTGAATTAGTTTTTTCAAGCCGTTCCACATTGATTGCACCGGTAAAGGGGGAAGACGTATGAAAAGTTTACTGAAGTATGAGGTCTCTGACCGACTTCCTGTTCGAGAATGGGTGCCCACCCAAGTGCAAGTGCGTCAGTATGCGGAGGCTTCAGGAGATTTTAATCCCATTCACCTTGATGATAATTACGCGCGCCAAGCCGGATTGGGGGGAGTGATTGCTCATGGCATGCTGACGATGGCTCAGATGGCAGCCATGCTCACTGAATGGATCGGCACTGAGGGGATAATTAGTAACCTTGAGGTTCGCTTCGAGCAGCTGGTTCGTCCAGGTGACACGATAAAGTTCTACGGTTTTGTTAAAGAACGATTGGGAAATTGTTTAATTTGTAATATTGAGGCTGTTAACGATCAAATGGAGAGAGTCTTATCGGGTTCGACTTCTATAACTATCAAACTATAAAGAGCCAGGCATAAAATTGTAATCGTCACTTTGAGATTATTAGGAGAGAGGGGTGATTGGAAACGTGAAAATGTTCGAGTACATGGGGAAGGAACTATTCGCCAAGTTTGGACTTCCAGTGCCGAAGGGAAGAATGGTAACCACCTCGGATGAAGCGACCCAAGCTGCAAAAGAAATTGGAGGCGCCGTAGTCATCAAATCCCAGGTTTTGTCGGGTAAGCGAGGAAAGGCTGGCGGTATCAAGTTCGTCGAAAATCCAGAAGATGTAAAAGCGGCGGCACAGGAACTATTGGGCATGACGATCCAAGACCTCTCTGTTGAGGTTCTCCTAGTCGAAGAAAAGCTTCGAATCGATAAGGAACTTTATTTGGCTATCACGATTGATTCAGTGACCAAACAGCCAGTACTTATTGCTTCGGCCCAGGGAGGCATGGATATTGAAGAAGTTGCTGAAGAACATATCATTAAGAAATATATCGATGTGGAATTGGGGATGCAAAACTTTATTGCAAGTGACGTAGTAAGAAGAATGGATATCTCCTTGAACAGTCCCCAAAGTAAAGAATTGGTTAAGATCATTAACTGCTTATACCTGCTTTTTATCCTAAAAGACGCCGAACTAGTGGAAATCAATCCACTAGTGATCAGCGGCGATCAGGTTATTGCTGCAGATTCTAAAGTGACAATCGATGACGAAGCACTTTATCGTCAATTAGACCTGCCTCGAGTGGAGGAACGTACTGAAGCCGAAAAGGCCGCGCACGACCTAGGTCTCTCCTTTGTAGAATTAGAAGGAGATATCGGGGTTATGGCCAACGGTGCTGGGATCACAATGGGTACTCTGGATGCGCTTACCTATTACGGTGGTAAACCGGCAAACTTCTTAGACGCTGGTGGCGGAACGGGTGTAGAAGGTACTGCTAAGGCCCTTGAACTTATCCTGTCAAGAAACCCCAAATCAATTATTATCAACATTTTTGGTGGGATCACGCGTTGTGACGATGTGGCTAGGGCGTTCGCATCCGTCAAAATGAACAGAAGTATCTCGGTTCCAGTCGTCTTCCGTTTGGTGGGTACCAACCAAGAAGCAGGAAGAGCAATTCTTAAAGATGTTGGGATTGAGGCTTTTGATTATATGCAGGATGCTATCAAAAAGGCAATTGAACTAGCAGGGGGTAATTGAATTGTCCATCGTAATTGATGAAACTACCCATGTTTTGGTCCAAGGTATCACTGGAAAACAGGGCCTTTTCCATACTCAGCAAATGTTGGCCTATGGCACCAAGATTATCGCTGGCACTTCTCCGGGCAAAGGTGGAACTACCATTGAAGGTATTCCAGTTTACGATAGTGTTCAAGCGGCATGTGAAAAACATAGTATTAATGCTTCTGTTATCTTTATCCCGGCTTCTTTTGCCAAAGATGCAACGTTGGAAGCACTTGAAGCGGGTATTAAGGTTATCATCGTGGTTACAGAACACATTCCAGTACATGATGAGATGATCATTGTTGCGTATGCAAAACGCCTAAAGGCTACCGTAATTGGACCGAATACATTTGGTATTGTGTCTTCTGGTAAATGTAAAATAGGTATTCCACCGAATCAATTCTTCATACCTGGCTCAGTGGGTGTAGTAGCCCGCTCTGGAACTCTAACTTATGAAATCGTCGGGAATCTCACGGCTCAGGGTATCGGACAGTCCACAGTTGTAGGTATGGGTGGAGATAGGGTTGTTGGACTTAGCTTTGTGGATGTTTTAAAGCAATTTGAGCAAGATCCTGAAACTCAGGTGGTAGTTTTAATAGGCGAAATTGGTGGGAACGCTGAAGAAGAGGCGGCCCAATATATTAAGAAGATGACCAAGCCAGTCGTTGCATATATTGCTGGCAAGAGCGCGCCTCCAGGAAAGCGGATGGGTCATGCGGGAGCCATTATCGAACGGGGTAAAGGAACTTATGCAGGTAAAGTAAACGCGTTGAGATTGGCAGGTGCCAGGGTGGCAGAGTTACCTTTTGAAGTGCCTGGAATTGTAAAAGAAATTCTTGCCAAGGAAAAGTCCTAACTATAAACTCTCGTTGTGTTATTTGTATACAGTCTGTTTTTAAAGGAGCGCTATTGTTTCAATTGTATACAAACATGAGGGTCATAATTGGGTTGTCAACCGTTTTAATTTGACTTTTAGGAAGAAAAAAGTTGCTCCAATCGGTTGAAAAGCGACTACTTGAAGCATAGTTTAGGTTAGTTTGGTTTTTTTCTTATTTTTTTAGCAATTGGCATGGTTCTTGTATATAAGAATAGGTATGCTTTTTAGAATATTCGAAAAATGGTTGAGATCGAAGAACTAAGACTTAAGTAAGACAGAAATAAAGAATTGAGGGAGGTAGGTAAATTGGCTTACGAAACAATCCTTGTGGAAATTGAAGAGGGTATTGCTACAATCACTCTAAACCGCCCAGAGGTGTTAAACGCTCTGAATAGTCAGGTCTTCATTGAGTTGGGGGAGGCTGCCGAAACGTTAAGTACCGATAATTCTGTACGGGTAGTGATTATCACGGGCGGCGACAAAGTATTTGCAGCTGGAGCAGACATCAAACAAATGGCTTCGGCCACAGCAGTGGATGTAGCGACAGGCATTAGACCATCATTAAAATCATTTAATTTTATTGAAGCTATGAACAAGCCTGTAATTGCTGCAATCGCAGGATATGCTTTAGGTGGTGGGTGTGAACTGACCTTGGTGGCTGATGTACGTATTGCAGCTGACAATGCGCAGTTTGGTTTACCAGAAATCAAGTTGGGTATTTTACCGGGCGGTGGGGGAACTCAACGTCTGCCTCGACTCATCGGTGCAGGTAAAGCAAAAGAGTTGATTTTTAGTGGTGATTTTATCTCAGCAGAGGAGGCTTTGCGGATTGGTCTTGTGAATAAAGTGGTACCTGCAGGTCAATTATTAATCGAAGCAAAGAAAATGGCTAAAAAATTTGCAGCCCGAGGCGCTGTGGCCATTCAGATGGCTAAAACGTGTGTCAATGAAGGGCTGCGGATGGATTTAGATAGGGGCTTACAATATGAGCACAAATGCTTTAGCCTATTGTTCGCTACTGAAGATCAAAAAGAAGGCATGAACGCATTTGTTGAAAAACGCAAACCAAACTTCCAAGGAAAATAATACATTTAATCAGCAAAGAGGGAGTGTATGTTATGGCCAGTAATTTCCTATATAGCACCCGCGACCATAAATTCATTATTAAAGAATGGCTGGATGGAGAGAAAATTCTTGGATTGAAACGCTTTCGAGATGTCTACAGTATGGAGGATGTCGATGGAATTCTTGACCAATCCTTAAGAGTCTGTAAAGACGTTGTTGCTCCCACTAATGATGACGGAGACACGATCAGAGCAGTCTTTAAGGATGGGAAAGTGACGGTTCCCCCTTCCTTTCATCACGCTTTCAAATATGTAGCAGAAAATGGTTGGGGTGCTAGCAATAAGGATGCAGACGGTGAGGGCTCCCTTCCATCGCTTCTGTATGGAGCAGTCCATGAATATATGATTGCTGCCAACCCTGCGTTCGTAGCGTATTTGGGTTTGCCCGGCGGCGTTGGGTCCATTATTAAGCAATTCGGTTCCCAGGAACAAATCGACTTCTTCACCCCTAAAATGTTCGAGGCTGTGTGGGGAGGAACGATGTGTATTACTGAACCTGGTGGCGGTTCTGATGTGGGGGATATGTTAAGTAAGGCCTACCCCACGGATGACCCTAAAATTTATAAAATAAAAGGAACAAAGTGCTTTATTACCTGTGGGGATCACGATCTTACAGAAAATATCATTCATCTGGTTTTGGCCAGAATTGATGGGGCAGTTCCCGGCACCAAAGGCTTGTCACTTTTCATAGTCCCTAAAATCTGGGTTAATGAAGATGGTAGTCTCGGCGAACGAAACGATGTTGCAACCGTAGGAATCGAGCATAAGATGGGGCTTCAAGGATCTGCCACAGCAGTACTTAACTTCGGTGAAGAGGGTTTGTGTCGCGGCTTTCTGTTAGGTGCCCCACTGGACGAAAATGGGGTTGGGCAAGGCATGGCCCAAATGTTTAAGATGATTAATGGTTCCCGGGTAGACACTGGACACTGCGCTCTGTCCGTGGCGACTGTAGCCTATAATAACGCAGTTGCCTATGCTAAAGAACGTGTTCAGGGTCGTCCCATTGAAAATCCTAGAGGAAGTCGGGTAACCCTTATCCAACACGAAGATATCCGGCGCATGTTGCTCACTCAAAAGGCCACGCTTGAAGCTATGCGAGCTATGATATTTAAAGGCTATTACTATTTGGATTTAATAGCTTTTGGAGATCTTCAAGAAGATGTTCGGCAAGCCAAACGTTATATTGAACTAATTACTCCCTTAATTAAAGCCTACAGCTCTGACCAAGCTTGGCTCATGATTACGGAAGCTATTCAAGTCCATGGAGGATACGGGTATACCGAGGAGTACCCGATTGCTCGTCAAGCGAGAGATGTTAAGATTTATTCCATCTGGGAAGGAACAAATTTCATCCAGTCGCTGGATTTAGTCTTCCGCAAGTGGGGATTGGATAAAGGTAGTATTTTTAAGGAGTGGCTACAGGATATTGCAGTATTTGTTAAGGAAGATTCAGCGAAAGCTAAATTCCCTCGCGAGATGGCAATGTTAAGTCAAGCTTTAAAGGCTTATCAGGAACTCATGGCAACCGTGTTTGGCTATATGAAAGAAAATATTCGCTTGGTGCCCCTGTATAGCACGAGAATTTTACGGGTTACAGCCGAACTCTATTGCGCCTTTTTGCTGATGCAACAAGCGTTAGTTGCTCAGGAAAAACTGGCTCAAGGAATTGGGGACACAGACTTTTATCAAGGTAAAATTAAGTCAGCTCAATTTTATTTACGAAATATTGTGCCTGACGTGATGGCTACGGTCAAGATTATTCAAGATTATGACACCTCTGCTATGGAGATTCCGGAAGGAGCTTTTTAGGGGTTCAAAGTTTAAAATCCAGACAATTCTCATTAGCTTAGAAGAGTATATTCATAAAGGAGGCAATAAAATTGAAGATAGAAGATGTTAAAACTATTTGTGTGGTTGGGGCTGGCAACATGGGTCATCAGATTGCCTTAGCTTGCGCATTGGCAGGTTATAAAGTGGCCTGCATAGATATTAGTCAAGAGATGCTGGATAAAGCAGAAGGTTTTGCACGATCGTATTTACCGGAGAGGGTCGCTAAGGGAAAGTTAAGCCAAGACAAAGCAGACCAAGCCCTAGCGAACATTCGTTTCACTTCGAACCTAGAAGATGCTGCAGGGGATGCTGATTTTGTCATTGAGGCCGCTGTTGAAAAGATGAATATTAAGCGGAAGCTTTTTGCAGATTTAGATAGAATTGCGCCCTCTCATGCCATACTTGCCACAAATAGTTCATATATCGTTAGTTCACAGGTAGCAGATGCAACCAATCGTCCGGATAAGGTTTGTAATATGCACTTTTTTAATCCCGCTTTAGTTATGAAATTGGTTGAAGTTGTGCAGGGACCGCATACTTCCACGGAAACCGCTCAGGTAACGATGGATTTATGCGCTAAACTTGGCAAGACAGCAGTCTGGCTTAAGAAGGAAATCTATGGTTTCCTAGTTAATAGAATCCTGTCTGCACTAGCTCAAGAGGCATTGTTCCTCGCCGATATGGGGATCGCCAGTCCAGAAGAGATTGATCTTGCGGTGACGAATGCCTTAGGCCATCCGATGGGACCCTTCCGCCTCATGGATTTAACAGGTATTGATCTTTCTTACTATGCTTCTATGGAACGCTATCAAACGAGTCGTGATCCTAAAGATAAGCCCTCACCGTTGGTTGTTGAGAAATTTACCAAGGGAGAATGGGGCAAGAAAACTAAAAAGGGCTATTACACTTACGAGTGATCTAAAACATAGGGGGTATTTTCATGATGAATGAAGCAGTTATCGTATCCGCAGTTCGAAGTCCTATTGGTCGGGCAGGGGGCGCCTTGGGTAAAATTCCTCCCGAATATTATGGAGCGGAAGTCATCAAAGAAGCGATCAAACGCGTAGGCTTAGATCCCAACGAGATCGAAGATGTATTCTTTGGAAACTGTTTGAACGCTGGTGGTAATATTGCGCGTTTATGCGCTTTGCAGGCAGGCTTGCCAGTGGAGATTTCAGGCGTTTCGATTGATCGGCAGTGCGGCTCTGGCTTGAACGCCGTGAATTTAGCGGCTCAAGCTGTAATGGCAGGAATGGGCGACGTTTTTATTGCGGGGGGCACTGAGAGCTGTTCTCTTAAACCATATATAATGGAACATATGGAGTTTTTCAGTAAGACTCCGCCTAAGTTCCGTAGTGGTTTCCAACTCTCTACTAATGAAATCGGTAATCCACCAATGGGGATCACCGCAGAGAATTTGGCGGAAAAATATCAGATCAGCCGTTTAGAACAGGACGAATTCTCTGTAAACAGCCAACAAAAAATGGGTAAAGCAATGGAAGCGGGTATGTTTAAGAGCCAAATTGTCCCACTCACCATTCCAGTAGGCAAGAATAAGACGATGGTTTTTGATTCGGATGAACATCCACGTCCGCAGACAACGCTTGAGGGATTGGGCAAACTGTCTCCCGTTTTTAAAGCGAACGGAACGGTCACAGCGGGAAACAGTTCGGGCTTAAATGATGCGGCAGCTGCCGTTGTGGTAATGTCGGCTGACAAAGCGATGGCCTTAGGTCTTAAACCTTTAGCTAAAATTCGCACATTTGCTTATGCTGGTGTTGATCCAAACATCATGGGAATCGGTCCAGTGCCTGCTACCAAGAAAGCTTTAGCAAAGGCAGGTCTTTCCTTAGACGATATCGATCTCATTGAATTAAACGAGGCTTTTGCAGCCCAAGTGTTAGCAGTGGATCGAGAACTTCATTTTAACATGGATAAAGTGAACGTTAATGGTGGTGCGATTGCCCATGGTCATCCGATCGCTGCAACGGGGGCAATTCTCACTGCAAAATTAGTCCACGAAATGACTCGCAGGGATGTTCAATTTGGCTTGATTACGGCTTGTATTGGTGGCGGACAAGGTATTGCTACAATCTTTGAGAGAGTCTAAGTGAGTCCTTAAGCGTAAGGTTGATAGATCTCCCCTGGCCCCGAGGGGTTGGGGGAGACTTATCCTTAGGCATCTTATGGTAGGCTCTGGTGAAGAATTATTGCTAGGGGGTATGAATGTGGGAGCGCATCTGATTCGTAAGATTTGTATCGTTGGGGCTGGGAATATGGGGCATCAAATTGCCTTAAGCGCTGCATTGGCGGGCTTCGAAGTGAAATGCACGGATGTGAATGAAGAGGTATTAAAAAAAGCGGAGCAATTTGTAACAACCTATCTACAGGAAAGGGTTGCTAAAGGGAAGCTGAAGCAGGATCAGGTAGATGCTGCCAGAGCTAATCTCTCGTTCACGAAGGATTTATCAAAGGCTGCTGGTGAGGCAGATCTGGTGATAGAGGCAATTATTGAACGATTAGAAATTAAACGCAAGTTGTTTGCAGAATTAGACAGCCTATGTCCGCCCCATACCATTCTCGCCACGAATAGTTCCTATATTGTGAGTTCGAAAATTGCAGACGTGACGGATCGTCCAGAAAAGGTCTGTAACCTGCATTTCTTTAATCCAGCCTTGGTCATGAAACTAGTAGAAGTTGTTAAGGGACCCCATACTTCTGAGGAAACCGCCCAAACATTAATGGACTTTTGCGTTAGCCTGGGTAAGACCCCTGTCTTATTAAAACAGGAAATATACGGTTTTCTCGTCAATCGGATGCTTGCCGCGATTAAAAATGAGTCCATTTATTTACTTGACATGGGAATAGCGGGGCACGAAGAGATTGATACAGCGGTTACCCTTGCCCTTGGACATCCGATGGGGCCCTTTCGTTTAATGGATCTGACGGGTATTGATCTTACCTATATTATAGGTTTAGAACGTTTCCAAGAAACGGGAGATCCAATTTACCGTCCTTCCCCGACAATAGCAGAGAAGTTTGTAAAGAAAGAATGGGGACGGAAAACAGGCAAAGGATTTTACGAATACCCCAATGGCTAAGTGGCTATTTCCTATACCAGAAAATTGAAGGGCAGGAGGGATTGCGATGAATGTTTCTGAGGAAGAGTTAAATATTATCCGTCAAGCAGTGCGCACTTTAATTAAAAGAGATGTGGAGCCACTGAGTGAGCAGATGGAGGAAGAAGATAAAGTCCCTCAAAGTTTGCTCGATAAGGCTGCGGAGATGGGATTGTTTGGTCTAAGCATTCCCCAAGAGTATGACGGCTTAGGGGCAGGTATGGTAGGCAAAGTCATGATTTTTGAAGAATTAGGTCGCGGGCCGAATTGCTTTGTGTCCATAATTGGTTGCCACAATGGAATTGGTAGTGTCGGGATTGTGATGGCTGGCAATGAAGAGCAAAAGAAACGTTACCTGCCTAAAATGGCAGTGGGCGAGCTGATAGGCGCCTTTGCCCTAACAGAAGCGTCTGCGGGTTCTGATCCTGGCAACATGAAGACAACCGCCGTGTTAAAGGGTGATAAATATATCTTAAACGGCACCAAACAGTTTATAACCAATGGCGATATAGCCAATGTATTCACGGTGATGGCTGTAACGGACAAGAGTAAAGGGAGCAAGGGTATTACATCGTTTATCGTTGAGCGGAACTTTAAAGGGTTCACTGTCGGTAAGTATGAGAAGAAAATGGGACTTCACGGGTCTCAAACGGCTGAGCTGATCTTTGAAGACTGCGAGGTCCCCGTTGAGAATGTTTTAGGTGAGCTAGGGCAGGGATATGTTAATGCCCTTAAAATCTTGGCTAATGGACGAGCTGGACTGGCAGCTCGAAATCTTGGTTCTAGCCAAAAGTTAATGGAAGTAAGTATCAAATACGCTCTGCAGCGCGTCCAATTTGGCAAGCCGATTTTTGAGAATCAAATTATACAGCATTATTTAGCCAATATGGCAATTGAGATTGAGGCTTTGCGCAGCTTGACGTATGATGTTGCTCGGAAAATTGACCGAGGAGAAACCGTGATCAAAGAGGCAGCTATTGTGAAAACCTTTGGCTCCGAAGTCTATGGTCGGGTAGCGGATATGGCTGTTCAAATTCACGGAGGTATGGGTTATATGAGAGAGTGCGAAGTCGAACGATTCTATCGCGACGCTAGGATTGCACGCATATACGAAGGCACTTCAGAAATTCAACGCAATATCATCGCCAATCAGTTAAGGAAGGAATTTGCGCTATAAAGGAGGAGAGGAAATGCAAGAGGCAGTTATTGTGGCTGGGGTGCGTACCGCTATCGGTAGAGTGGGTGGTGCTCTCAAAGAAATTGAGGTCGATTATTTAGCGGCTGAAGTCATGCGAGAAATACTCAAGCGCAGTGGGATTCCCGGGCAGTCAGTCGATGAAGTCATACTAGGTCATACAAAACAGAGTGGGGATAATCCTAACCTTGCTCGTTTAGCTTTACTGAGGGCCAATATGCCCGAAGAAGTACCCGCATATACGGTCCATCGTCAGTGTGGATCTGCCTTGACAGCAGTTAATAACGCAGTTCAGGGGATCTGGGCAGGAAGCTCGGAAGTGGTCATGGCTGGTGGCGCAGAAAGCATGAGCACGGCTCCCTATTATCTGAGGAACGCTCGGTACGGCTTTCGGATGGGAAATGCCGAAATTTTAGATTCAAATACTGAAAGTCAACCTCGCTGCCAGCCAGAAGATCAATATGGACGCTTGACAATGGGAATGACTGCAGAGAATCTGGCTGAGCGATATAATATCAGTCGCCAAGAACAGGATGAATTTGCCCTTGCTAGTCAAGAACGTGCCCTGCGAGCGATTGGGGCAGGACTATTTAAGGAGGAAATTGTTCCTTATCAAATTAAAAGTAAAAAGGGTGTTGTCGTTTTTGATCAAGATGAACACCCTCGTCAAACCAGTATGGCTCAGCTCACCAAATTGGCCCCTGTCTTTAAAGAAGGGGGTACTGTCACGGCAGGTAATTCCAGCGGCCGCAATGACGCGGCGGCCGTATTAATGCTAATGACTCCAGAAAAGGCTAAAGTGTTCGGGCTGAAACCATTAGTTAAAGTGATCGGAATTGGGGCAAAAGGAGTACCGCCTCAAATTATGGGTATCGGCCCAGTGGCGGCTTCTCAAGCTGCTCTTAAAATGGCAGGCCTAAGCTTAAATCAGATAGATTTGATAGAACTAAACGAGGCATTTGCGGCTCAGTCATTGGCCGTTGTAAAAGAACTTGGCTTGGATCTTTCGAGAACGAATGTTAATGGCGGTGCGATTGCTTTAGGGCACCCTTTGGGAGCAACTGGTGCAATCATCTTAATCAAATTAATTAATGAGATGATGCGGACTGGCAAGAGATTCGGCTTAGCAACTTTGTGTATCGGCGGAGGTCAAGGTATCTCCACTGTAGTCGAAAATCTGACGATCTAACTCCAAAACAGATTATTTTCAATAAGTGTACCATTTGATAACTGAATATTTAAAATTAAAGGAATAATGTAGCAATGCCGCTTATGACTTGGGAGGTTTTACTGTGACGAGAGAACTGAGAGTAAATAATGAGTGACAAAATGTTTACCAAGCTGTTGCCGAATTTATACTTTGTGCTCGGTGAGCAGGGTGGGCGGTTTCCCTATAGCAATGGGTTAATGATCGATACCGAGCTTAAAGTTTTGGTCGATACAGGTTTTGGACGCAGTCGGATAGAGCGGATTATCCAAACCGGTGAAGTGGACGTCATCATCAATACTCATTATCACTTGGATCATGTTTTTGGTAACAAGTATTTCCCACATGCCAAGATTTGGGCCCACACCCTGGATGCTCCCGCCTTGCGTTCCCCTAAGGAATTTATGGCTTACACCGGATTAAATGAAAGACTAGGATTCCCCGCCCCCTTGCATTTTCCTGGAGGTCCTCCGAGCTGTGAGGTAGCTAAAGAATTGGCGGACAAGGAAATACTGGATTTTGGGGCGGTCAAATTACAGGTGATTCACGCCCCAGGTCATACTCCCGGGCATATTGCCCTCTATGAACCACAGGCGGGTATATTGTTTTCAGGGGATATCGATCTATCACCTTTTGGACCTTGGTATGGTAATCTTCGTTCGGAACTTGAAGATTTTAAAGGTTCCATCCATCGTCTAATTGAGTTAAACCCCAAGGTATTGGTGACAAGTCATAGGGGTATTGTCACAGACCATATCAAGGAGAGTTTACAAGAATACTCAGATAAGCTCCAAATCCGTGACGAACAGATTTTAAAGCATTTACATGTTCCCAAAACAATAACAGAACTAGTGGATTCAAAAATTATTTACCAACGTTTTCCTGAACCAGAAAAGCTCTATCGTTTCTTCGAAGAGGTAATGCTTAGAAAACATCTACAATCCTTAGTGAAGCAAGGTAAGGTTTATGTAAAATCGAATGAAAGATACAAATGCTCGTAAAATGGAACCTGATTGTGATCCGTAGGTTACACCAAAGTTGAGTGATTTAAGATAAGTTAGGGATGAATACACGAGGAGGAAAATTAAGATGAACAGATGGGCGCAGGTATACCAAAGTAAGCTCGTTTCTCCAGAGAAAGCAGTTAGTGTTGTTAAAAATGGGGATTGGATTACATATACATTTGCTGCAAACACATTGCCAGTGCTAGACCCTGCTTTAGCTGTACGTATCCCGGATCTTCAGGATATTGTCATTGTCAATGGAATCTCGGCGCGTCCGCATGCTATTCATAAGGCAGATCCCACAGGGATCCATAGTATTTGGAATTCCACTCACATGACGGCTTTGGACCGAATGTATGCAAAAACAAGGAAAGTGTATTATGGTCCCATGAAGTACTCTGAAGCCCCGCGCTATGTTCGGGAGAATTGTCCTCCTGACATTCTGATGATTCAAGTCGCCCCAATGGATAAACACGGATATTTCAATATGGGGCCAACAATTAGCCATTATCGTGCTGCAGCAGACATAGCCAAAACGATTATCGTCGAGGTCAACGAGAGCATGCCTTATGCTCACGGCGGGTACGGCAATAATATTCATATTTCTGAAGTTACTTACGTTGTTGAAGGCGGGCATCAAGAATTACCGCAGATTGCTAACGAAGAAGCTTCGGAAGTAGATCAGAAAATCGCGGAGTTTGTTCTCAAGGAGCTTAGGGATGGAGATTGTTTGCAACTTGGGATTGGCGGGATGCCTAATGCCCTGGGGAAAATGATAGCTCAGTCTGATTTAAAAGACTTAGGAATTCATACGGAGATGTTGTGTGACAGTATGGTGGATATGGTGGAAGCAGGACGGATCTCCGGCAAGAAAAAACAAATCGATCAAGGTCGGATGGTTTATACCTTCGCTGCCGGATCACAAAAACTGTATAATTTTATTGATAATAATCCTGAATGTGCGGGTTATCCAGCTGATTATACCAATGGTCGTAACATTGCTTGTCAAAATGATAACGTGGTATCGATTAATAATGCTATCGAAATCGATCTCACAGGACAAGTGTGTTCGGAATCGAAAGGGACTCGTATGATCAGCGGAGCAGGCGGGCAATTGGATTTTGTAGATGTCGCTTATAATTCCAAGGGCGGAAGAAGCTTTCTTTGTATAGCTTCAACGTATACAGACTCGAAAGGAAAAATGCATTCCCGCATTAACCCTCTCCTGACTTTAGGTGCTGTGGTTACAGTTACGCGACCAGCCGTTCAATATATTGTGACGGAGTATGGGATCGTTAATCTCAAAGGGCAGCCGATCTGGGAACGTGCAGAGAGATTAATTAGCATTGCTCACCCAGATTTTAGGGATGAGTTAATCCGAGAGGCACAAAAATTAGATCTGTTGAGATAAAATACGTGGAAACTTAGCTATGAAAGGCATGGAGATTTGTTTAATGAACAACACCATTAATCTTAAGGAGGTTCGATTTAATGAATGGTTTCTTTGTTCTTGCCAAACCAGAATTGATCTTTGGAGCCGATGCTTCACTAACAACAGGTACTCGATTGAAAAAATTAGAATGTACGAAGATTATTTGTGTCTATGACAAAGGAGTGAAGGCTGCTGGTCTTGTAGACAAGATAGTTAAAGCGATTGAAAGTGAAGGGATTGAAGTCATACATTACGATGGTGTCTTGCCAGATCCCCCGGATACCGTGGTCAACGAAGCTGGAGAGCTGGGAAGGAAGGAAAAAGTCAATGGAATTGTAGCAATTGGCGGTGGGAGTGCCATGGATACGGCTAAGGGTGTAAATATCTTGTTATCAAACCCCGGCAGCATAGTCCAATATGGCATACAAACTGTTTACAATAAGTCTAGAACCCCTATGATCATGATTCCAACGACAGCTGGAACCGGCAGTGAAATGACGAATATGGGAGTTATTACTTCTTCTACTGAAAATCGAAAAACAATTATCTATGGTGAAGGGTGCACGGCCAACGTTGCAATCTTAGACCCCACATTAACCATAGGATTGCCTCCTTATCCAACCGCAGCAACAGGAATGGACGTAATAGCCCATGCTGCTGAGGCCCTAACAATTAAGCGCAACTGGAATGAATATTCTGCAATGTTTGCGGAAAAGGCCATTGAATATGTGGTTAAATATCTTCCTATAGCTGTCGCTGACGGCAATAATATAGAAGCCAGAGAACATATGCTGCTGGCTGCTGCTTATGCTGGAATTGCGTTTACAGATGCTACTGTTCACATGGCCCATGGTATTGGACATTCCCTGGGCGCAAAATTCCATGTCCCTCATGGCAGTGCATGTGCTATTGCTCTGCCATCCGTTATGAAATACGTGTCGAAAACCGACCCCGCCAACGTAAGACGTGTCGGGAATGCAATGGGGTTAAATTTGAAAGAAGAGCTTAGTGCAGAAGAAATTGGACAGGCTGTTGCAGATGCTATGTATGCACTAAACGCCAAAATAGGGATTCCTACTTTACAAGACCTGAATATTGGCAGGGATGATTTCGCTGATATTGTAGATTTAGTCATTATGGATACAACTTACTTCTATTATCCAACCAAGGCAAATAAACGAAATCTCTTAGCTATGCTGGAAGAAGCCTATGTCAGAGGGGAAAAGTAATTTTTTGGGAAGTAGGTTTGAGGATGTTAGATAAACTATTACGCATAGATTTAACGAGTGGAAAAATCTCTACTGAAGTTATTCCAGAGGAATACCTGCGGGATTACATCGGGGGGGCAGGCTTAGCCGCTCGATACTTGTATGATGAAATTCCAGTTAGTGATGACGTTTTCGATGAGAGTAACAAGCTTATGTTCTCAGTGGGGCCTCTGAATGGAGGACTTTTCCCGACCTCAGGAAGGTATAATGTGTCCTGCAGGTCCCCTCTGACAGGCATCTGGTTGGACTCAAGTTCGTCAGGTAAATTTGGCTTTGTCTTGAGAAAGGCCGGTTATTTAGCGATTATTCTGGAAGGTAAATCAAAAGATCCCGTCTATATTTGTATTAACAATGATTCAGTAGAAATCAAGGACGCTTCGAAATTGTGGGGACAGACGATTTCGGCTACTATTGAGGCTGTACAAGCAGAATGTGGTCTTGAAAAATCCAGTGTAGCAGCTATTGGTCCATCAGGGGAAAAATTAATTAAAATTGCTTGTATTATTAATGACTCAGCGCGGGCCATTGGTCGTGGTGGAGCGGGTGCCTTAATGGGTTCCAAGAATCTCAAGGCCATTCTTGTGGCTGGAGACAATAAAGTTGCCAAGTTTGAAGAAGATTCTTGGAAGGAACTTGTCAAGGAAACGATGACATGCATCAAAAACCATCCTATTACAGCCTCAATGAGAAAATATGGAACAGCAATTGGAATGGCTCTGGCTCCTGGAAACGGAGATGCACCCACTAAAAACTTTGCTCTTGGCACATGGAATAAATATAACCAAATTGCTGGCCCTTATATGGCAAATACTATTTTGGAAGAACATGCGCCTGAGTGCCATGCTTGCCCGATCCATTGTGCTCGATACGTAGAGATTCCCGACGGACCTTACGAGATGAAAGGAAGCGGTCCCGAATATGAAGCGCTAGGTTCATTCGGGTCCAATGCTTTGAACGATGACCTGGAGTCCATAGCCTACTTTAACATGCTTTGTAATGAACAGGGTGTTGACGTTATTTCAGCTGGAGCTGGAATTACCTTTGCAATGGAGGCCTATGAAAAGGGGATTATCTCTAAAGAAGAGCTTGGTGGAATTGATTTAAAATGGGGAAACCAAGACGCCATGTTGGCACTGCTCAATCTCATTATGCACAAGGATGGAATTGGAGAACTGCTAGGAAATGGAGTAAGGCACGCTGCTTCCGTAATTGGAAAAGGCAGTGAAGAATTTGCTGTTCATGTCAAAGGAATGGAGCTTGCCATGCATGACCCTAGAGCATTTTCCGGATTTGCAGTAACCTATGCCACATCCCCTCGTGGTGGATGCCACTGTCATGGCTATATCGGAGGATGGGATGGATCCAGAGACATGCCAGAAGCGGGTGTTGTCGGGGTGCTGCCACCGCATCAAGAGGAAGGAAAAAGCTTATTGGTAAAAGCGGTACAAGACTTTTGTTCAGCGGTTAACGGTTCTATTATTTGTTATTTCACCTTGTATGCCCTGAGCCCGACTCAATTAGCTGCGATCCTTACTGAAGCGACAGGTTATCAATATGATAGCAAGAGAGTTCTAAAAACTGGAGAAAGAATCTTCAATCTTCAAAGAGCTTTTAATAACAAGTTCGGGATAACTAAAGCGGACGATGCCCTGCCTAAACGTGTGATGACCTCTGTCATTGGTGGTCCAAATGAAGGTATTGTGCCTGATCTTGATAAAATGCTTCTCGAATACTACCAAGCGAGAGAATGGAATAACGATGGCAAGCCTACTAGGGAAAAGTTAACGGAGCTTGGACTAGACTTTGTGATTAAAGACCTATATCAATGAACTTGTTCAGCTTAAGCTGAACATCGAGACGGTGCCGTAAGTCTCCAGTACGAAAAGAATATGGAACACCCCTTATAGATGTGGGAGAATCCTTCTGACACTCGATTGACAACTCCCAGTTAGATAAATCTAGGGTCTTTACGGCAACAAGTGGTAAACCGGTCGTGCATAGCAGAGAAAGATTGGATGCCTATGCACGATATATTTTTTCCATCAGAACCCCATAAACAAAGCAGCAACCAAAGAGGTTTCGAAGGGAGTATCTATGATTCAAGCTCAAGTATTTGGCGTTAATCATTGTAGTAATCAAGCAATACTTCTAGAAGCAGCTAATGTCGAAGAATTAATTCTTAAACTTTGTAAGGAATTTGATAGGGTTGATCCTGATAGTCTCAGAAGCTGTGCTGTTCTTATAAATAATGAAAATGTCATGAATCAAGATAGAGGAAAAACGAAACTGAAAGATGGAGATGAAGTACTGTTTTTAACCCCTATGATAGGGGGCTAAGGAGATAAGTCTAAAGGAGGATTATTTTGGCTAGTAATTTTATGTACAGTAACCAAGATCATAAGTTTATTCTCAAAGAATGGCTAAACGGAGCAAAGATTTTCGAATTGAAGCGTTTTAGGGATACTTTTGGCATTGATGATGTGGACGGTATCCTTGACCAAGCCTTAAAAGTGTGCAAAGAAATTGTTGCGCCCACCAATGACGACGGAGATACGATCGGGGCGGTCTTTAAGGACGGGAAAGTCACTGTCCCCCCGTCCTTTCATAAGGCCTTCAAGTATATCCAAGCAAACGGTTGGGGATCTAGTAACAAAGACATAGATGGAGAAGGGACCCTTCCAGAGATTCTGAGCGGTGCTGTTCGTGAGTTTGTTTATGCAGCCAATCCTGCTTTCATGCCCTATGTAGGCTTAGCGGGTGGGATAGCAGCTGTGATCAAAGAGTTTGGGTCTCAGGAACAAATAGATCGCTTTACTCCAAAAATGTTCGCAGGCCTTTGCGGAGGGACCATGTGCTTAACCGAACCTAGCGGTGGCTCTGATGTAGGAGACTTGGCTTCCAAGGCCTACCCTACGGATCAACCCTCTATTTTTAAAATTAAAGGGACGAAATGCTTTATTACCGCAGGGGATCACGACCTGACAGAAAATATTGTGCACTTGGTATTAGCGAGGGTTGAGGGGGCGGCATCCGGAACTAAAGGACTGTCGTTATTTATTGTGCCAAAAATTTGGATTCATGAAGACGGTAGCTTAGGGGAACCTAATGATGTATCAACTATTGGGATCGAACACAAAATGGGTCTCAAGGGTTCCGCTACGGCTATGCTTAGTTTTGGTGAAGAGGACCGTTGTCGCGGTATATTGTTGGGAAGCCCGCCGGACGAAAGAGGGTTTGGGCAGGGGATAGCCCAAATGTTTAAAATGATCAATGGATCGCGAGTCAATACAGGACATAGTGCCCTAGCGGTAGCGACCGTAGCCTATAACAATTCGGTTCAATATGCTAAGGAACGTATTCAAGGTAGACCCATAACCGATCCTAAAGGAAGTCGAGTACCCCTCATTCAACATGAAGATGTTCGTCGTATGCTACTCACGCAGAAGGCTACAACAGAAGCTGTGCGAGCTATGATTTATAAGGCTTACTATTATTTAGATTTAATGGTCTATGGGGATGATCCAGAGGATATCCGTCAAGCCAAGCGCTCAATTGAAGTTATCACTCCTTTGATCAAGGCTTATAGCTCGGACCAAGCTTGGCTTACGATTACAGAAGCTATTCAAATCTACGCAGGTTACGGGTTTACTGAGGAGTACCCAGTAGCGCGCCAGGCTAGGGATGTCAAGATTTACTCCATATGGGAGGGGACGAATTTCATCCAGTCGTTAGATTTGGTTTTTCGTAAGTGGAGTTTGGACAAAGGCAGTATATTTAAGGAATGGCTCGAGGAACTGGCTACATTTGTCCAAGACAACAAGGACCATACCACGTTTAATGTCGAGTTCGAGGTATTGGGTAATGCCATACAGTCATACCGCGAACTTATGGATACAGTCTCTGGTTACATTTCTGATAATATTCGGCTCGTTCCGTTGTATAGCACAAGAATACTGCGAATTACAGCCGAACTCTATGCAGGTTGTTTACTAATGCAACAAGCTTTGGTGGCCCAAGGAAACCTAGGTCAGGGGAACCCTAAAGAGGACTTCTATATCGGGAAAATACACACTGCTCAATTTTATATAAACAATATAGTTCCTGATGTGATGGCAACGGTTCCAATTATTAAAAAGGCTGACACCTCTGCCATTAACATGCCTGAAGTTGCTTTTTAACCACGTGATCCCCCATTATACCCATATAAATTGCACAGAGCCATTCACCACTTGAATTGAATGTTAGTGGTGAATGGCTCTATTGTTTTATAAGATAATCAATACGGTGGAGTAGTGAGCACTTTAGCTACCTACATGATTGAGAGCGGCGAATCTCAAATGGCAGTTCTTGCAAAAAGACAGGATAATGGAACGCTAAAAAAGTAAACTTTACGATTGGACTTTTTTGCTTTTGGTCTTTGGAACCTAATTTTTACCCATTTCTGCAAGCCAAAATTGGTAGTGATAGAATCCTTAGATTGGATATCCCTGATGACTATTTAGTTGCTACGACGGAAAAGCGAGAGGTTCGGATACCAGTCGATGAATTAAGGGATTTCATCCGTCCAACCTGTCAGCGCTGTTTTGATCCAACCGCGGAATTCGCCGACGTTTCGGTTGGTTCAACTGAGCACGACCCAGAATGGAATACCTTAATTATCAGAAGTTCTAGAGGACAGGAAATCGTCAAAAAGGTTTGTATCGCGGGACTTCTAGAGACTAAACCGTATCCTGAAGAACGTAGTTCCCAAGAGATCTGAATGTATACAAGGTAAACAGGTTGTTGTTCAGAGTGTATGCAAATTACACATATTTAAAAGCGCAGAACATGGAGGGACTAAAATTTTTACTGGCATATTTATTGCAATGTTAAAATTACAAGTCTATTATGAATTTTTAGAAAATTCATAATAGACTTGTAATAAATTTGTAATCTGTTGATTTTGAGGAAATAATGGCTTCTAGCCGATCGCAGGAAAGGAGGATGCACTTAGCGTAAAATTTGTTTTGACAGTCATAAGATTAGGAAAAGAGGAACATCTCATTTAAAGGAAATGAAAGAGGTGCAAATATTAAATGAAATGGATCAAAAATTTAGGGTTAGTACTTTCTCTAAGCGCTCTCCTCGTGGTCTCGGGTTGCGGTACTAAACCAGCAGCAACCAGTGATTCCGAACCTAAGGCGAATACTGAGGTCAAAACTGTAAATATTGGGTATACCGGACCTATGAGTGGCGGTGCTGCTTTATATGGTAAAGATGTAACCGACGGCTTAGATATGGCAGTAGAGGAGATCAATGCCAAAGGGCTTACCGTTAGCGGACAAAAGTACAAAATAAATCTAGTCAAACTTGATGACCAATATATGCCTGATAAAGCTGCAACGAATGCGCGTAGGCTCAAGGCTGAGTACAATACCCCCGTTATCTTTATTCCTCATAGCGGCGGTATTTTCGCCCTCCAACAATTCAATGAAACGGATGGATTTGGGATAATGGCTTACACGAGTGAACCGAAGATATCTCAAACGGGAAATAAATTGACTATGCAACTTCCTCCACCCAATAATCTCTATCCTAAAGAGTTTTCCAAAAGGGTTATGGATAAATTTGGTAAGAAATTAGCCCTTGTTCCCACCACAACCCAGTACGGTAAGGATTGGAGTGCAATGATGATTCCTGCTTGGGAAAAGCTCGGTGGAACGATTGTCGCCAATAACCCTGTCGATTATAACAAAGAAGTAGACTTCAATACCTTTATCAGCAAGGCCTTGGCAACAAAACCAGATGTAATGTTTATAGGCGGACCCTCCCAACCGACTGCTACAGTTGTCAAACAAGCTAGACAACTCGGTTTCAAGGGCGGATTTATAGTCATGGACCAAGCTAAACTTGACCAAATGGCGGCTATAGTTCCATTGACAGATTTGGAAGGAGCTGTGGGTGTTTGTCCGATTGCCAATTTTGATTCCCCAGGGGTAGCTCCTTTTGTGGAACGGTACAAAGCGAAGTATGCAGGTAAAATACCAGCTTCAGAGCAAACTTATAATTATGAACACATGATGCTGCTTGCTAAAGGCATGGAGAAAGCTGGAAATGTTACCGACGCGACAAAGATTTTTGAGGGAATGAAGGGGGTTATGCCCCTTAATGATCCCAGCATGGTCCATACACTGTATGGTATTGGTCCTGGAGGCGCTTCAACGACGGATGGTGCTGGGATCATGGTAGAAAATGGGAAGTTCAATAAAGTGTTTATGATTAAAAATCCATTAAGTCCTTAATAGGCAATTCAGGTGGGGTAAAAACCCCACCTGAATCGAGAATATTGTTACACCTGGAGATTTCTCAAGAAAACACTGTTCAAGTACAGATTTCCCCTGACCTGAATTGTTGGGGGAAATTGTATTTTATAAGGCAACGAATTGCTAGAGAAAAGGGCAAATAGAGTATGACTTGAAAAATATATTGATGTTCATTCCAAGGAATCGGAGCTAAGTCAAGTTAAGTTAAGTATGCTTGTTCAAAGCGCCTTTAATAATAATCTTAAATGAGATGGCAGTGTTATTCTAAGTTGGTATAGTTTTTGCAGTTGTACTTAATTAGAATTTTCCAAATTATTATTAAATGAACGGCGACCCTTGCACATGTGCAAGAAGAGGAACAAAACATTATTAAAATTTGAGGGAGGTCTACTTAGTTTGAGAACAAGAGCACAATATATCGAGGGATTAGGCAAGAAGAACAATAACCTTTATTTCAACGGTGAAAAGATGGATAGGCTTGATGAGCGTCAACAAGGAGCGATTAACGTCATGGGTTTGTCCTTTGATGCGGCTTGGGATCCCGCGACCAAGGACCTTTTTACAGCAACGTCCCACATCTCTGGGCAAACCATCAACCGTTTTAATCACATTCACCAAAGCGTTGACGACTTGCATAAGAAGCAAGACATGACCCGTATGTTAAGCCACAAGGTGGGAGGGTGTATTCAACGGTGCATGGGAGTAGATGCTGCTAACGCGATCAATGCAGTTTCTTACGAAGCACAGAAAGATCCCAATGCCAAAACCGCGTATCATGACAACTGGCTAAAATGGCTGGAACGCTTCCAGAACGAAGACTTAGTTGCTAGCTGCGCACAGACTGACGTCAAGGGCGAGCGCCTAAAACGGCCGGCAGAGCAGACTGATCCGGACATGTATGTACACGTGGTAGAAGAGCGGAGCGACGGGATTATTGTCCGCGGCGCTAAGGTTCACATTTCTGAAGCCTCGATCTCCGATGAGATTCTAGTAGTACCGAACAGGGCTCTAAGAAAGGGTGAAGAGGCCTATGCACTTTGCTTCGCGGTTCCTTCGGACTATGAAGGCATTAAGCAGGTTGTCCATTTACATGGTAGCCGTAAGCGTGACCATTTTCGAAGGGGAATTGAAACAGGCTATACTGATTCTTATATCATCTTTGACGATTGCTTCGTTCCCTGGGAACGCGTTTTTCTCTGTGGGGAAACCCAGCATGGCGGCCTGACAGCTCTGCTCTTTGCTCTCTTTCATCGTCATTCCTACTCCGGCTGTAAGCCTGCCACACTCGACTATGTCATCGGTTTGGCGGCTCTGGCAGCGGAAATTAACGGCATTGAGAAGACTCCACATGTGCGTGAACTACTGTCTAAACTGATCATGACGGGTGAACTCGGATACGCGGCTGGCTTCACGGCATCAGCTCTCGGAAAGCCAGAAGTCTACATGCCAGGTATGGGTCTTGTACCGTATGGACCTGGTAACTATATTCCAAACTCCATCTATGCCAACGTCGGAAGGTGTCTATCGGGTGAGGCAGTGTTCCATGAACAAGAAATCCTTTGCGACATCGCGGGGGGTTTGCCAGCGACCTTCCCCTTTGAAAAGGATCTGACCAACCCCGAAACTAAACATCTGTTAGAGAAGTACCTCAACCGTAACCCGAAAATCCCTATTGAAGAACAGATTAAGTTTTGGATGACGTTTATTGATTTCGGCCTCTCCGGGTCCGCTGGAACTACCCAATATGGTGCATATCATGGCGGCGGTTCCCCGATCATGGAACAGATTGCCATTACTTCCCAGTACGACATAGAGTCCAAAAAGGACATAGTCAGAGCCATTGCTGGAATGGCACCTAGGCCAAAGAAGAAATAGTGCAGTGGGTCGAAAAACCCAAAGTATCGAAAGAACTAGACGCCCAAAAGGTTCGGAGGGGGTTATAACTTGAGTTGGCAACCCGAAGTTGATGAATTGCATAAACGAGAAGAATTAGCCCAACTAATGGGGGGAGAAGAGCGGGTCGCTAAACATCGGGCTCAAGGCAAGTTGACGGTAAGAGAAAGAATTGATCAACTCCTTGATCAAGGCACATTTCACGAAACGGGAGCTTTAGCAGGAAAAGCAGTGTATGAGGAAGGCAAGATGACCGATTTCCGTCCAGCTAATTTTGTCCTTGGTACAGGTCGTATTGAGGGGCGTAAAGTTGTGGTTGGAGGGGATGATTTTACCGTGCGCGGCGGCGCTGCGGATGGGTCAGTGCGAGGTAAGCAGGAGTATGCAGAGCGTATGGCCCATGACCTTAAAATCCCTCTAGTTCGTTTTGTGGATGGCACTGGGGGTGGAGGAAGCGTAAAATTCTTGTCCAATGAGGGGTACACTTACGTACCAGTCAACCCTGCCTGGGACTTAGTGATTGCTAACCTGGGTCGTATCCCTGTGGTAGCGGCTTGTCTCGGATCAGTAGCGGGATTGGGGGCGGCTAGGGTTGTAACCGCCCATTTCTCGGTGATGGTTGAGAGTAATTCCCAGGTTATGGTGGCGGGTCCGCCTGTTGTCAAATTCGGGACTGGAGAAGATTTAACGAAAGAGGAACTGGGAGGGGTTCTTGTTCATAGAGCAAGCGGGGTTGTCGATAATGTGGTTAAATCAGAACAGGAGGCTTTCCAACAAATAAAAAAATTTCTTTCTTATTTACCGTCTAATGTATGGCAGCTTCCACCCGTTTCGGCTTCGAACGACGATCCTCAGCGTAAAGAGGAAAAATTGCTTGCAGTAATTCCTCGCAATCGAAGGCGGCCCTATAAGATCAGAGAATTATTGCCCATGATTTTTGATCAAGGCTCTTTATTCGAAATGGGACGTTTTTTCGGTGCTGGCACTGTTACAATGCTGGCACGCTTAGAGGGTTATCCTGTAGGTGTTATCGCCCCTGATCCCTTTATTCGGGGGGGAGGGCTTACCGACAAAGGGGCGGACAAATTAGAACGATTCGTCGATCTATGCCAAACATTTCATTTGCCCATTGTCAATTTGGTAGATCAACCTGGAATGGATATTGGTTTGAATGCGGAAAAGAGGGGGACTATTCGTCGAGGTGCTCGAGCAATAGCTGCTATCTACCAAGCAACAGTACCTATGCTTGAAGTTATTTTAAGACGAGTCTTTGGTGTTGGCGGAGCAGGGATGATCAATGGTCATGCTCTTCATTTGCGTTACGCTTGGCCGTCGGGTGACTGGGGTTCCCTACCTTTAGAAGGAGGAGTACAAGCGGCCTATCGACGAGAGTTAGAGGCCAGTTCGGATCCCGAGGCTCTTCTTAAGGAAATTATGGATGGAATGGAGTCCGTTCGTTCACCCTTTCGAACAGCAGAAGCTTTTGGCATCGAGGAGATTATTGACCCTCGTGAAACCCGTCCACTTCTTTGTGACTGGGTGAAAGATGCTTATGCGCTTTTGCCAGAACTATTGGGTCCCTACCAACATGCTATGCGACCATAAAAGAGAAATAAGCTTGGGACGAAGTGGCGATTCGTATTTGAGGAGTGGGATGAGTTGTCGATTGGAATAGTTGGATCCGGAACCATGGGGGCGGGTATTGCCCAGGTGGCAGCCCAAGCAGGATACGAAGTTTTCTTATGGGATTTGAATGAAGAGTTGGTACAGAGCGGTCTTGCCAGCATCCAGAAAAGCTTGAATATGATCGCACAAAAAGGTGAGACAACCGTAGAGACTGCTAAACAGTGTTTAGAGCGAATTAATACGACCACCAATTTAGCAAATCTCAGTTCCTCGGACTTTATTATTGAATCGGTCATTGAGAAATTGGAGATTAAAAAGAGTCTGTTTAAAAAACTAGACGGTCTTTGTCCACCTGAAACAATTCTAGCGACCAACACTTCAGGGCTTAGTATTACTGAATTAGCTGCAGCTACAAATAGACAGGAAAAAGTGATAGGCACACACTTTTTTATACCACCCCCGCGCATGGAACCAGTAGAGTTAGTACAAGGTTATCACACGTCTGAAGCCACCTTGAAAGAAACGGAAAAACTTTTAATAAGCTTTGGAAAAACAGTCATTAAAGTTAAGGATAGTCCTTTATTTGTGTTCAATAGAATCATCAATCCCATGATCAACGAGGCTATCTTTGTGTTACAAGAGGGATTGGCTACGGCAGAAGATATCGACAAAGTTATGAAACTGGCTGGACATCACCCAATCGGTCCATTAGCTTTAGCGGATTTCTGTGGTCTAGACGTAGTTCTAATGGTTTCAGAAACCTTGTTTCGAGACACGGGTGATACTAAATATCGGACTCCTGTTTTATTACGACAATTGGTCAGCGCAGGCCACTTAGGTAGAAAAACCGGTAAGGGTTTTTTCGAATACTAGTCAACCGGAGAACGACCAAGAAAACCATAAGGATCGAGGAGAGTAACTATGGAAAAAGCCACTGTATCAATTGTAAAAGTAACTGACGTCTACGAATCTCTACAAGAAAGTTTGAGATTAAGTGATGGACTAGCAGGATTAAACGTGAACGACCGTATTCTCATCAAGCCGAACATTGTAAGCTGGGATTTCGATTTACCATTTCCTCCATTTGGTGTTGTTACTACAAGTGTCGTTATGAGTGCATTAGTGCGCATTTTAGTTGAACATGGGTTTAAAGATCTAACCATTGGCGAAGGTGCAGTTACAAATGGAAAGTCTCAAGGAGATGCTGTTTTCGAAGCGCTGGGTTATAAAAAATTGCAGGAACGTTACGGAGTTAAATTAGTAGATTTCAACCAAGATGAGTTTGTAACGACGGATTATGGTGACGGGTTTAAGCTTGACATCGCTAAAAAAGCTCTTGAAGCTGATAAAATTATCAATGTACCCGTGCTAAAGTCTCATAATCAGGCTAAAGTATCTTTAGGTATTAAGAACCTTAAGGGGTGTATTAATAAAAAATCAAAACAATTTTGCCACGGACTTGGGGATGGAGAACTCAGTAGTACATTCCCGCGGATCATTGAAAAGTTGCCAGTGGCTTTAACGATTATCGATGGTCTCTATACTCTTGAAAAGGGACCTGGTCCAACCGGTAAGGCGTTCAGAAAGGATCTTTTAATAGCTTCTCGTGATCCTTTTGCTTGTGATCTTGTGGGTGCGGCTATCATAGGCTATAAAGCTGAAGAAGTGGTACATTTGACAAACTATGCTAAACGGCACGGTTACAGTTTGGAACTTGGAGATTATGAGGTTAAGGGAGAACGTATTGCCGATCATCAACAGTATGTTAATTATGACTGGGAATGGACAGAGGAAGACACTGGTCCAGCCGGATTTAAAAAGCGCGGCATTACCGGTCTAGCAATCCGTAAATATGACAGTAGCCTTTGTACCGGTTGCTCGGCACAATATAATCCCATGTTGATTCTTTTTTCCTCAGCTTATAAGGGAAAGCCCTTTCCAAATGTAGAGGTAGTCACCGGAAAGAAACAACTGGCCAGTTCTAGTTTTGACTACTCAGTTCTATTTGGCAAATGTGCTTGCCACCTAAATAAGGATAATCCAGCCATTACAAAGGCTATACCAATTTGGGGATGTCCTCCTGATATGGAGAAATTGGTAGAAGTGTTAGCTAAAGAAGGGATCGAGTGCGACTATAAAGAATATGTGCGTTTTCGGCACTACCTATATGACAGATATAAGAATGTCGAGGGTTTTAGGCTCGCAGACTGGTCGGTTGAATAGATTAAAGTACTCCTTCGCAATTGGAAGGCGGCTTCGGAGATACTCTCCAATGGAAAGATTTATAAAAAGCAGAACTAATTTCAGGGAACAACAGATTTCAGCCATTAGGCTAGATGGAGATAGTCAGGTATTCAATGATCAAGAGCGTGCCGTCCTTAAATATACTGAGGAAGTTACACTCAATGTTAAATCAAGTGAAGAGTCTTTTGCCGAACTATCCCAGTTCCTTAGCCACCAAGAATTAGTTGAACTTACTCTTACGATCGGCTTTTATAATATGGTAGCCCGGTTTTTGGAAAATACAGGTGTGGAGATCGAGTGAAACACTCGCAGCGGACCCTGAACACCAATACAGTTAGCTCTTAAAGTATGCCCAGAAAAAGTGAGCTAGGGAAGAGGGTAATATCCATGGATTATAAAACTATTATCGTTACCAAGGACTCGGGAGTAGCCACCATCAGGTTTAATAGGCCGGAAGTGCTTAACGCTTTGGATCGTGAGATGGGAAAAGAAATAGGCTTAGCGGTGGTGGAAATCCGTGAAGACCACGAGGTGCGATGTGTTATTCTTGCCGGAGTCGGCAGGGCCTTTTGCGCAGGTGGGGATATCAAAGGGATGTTGAGCAAGTTCAGTTCATCTTCTCCTGATGAACGACGTGCTGGTTTGAAAAATACACACCGTTGGCTTACGGAATTAATCAACCTTGATAAACCAGTCATCGCTTCAGTTAATGGTTTTGCAGTAGGGGCAGGAATGAGTTTAGCGATGGCAGCGGATATCATTATTGCAGAGGAAAATGCCAAATTTGCCCAGTCCTTTGTGGGTATCGGACTAGCCCCGGATTTAGCTGGCAGTTACCTTTTACCACGGCTAGTTGGCTTGAATAAGGCCAAAGAACTCACCTTTACCGGAGAAATTTTTGATGCTTACTCCGCACAACGCTGGGGGATTGTTAATCAGGTCGTGTCAGCAGAGGAACTGGAACTCGTGACTTGGCAATTGGCCTTACGACTTGCCCAAGGTCCGACTAAAGCTATTGGATTAGCAAAGGCAATGCTCAATAAAAGTTTTGAGACAGACCTCGCGACATTCTTTGATAGCGAGGCATCCTATCAGGCCTTTTGTGCGGGCACTGAGGATTTTATAGAAGGGGTACAGGCCTTTAAAGAAAAAAGAAAGCCCAAATTTAAGGGCAAGTAAGTTAAAAGTTTTATAGATGGAGGCAAGCATGAGTATTTTATTTGAGCCTTGCAGTCTTAAGAATTTGGAGCTTAGAAATCGCTTTGTAAGATCTGCTACTTATGATGGTTTTGCTGATAACAACGGTCATATATCTGATGGACAAATAAAGTTATACTCTGATTTAGCTGAGGGTGGGGTAGGATTAATCATATCGGGTATAGCCTATGTTCATCATTCCGGACAGGTATCCCCATTTCAGAACTCTATTGCAGGGGATGAATTTGTCCCTGGCTTTAGAAAACTTACCAGTGCAGTTCACGAACGAGGAGCTAAAATTGCTGTTCAACTTTTTCATGGCGGGAGAGAGGCTAAATACCTAAAAACGAAAAATAATCTTCCTCTAGCCCCCTCAATCCTTGAAAATGATCAATATTATCAAGGCGAATATCGGGCCCTGACTGATAGTGAAATTTGGGAGATAATTCATGCCTTTGGAGATGGAGCACAACGAGCCAAGGAAGCCGGTTTCGATGCTGTACAGCTTCACGGTGCCCATGCCTATCTTTTAAGTCAATTTCTTTCACCCTATACAAACCAAAGACAGGATCAATGGGGCGGGAATCTCGAAAATCGCCTTCGTCTGCATCTCGAAATATATAGGGACATTAGGAAAAAGGTTGGCAATGACTACCCAGTATTGATTAAAATCGGTGTAGAAGATGGTTTTTTGGGCGGACTAGAGTTTAATGAGGGAAAACAAGCCGCCAAACTGCTGGCTGATTTTGGATTTGACTCTTTAGAGATCAGTCAGGGGTTAAGAGGTAAACGGTATGGGGGTACCGAATACAAAACTAATATCGATAGCCTCAATAAAGAGGCCTACTTTCGCAATTGGTGCCGAGAAATTAAAAGCCAGACAGATATTCCAACTATGATGGTGGGTGGATTAAGAAGCTTTTCTCTTATCAAGGAGATCATGGAGAATCAAGAGGCTGATTTTATTTCGCTATGTCGTCCCCTTATCTGTGAACCAAACCTGATCAACCTTTGGAAAACAAATGAGAACAAGAAAGCAAAATGTATCTCGTGTAATAAATGTGTCGAAGCAATTTATAAAGGTAGGCCGATTGATTGTAACCAAGTTGATCGATGAACTAGAACTACGATTAACAACTTTTAAAAAAAGGGGATTTTTTAAATGATAACCATTTTAGCTGTATTAAAAGCCCAAATGGGCAAAGAGACCGAATTAGTTGAAGCCTGCGCCCTACTGGTCAATGAGGTAAGGACCAAAGAAGAAGGTAATTTAATGTACATTGCCCATGTTACAGCGAACGACCCTACCGAGATTATCTTTGTAGAGAAATATAAAGATGAGCAAGCTATGGCTGATCATCGACATTCAGCTCATTTCAAAGAGGCTGGATCTAAGTTTAAAGATCTTCTTGCTGCTCCGCCCGTCATAAAAATCTTAAACGAGTTGGAGTAATAAAGGAACCAGGTTTATCTAGAACCCGACAAAAGAAAGAGAAGGTGGGATAATTGATTACTAAACGTGAGGTTATCGACCAGGCTCGAAAACTAGGGTTTGATGACGTTGGTTTTACGACTGCCGATGCCTTTGAAGCACAACAAAAGGTTCTTTCCGACAGGCAAGAAAACTATTCGTGGCTCAAGGAAAAGGGTATGGATCTCATACAAGGAACCGATCCCAAAAGTACTTTTCCAGAAGCTAAGTCAATCATCGTTTTAGTTAAATCATATTTCCGACATTCAATTCCGGCTTCTTTGGTGGGGAAGTTCGGTCGGTGCTATGTTGATGACGACAGGGTCACCCGAGGTAGCCAGTATCGTAGAACGAAGGAATTTTGTGATTTTCTGAGTGAGAACGGGATTGAAACTAAAATCCCCTCCAACCTGCCTCACCGTCTGGCTGCGGCTCGTGCTGGGCTGGGGACCTTCGGCAGGAATTGTCTTATTTATTCAAATAAAGTCGCTCGGAAAAGTTCTTGGATTATCGTACTGGGAGTTGTAGTGAATTGCGAATTTGAACCTGATACGCCGACTTTAATAGAAGATTGTCCCAGATGGTGCAAAAACACCTGTCTAGTTGCTTGTCCTACTAATGCATTGATTGGCCCCAGAAACATTGATCCCCGCAAATGTATTTCGTTTCTTAGTTATTACGGTAACGGAATTACCCCGCTTAAACTCCGAGAGCCGATGGGTATGTGGGTTTATGGTTGCGATCGGTGCCAAAACGTTTGTCCTCGTAATGAGGCTTGGTTGGCCCAAGACCTTCCAATAAATCCAGTTATCGAGGAGCGAGCGGAGGATTTCGAGCTTACAAAACTACTACATATGGACGTGGCTTATTTTAAGAAACGGATTTGGCCACATATGTTTTACATGCCTACAGATGATATTTGGCGCTGGAAAATGAATGTGGCACGGGTCATGGGTAATAGCCATGATTCCTTCTACATTCCTCACTTGGAAAGGGCTTTTTCTGAGAACAACGATGAACGGGTTAAGGGAATGGCAGCCTGGGCATTGGGCTGTATCGGGGGCTTTAAAGCGCTAGAAGTGTTAAACAAGATTCTAAAAGAAAGTGCAGGTATGCCTAGAGAAGAGATCATTCAAGCCTTAGAAAGATGATTTTTAACGGGTAAAACAAAATACGTAAAAAATAAGGACTAATACAGGTAATCTGTTTAGTCTTTTTTGTTTACTTTACATACAAAAAATGGGTTAAAGTGTATAAAAAGTAAATAGATATAAAAATATATTTGCCATCCATGGGAAATATTTAATGGTATAGAAATTGCATATAATATTCAATGAATTAATAATATTCAGTAAACTATCTGAATATTAGAAACCGCAAAGCCGGTATATACATTTTCATTGTGACGTGTGTTAAAAGGGGGAATGAGTATATTATATTTAAAAATTAACAGTTAACAATTATTAAGGAGGAGCTAAGAAAAAGAAAGAGGTGTAATGATTAATGAAACGTAAAAATAATTTATGGCTGGTAATTACTTTAATCGCACTGCTGGCAATTTCAGGTTGTAATACCAAACCTGCGGCTACTAGTAGCACCACCTCCTCTGTCAGCACGGAGGTAAAAACGATCAACATTGGATATACTGGGCCTTTAAGTGGCGGCGCTGCATTATACGGTAAAGATAATACTGATGGTTTGGATATGGCTGTAGAAGAGATTAATGCCAAAGGACTGACTGTATCAGGGCAAAAGTACAAAATCAATCTAGTTAAACTAGATGACCAATACTTGCCAGATAAAGCTGCGACAAATGCTCGAAGATTAAAGTCTGAGTATAATACACCTGTTATATTTACACCACACAGCGGCGGTGCATTCGCTCTTCAACAATTCAATGAAACCGATGGATTTTTGCTCGCTGCTTACACTAGCGAACCGAAGGTTACTTCGGGGGGCAACAAATTAACTCTCCGGATTCCTCCCCCGTATAGTCTCTATCCTGAGGAGTTCTCAAAAAAAGTCATGGATAAATATGGTAAGAAAATTGCGCTAGTTCCCACCACAAGCCAATATGGGAAAGATTGGACTACAGTACTCGTCCCGGTGTGGGAAAAACTGGGCGGCACTGTTGTAGCCAATAATCCAGTGGATTATAACAAAGAAGCTGATTTCAATACTTATATTAGCAAAGCCTTAGCAAGCAAGCCGGACGTATTGTTCGTAGGTGGACCTTCGCAGCCAACGGCTATGGTTATTAAACAAGCAAGACAACTCGGTTTCAAGGGCGGATTTTTAGTCATGGACCAAGCCAAAGTAGAACAAATGGCTGAAGTAGTTCCATTGTCGGAATTGGACGGAGTTGTAGGTGTTGTACCAGTTTATCTTTTCGAGGGTCCAGGAACAAAGGCCTTTGTGGATCGTTTCAAAGCCAAATATAGTAATAAAATTCCGGCCTGGGAACCAACTTGGAACTATGAAGCGATGATGCTCGTGGCAAAAGGGATTGAAAAGTCTGGTAGTGTTACTGATGCAACCAAGATTTTTGAAGGAATTAAGGGAAGTTTTCCCTTTAATGATCCTAGTCTTGTTGTTCCCCTGCCTGGAGTCGATGCGGGAGGCGGTATGTTAACGGATGGAACAGGGATCATGATTGAAAGTGGAAGGTACGGAAAGCCGTTCACTATTAAGAATCCAGCAAGCAAGTAATCGGCTAATTCAAAATTTCATTACTGAAGTATGCATAATAAAACATATGAGCAGCAGAAAATTCAGCGAGGGCCGTAATGGGGTAAACGCCCAGAACGGCTTTTCTGACTGGTGACAATCTTTCAATGGTCGAAACACCGAGGGGTTACTGACCATTGATTGAACCGTATACTATTCACACAAAACACCTAAAGATTTGTATTGATTACGTACACTTTTCAGGCTCATCAAGTTCTTGGATAGTTCCGCAAAATTTCAGATGGAGTCTAGGACTTCTTCTGAAGCAACTTTTTAGAGGTATATTCATTAGTTTTAAGTGGCACAAATATTGCAATTGTATTTATCAGAATATTTAAAAAAGAAAGGAGGTGTATTGCGTATTTCCCTGTAAAATGAATTATTCCAGCTAAGCTAACATTGATCCTACATATGCTGTAGAAAAAAAAATTAAAAAAATAATTCAGAAAGTTATGAATATATAAAAATATATAGCCGAGGCTGCAGGAATTCAATGTGATGACCGAGTGTCTGTAACGTTTGTGGGGACTTTAAGCCAGTCTAACATAGAGGAATTTGAATTAGCCAGAGCAAGAGCGATTATAAGGTAATGCATGGACTATGAACATATTTGATTTAATACATTAAAGGGATGTAAGCAAAAGTAATATTACAGGAGGTAAATGATGGAGATCAATGATATTAAAAAGATCTGTGTAATAGGGGCTGGCAACATGGGTCATCAGATTGCCTTATGCGCTGCATTGGCTGGCTTTCAGGTTAGATGTACTGATATTAGTCAAGACATGCTGAATAAAGCAGAAGATTTCACACGTACTTATTTGCCCGAACGGGTTGCCAAAGGAAAAATGTCGCAAGAGCAAGCTGACCTAGGCCTCACAAATCTCAGTTTTACCCAGAATTTAGAGGAAGCAGCTGGAGAGGCTGATTATGTAATCGAGGCAGCTGTAGAAATAATGGACATTAAAAGGAAGCTTTTTGCTGATTTGGATAGAATAGCTCCTCCTCATGCAATTTTAGCCACCAATAGTTCCTTTATTGTCAGTTCAAAGATTGCCGATGCAACGAAGCGACCGGAAAAAGTATGCAACATGCACTTTTTTAATCCCGCCCTAGTAATGAAGCTGGTCGAAGTTGTACAAGGGCCGCATACTTCCTTGGAAACAGCGCAAGTAACCATGGATTTGTGCACTAAATTAGGCAAAAACGGTGTCTTGCTGAAGAAAGAAATCTATGGTTTTTTGGTCAATCGGATCCTATCAGCGCTTCATCATGAGGCACTGTATCTGGCCGATATGGGAATTGCTAGCCCGGAAGAAATTGATATGGCGGTGACTAATGCTTTAGGTCATCCAATGGGGCCGTTCCGCCTAATGGATTTTACAGGCATAGATCTTTCATACTATATCGCCATGGAACGATATAGAGAAACCCGTGACCCTAAAGACAAGCCCTCCCCACTAATTATTGAGAAGTTTTCTAAAGGGGAATATGGCAAGAAAACTAAAAAAGGCTTTTATTCGTATGAGTGAGGAAATTTGTAAAGAAAACTTAGGCAAGCTTATGGCTTTTTTATAGATACTGAAAAAGAGGAGGTAAAGGATAATGAAAAACGAGAAACTATGGTTGAAAAGCTACCCGAGTAATGTTAGGTATCACATTGATTATCCCTATAAGTCGCTTGGCCAAATGCTTGATGAGACCGTGGCCAAAACGCCGGACACAGTAGCTATGATTTTTGGGGCTCAGACGGTCACTTATAGGCAGTTCGGGGATCAGGTCAATCGCTTTGCGGGTGCTTTAGCTGATATAGGTATTGTAAGGGGGGACCGTGTTGGGCTGATGGGTCCGAACTGCCCCCAATGGGAAATTGCTTTCTTCGCCATACTTAAATTAGGCGCAATTGTTGTACAAACAAACCCCATGTATATTGAACGGGAAATAGCCTACCAAATGAACGATTCCGGTGCAACGACAATCATTGTCTTAGAAATGATGTATCCCAGGGTTAAGAATATCTTGGAGGAAACTTCCTTACAACGGGTGGTTGTCTTTAACTTTTTGGCACCGGTCCAGCCTGCAGAAGGTTTGTATTCCTACGATGAACTCATCAAACATGATCCGGTTTATCCCGATGTAGCTATTAATCCCATCGAGGACATCGCCGTTTTGCAGTATACGGGTGGCACGACAGGTGTATCCAAAGGGGTTATGCTCACACACCATAATCTGATTGCCAATACCCTCCAAGTTCAGGAATGGGACCCCAACAAAGAGCATGGAAATGAACGGATTCTCACGATCCTACCGGTATTTCATGTCTATGGCATGACCGATTGCATGAATTATGCCGTGTCTCTTGCCGCTACGCAGATAATTTTGCCGCGTTTTGACGTAGATCAAGTCTTGGAAACCATTCGCATCCATAAGCCGACATTCTTCCCGGGCGCGCCAACTATGTTTATGGCACTTAACAATCATCCCCGGATCGCGGAATATCGTGAGTACTTAGTTGCGATAAAATCCTGCACGAGTGGCTCCGCACCTTTACCTATTGAGGTAGCCCAAAAATTTGCCGAAGTGACCCATGGCGAAGGAATTTTAGTCGAAGGATATGGCTTGTCTGAAGCTTCCCCTGTTACGCATTGCAATCCACTTGATCGTCCATCACTGGCTGGTTCTATCGGTTTACCGCTCCCAGACACTGATTACGTAATTATGGATTTAGAGACGGGCGACCGGGAAGTTCCCGTGGGTGAAATAGGAGAATTATGCATTCGGGGTCCTCAAGTGATGAAAGGGTATTGGGAAAAGCACCTGGAGACGGCCGAAACCTTGCGCAACGGTTGGTTGCATACGGGTGACATAGGCAGAATGGACGAAGATGGTTTCTGTTATATTATCGACCGCAAGAAAGATATCATTATTGCAGGGGGATATAATATCTATCCGCGTGATATTGAGGAAGTTCTGTATGAACATCCCAAGGTTAAAGAGGTTGTCGTAGCAGGGGTACCGGATCACTACCGTGGTGAAACGGTCAAGGCCTATATAGTCTTGCATCCTAATACGGAAGCAAACGAAAAGGAATTCATCGCTTTTTGCAAGACCAGAATGGCAGCTTATAAAGTCCCCCGCCACGTGGAGTTTAGGAATGAATTGCCTAGGACTATTGTCGGGAAAGTCTTGCGCCGCAAGCTGGTAGAAGAGGAAAAGGCGAAACTTCAAACGGCGGCCACTACTGAATCCTAGGTAAGTTTCTGATTATTTAAAAGACAAGAACTGTTTCCCTTTAACCGGGGAAACAGTTCTTTTTCGATACTGAGCTTTTCATGGATACTTGCACCGATTTTTTAAAACTAAATCAAAAAAATTATTAAACAAGTTCTTGATTATATTAGCTACTCTATAAGCGGGGGTGAGATCTTCAAAAACTTTAGGTGATGTCGATTCTTCCTTCACCGCAAAGTGTTCAAGAAATAAATCGTAGGAATTTTAAGATAATTATAGGAATATTAAAAATACTTTGCAATATTAAGGGTTTAACTTTACTTCAATTGCTTTGCTCTTGTATAATGTTTACATTAGAAGGAGTAAATGGGGGATAAACATGAGTGCTGCACATGCGATCACAACCAGCGATTTTCCTTGCTGGGATCGAGAGCTATTATTCGAAATCCTGAACAACATTCATGATGTGGTACTTGTAATAGATACCGATACAACTATTGTATATGCGAACGAGGCCTATGCAAGGATTTTAGGGGTGCCCGTAGCGAAAGTGTTAGGACGCAGGCTGGACAAAATAGAACCTAAAGCCGCGGCAATCAACGTACTGCGTACTGGAAACTCCCAAAAAGGCGAAGACTATTTGGATTCCCTCGGTATAAATGTAATAGGAAGTGTATTTCTTTTATATAATGGCAAAAGAAAAATTGGCTGTATTTCAATTTTTAAGAATATAACTGAAGTTGTTGCACTAAACCGTGAGTTGCAGCAAACAAAGGGAGTTGCTGACTATTTGAAAGAGCAGTTAGAGCAATGGGAACAACTGCCTCTGTCTTTCAAGGAATATGTGGGACAAAACAGCCAATTGAAGGAAACCCTTGTGCTAGCAGCTAAAGTAGCGCGTACAAATAGTACAGTGTTGATCCTCGGTGAAAGTGGTGTTGGCAAAGAAGTATTAGCTAGGGCCGTTCATTATAGTAGTCGACGTAAGGATATGCCTATGATTAAGGTGAATTGTGCCGCCATACCTGAGAATTTGCTTGAAAGTGAATTATTCGGGTATGAAGACTGTGCTTTTACGGGGGCTAAAAAGGGAGGCAAGCTTGGTAAGTTTGAATTAGCCCATAGCGGTACTATTTTTCTGGATGAAATCGGAGATATGAGCCTCACCATGCAAGCTAAATTATTACGAGTCTTGCAAGAAAAGGAGTTTGAACGGGTAGGCGGAACAAAGACTGTCAAGGTCGATATCCGAGTGATCGCGGCTACTAACCGAGATTTAGAAAGCATGATCGAAAAAGGCACCTTCCGGCGTGATTTGTACTACCGGTTAAATATCGTTCCTCTCAATCTGACCCCGTTACGCGAGCGCAAAGATGATATATTGGTACTGGCTAAAACATTTCTTGATCAGTTCTCACGAGAAGTTGGTCATGAGTTGACACTGTCTCCCCAAGTTGCAAGGGTTTTTCAGGAGTATAACTGGCCCGGGAACATTCGGGAATTACAAAATGTCCTAGAACATGCAAGCATAGTGTGTAGCAGCATGTCTATTGAAATTCAGCATTTGCCTGCTTATATAATTCCCGCCAATGATAATCACTTAAGATTTAAGGATAAACCTTACGCTGTAAAGGAGATTGTCGCTAGGGTGGAAAAGGAACTGATTCTATCAGCCTTGGACACTTATAGCAATAACCGTACTAAAGCCATGAAGGCATTGGGATTTTCTAGGCGGGTGTTTTACGATAAGTTACACCGGTATGGTATTGAATAGTAGTAGCCCAACCGTCGTGGCAGTTAGTCATCGGAAATGTTAAAAAGGGTATTAATTTCACTTGTATGTATTACGCACTAAAATACGGATAAGTATCGTGGCTTGTATCTAATTCCATACATGTACAAATCCCTCCAGCAAGCTAATTTGTTTGTCTGGAGGGTTTTTCTGTTTTTTTATGAGTTGGCACAATTTTTGCAATTTAAGAGTAAAAAATTTCTGAAAATAACCCAAAGGAGTGAGTTTGAAGTACCACGTGTTGTATGAGGCGGGCAAAAGAAGTGATTTTTGGGTAGCCTTACGTCTGGCCAAATCGGCAGTGAATGAGGGGCTAAGGATGGATTTGGAGGCAGGCCTGCAATACGAGCATAAATGCTTTAGTCTTCTTTTTGCTACTGAAGATCAAAAAGAAGGTATGAGGGCTTTTTCTGAAAATGTTCACCGAAATTCCTGGGAAGATAGGGTCACTAAAACAAAAGGAGATGGAATATGAGAACTAGAGCACAGTATATTGAGAGATTAGGTAAGATGAACAACAACCTCTATTGCAATGGACAGAAGATGGAGAGGCTAGATGAGCGTCAAGAAGGGACTATTAACGTCATGGGCTTGACCTTTGACGCGGCCTGGGATCCCGCCAGCAAGGATCTCTGCACGGCAACGTCCCATATCACAGGAGAAATCATCAACCGTTTCAATCACATTCACCAGAACGTAGAAGACTTGCACAAGAAGCAAGACATGACTCGTTTTATGTGCAACAAGGTTGGGCAGTGTATCCAACGATGCATGGGTATTGATGCTGCCAACGCGATCAACGCGGTTTCTTACGAGGCGCAGAAGTCCCCTAAGGCCAAAGCTGCCTACCATGATAACTGGCTTAAGTGGTTGGAACGTTTCCAGAGGGAGGATCTCGTTGCAAGCTGTGCTCAGACCGACGTTAAGGGCGAGCGTCTGAAGAGGCCATCCGAGCAGGATGACCCTGACATGTATGTGCACGTAGTGGAAGAGCGGAGCGACGGCATTATCGTCCGCGGTTCCAAGGTCCATATTTCTGAAGCCTCGATCTCCGACGAGATCTTGGTAGTGCCTAACCGAGCCCTTAAAAAGGGCGAAGAAGCGTATGCACTATGCTTCGCAGTTCCTTCGGACTATGAAGGTATCAAGCAAGTAGTTCATATCCACAATGTCCGCAAGCGCGAACACTATCAAAGGGGAATTGAATACGGTTATACAGACTCTTATATCATATTTGAGGACTGCTTCGTTCCCTGGGAACGAGTGTTTCTTTGTGGGGAAATTCAGCACGGTGGTATTGCCGCTTTATTGTTTGCTCTGTTCCACCGTCATTCCTACTCTGGTTGCAAGCCTGCCATGCTCGACTATGTAATCGGTCTAAGTGCTCTGGCTGCGGAAATTAATGGCATTGAGAATACCCCACACGTGCGTGAAATGCAGTCCAAGCTGATCATGACGGGTGAACTCGGATACGCAGCAGGCTACACGGCATCCGCCCTCGGCAAGCCCGAAGTTTACATGCCTGGTATGGGCGTTATGAAGTATGGTCCTGGCAGTTATATCCCGAACTCAATCTATGCCAATGTCGGGAGATGCTTGACTGGAGAGGCTGTGTTCCACGAGCAAGAGATCCTATGCAACATCGCTGGGGGCATGCCTGCCACCTTCCCTTATGAAAATGACCTTATAAACCCTGACACCAAAGATTTGCTAGAAAAGTACATTAAACGAAATCCGAAGATTCCCATCGAGGATCAAATTAAGTTCTGGTTGAACTTTACAGATTTCGGTCTCTCCAGCTTTTCAGGTCCTACACAATATGGAGCGTACCATGGCGGTGGATCCCCAATTATGGAACAAATTGCTATCACTTCCCAGTATGATATGGATTCCAAGAAGGATATCGTTCGTGCTATAGCTGGAATGGCACGCAATCCAAAGAAAAGATAAGCAGAATTATGGAACTCATTGCAGTTATAGGTCAGTATGGCTGAAAGCAAAAAAGGATCTGGCGACATTCTTAGCTGGAATCAAATTGGAATGAATATGTGTAGTCTCGAACATGGTGATATGTGAATTGTTGAAGTGAAAGGATGAGTCTACTTGGCTAGTAACTTTATTTATAACAACAGGGATCACAAATTTATTATTAAAGAATGGTTGGATGGAAAAAAAATTCTTGGCTTAAAGCGCTTTCAGGATTATCTCTCCATTGAGGATGTCGATGGAATTCTCGATCAGTCCTTAAAAGTATGTAGAGACGTGGTCGCTCCCACCAATGATGATGGCGATACGATCGGAGCGATCTTTAAGGATGGAAAAGTTACAGTTCCACCATCTTTCCATAAGGCCTTTCAATTTATTCAAGCAAACGGGTGGGGTGCTAGCAACAGTGATGTAGACGGAGAGGGAGCCCTTCCTGAGATTCTTAACGAAGCTGTCCGTGAATATATTATTGGAGCCAACCCGGCAATGTCCCCCTATATTGGGTTGTGTGGTGGAATAGCGTCCGTGATCAAGGCCTTCGGATCTCCTGAACAGATCGCCCTCTACACCCCAAAAATGTTCGAGGGCACTTGGGAAGGCACTATGTGCCTAACTGAACCCGGTGGCGGTTCCGATGTGGGGGATATGACGACCAAGGCTTTCGCCACAGAAAACCCATTAATCTATAAGGTTAAAGGGACAAAATGTTTTATAACCGGAGGAGATCACGATCTCACAGAAAACATCATTCACTTGGTTCTAGCCCGTGTTGATGGCGCGGCTCCTGGTACTAAAGGTTTGTCGTTATTCATTGTGCCAAAGATCTGGGTTAATGAGGATGGCAGCTTAGGAGAACACAACGATGTCTCAACCCTTGGGATCGAACACAAAATGGGCCTCAAGGGTTCGGCCACTGCAATGCTCAGCTTTGGAGACGAGGGCCAGTGTCGCGGTGTCCTATTAGGTAGCGCACCGGATGAAAAAGGGATCGGACAGGGCATGGCGCAAATGTTTATGATGATTAATGGATCGCGGATGGATACGGGGCACAGTGCTCTAGCCGTGGCGACGGTGGCGTATAACAATGCAGTTCATTATGCCAAGGAGCGCATTCAGGGTCGACCCATTAACAATCCTAAAGGGAGTCGGGTACCCATCATTCAACACGAAGATGTCCGCCGGATGCTGCTAACCCAGAAGGCCACGCTGGAAGCTATGCGTGCCATGATTTTTAAAGGCTACTACTATTTAGATTTAATCGAATTCGGGGAGGATCCTGCAGATCTTCGAGAAGCAAAACGCTCTATTGAAGTCATCACCCCTTTGGTCAAAGCTTATTGCTCGGACCAAGGGTGGTTTATGATTACCGAAGCCATTCAAGTCTTCGCTGGCTACGGGTTTACAGAGGAATACCCAGTGGCGCGTCAAGCCAGGGACGTCAAGATTTACTCCATCTGGGAAGGGACCAATTTCATACAGTCGATGGACCTTGTGGGTCGTAAGTGGGGTCTGGATAAAGGCAGTATCTTCAAAGAATGGCTGATGGAGATGGCTACATTCGTACAGGCTAACCAGAATCATGCCAACTTTGCCCGTGAGTTCGAGGTGCTGAGTAAAGCATTATTGGCATACCAAGAACTCTTGGCTACAGTCTTAGGCTACTTTAAGGAAAATATCAGACTGGTACCGCTGTATAGTACAAGAATTTTGCGGATTACAGCCGAACTCTATGGCGGCTGCTTGCTGATGCAACAAGCTTTAGTTGCCCAAGAAAAACTGGGTCAAGGAAATGATGACCAAGACTTCTATAATGGCAAAATACAGAGCGCTAAATTTTATGTTCTTAACATTGTGCCTGATGTGGTGGCAACAGTACGAATTATTAAAGAAGGTGATACTTCGGCAATCGATATTCCAGAAGCGGCTTTCTAAGAGGACTCCAACCAAGACAAAAGTACCAGGCTTATGAATGAGAAGGGGGTAAGTAGTTTTGGATATTAGAACAGCTATGAGTGAGCGGCGCAGCATCCGTAAATATAGATCAGATCCAGTACCTGACGACATGCTGCAGGAATTATTAGAGGCTGCCCGTTTAGCCCCATCCGGAACCAATCATCAACCCTGGCGTTTCATCGTGGTCAAGAACCAAGATGTGAAAGAACGGATTCAAGCCGCAGCGTTTAATCAGAAATTCCTTAGCCAGGCACCAATTCTATTAGTCTGCTGTGCTGACCTTACGACCTATGCCCGCGATACCAGGAAACGGTTACAGGAATTGATTGATGCGGGGGTATTTGGACCAGAAGCATTCGAAAGTTATCCAGATATTGATAAGCCTAAAGACTTTAATACCTTAAAAGCTTTTATTCCTCATGCCATGTTAAATGTGGCCATAGCTACGGAGCATATTGCTTTACGCGCTGCTTCTTTGGGCTTGGGCACCTGTTGGGTGCAATTGTTCAAAGCCAAGCAGATTGCCCAGATCTTGGAGATGCCGGAAAATTTGATGATCACTGCGTTGATGCCGGTAGGTTTTCCAGATCAGAACCCGGCACCTCGTCCTCGGGTAAGTATCCAAGACATCGTCTATAAAGTAGTAGATTAATTAAGCTACTAATTAGTGATAATTGTTGAGAAGTTTGCCAAGGGAGAATGGGGTAAGAAAACGAAAAAGGGTTTTAATTCGAAGGCGTACTTCGGTTAAAGAAGAAATTTGAGAGAGATAAAACGAGGTCACCCAGCAAGAAACGAGAGGAGGATATAAATGCAGATTCATAAAGTAGCGGTCATAGGGTCAGGTGTAATGGGAAGTACCATCGCAGCTCATTTGGCCAATGCTGGAATCCCCAGCCTGTTGTTGGATATTGTCCCTTCCAAGCTAACGGCCAAAGAAGAAGCTGCCGGATTAACCCTCGAGGACCGTAAGGTTCGAAATAGCATTGCGGAACAAAATAAGGCCAATATGTTAAAAATGAGTCCTGCCCCATTTTTGGTTCCTGAGTTTGCGGAGCGAATTGAGGTGGGAAACCTAAGTGATGATTTAGGGCGCTTGAGCGAAGTTGATTGGGTGATTGAGGTTGTAGTAGAACGTCTCGACATCAAGGTGGATCTTTTTAAAAAGGTTGCTGAGCAGGTCCGCCCAGGTACGATTGTCACTTCTAATACCTCGGGGATCTCTTTGAAATCAATGATAGAAGGGCTCCCAGAGAGCTTTACTCGATATTTTCTGGGGACGCACTTCTTTAACCCCCCACGTTACATGAAACTCTTAGAGATTATCCCCGGTCCCAATACTGACCCAGATGTCATCACATTCCTATGTGAATTTGGAGAGCGAGCCTTGGGCAAAGGGGTTGTCATAGCCAAAGATACGCCCAATTTTATTGCGAATCGGATTGGTGCCATCGGCTCTCCTGTGTTGCTTAAAGAAATGCTCCGTACAGGGTTAACCGTTGATGAAGTGGATGCCTTGACAGGACCCGTCATGGGACGTCCGAAGAGCGCATCGTTTCGTACGATAGACCTCGTCGGATTGGATACCTTTATCCATTCCAACAATAATGTAGCTAATGGAGTGCCTGCGGAAAAAGATAATCTTGTTTTACCAGAGTTTATATTCACTATGCAGAAAAATGGCTGGTTGGGAGACAAAACAAAGCAAGGCTTTTACAAAAAGTCCAAAGGCCCAAAAGGCACTGTTATTGAAGTTCTGGATATTCATACGATGACCTATGGTCCCCCAAAAAGTGTGAACTTTGCTTCCCTAGAAAAAGCAAAAGCGGCAAGAAGTCTGCCCGAGAAAGTTCGCACCTTAGTCAGCGGAGATGATATTGGGGCAGAGTTTGTTTGGAATATTTTAAAAACGTCTCTGATTTATGCTGCTGCTATAGTCAGAGATATAGCAGACGATATTACCAGCATCGACGAGGCTATGCGCTGGGGTTACAATTGGCAAATGGGTCCCTTTGAACTATGGGATGCACTTGGAGTCAAAGCTACAGCGGATCGTATTGTGGCGGAAGGCGGTGTAATTCCCCCGCTCGTGGAAGAATTATTCGCTAAAGGATATGAAAGCTTTTATCAGAAGACGGAGACCGGAGAGACCGCTTTTTATAAGGATGGAACCTATCATCAAAAAACAGTCAGTCCATACGCATTCTCGTTAAAACAAGCCCATAAAACTGGTAAGGTGATCATGAGCAATGCAGGTGCCAGCTTGGTGGATCTTGGAGACGATGTAGCTTGTTTGGAATTTCACTCTCCGAATAATACCATCGACGCGGATCTTATAGAGATGATCAATAAGTCGTTAGCAGAAGTGGAGAAAAATTACCTAGGACTGGTGATCGGCAATCAAGGAAAGAATTTCTGCGTGGGGGCTAACCTCATGCTTATCCTACAGGAAGTCGAAAAAGGAAACTGGGCTGATCTGGATCTGGGCGTGCGTGCATTACAGAATGCAACGATGGCCTTGAAATTCGCTAAGAAACCTGTCGTAGCGGCTCCTTTCGGAATGGCCCTCGGTGGTGGAACGGAAATTTGTCTGCACACTCATGCCATTCAGGCCTCTTCGGAAACTTACATGGGACTCGTTGAACTCGGTGTTGGCTTAATTCCAGCTGGTGGTGGGACGAAGGAATTGGCTGTTCGGGCGATGGAAGGAATTCTACCGGGTGTACAAGTTGCTCCAGATTACTTCTTTGCCAAACGCTTTGAAGTGATCGCCATGGCTCAAGTCTCGACGAGTGCGGAAAAAGCACGTCAGCTTGGTTTCTTGCGTGACCATGACCGCTATAGCATGAATCCGGAGCATATCATTATGGATGCTAAGGCAAGGGTCATTGACTTGGCTCGTAACTTCAGGCCTAATTTGCCAACGAAGGTTAAAATAGCGGGTTCCGGTGTGCGCGGCACTTTGGAACTGGCGATGTACGGAATGCGCGAAGGACGTTATATCTCTGAGTATGATCAGCAGCTAGGCAATAAACTGGCTTATGCCATAACCGGTGGGGATCGTCCGGCCGGAATGCTCGTGGACGAGCAATATCTCTTAGATCTTGAACGAGAAGTCTTTTTGAGCTTACTTGGGGAAGCGAAAACACAGGATCGCATCCGCCATATGCTCGCTAAAGGCAAGCCATTACGGAATTAGGGGGGAAAAGCATGCAAGAGGCGTTCATTATACAGGCCAAGCGGACGGCCATTGGTAAATCTGTCAAAGGTAGCTTGGCACAGGTTCGTCCGGATGATTTAGGGGCTTATGTCATACAGGATATTCTCAAAAATGTTCCTGCTCTTAAAGGGGAAGAGATTGAGGACTTCGTTCTTGGTTGTTCCTTTCCAGAAGGAGAGCAAGGGATGAATATGGCCAGAATTATGGCCCTGCGCGCTGGTCTCCCGATTGAAGTTTGCGGTGTGACCATCAATCGATTTTGTTCGTCAGGGCTTCAGGCGATTTCCATGGCTGCTGATCGGATTCGCTTGGGTGAAGCTGATGTCATGCTCGCTGGTGGAGCAGAGAGTATGTCTATGGTTCCGATGGGTGGGGGTAAACCGGCACCGAATCGCTTTATGTTGGCGAATGCTCCAGAAGTCTATATATCGATGGGCATAACTGCTGAAAACGTCGCTAAGAAATATGAAGTCACCCGTGATCAGCAAGATGCTTTCGCAGTACAAAGCCATCAGAAAGCTTTTGCTGCCCAAAGCAGCGGACGATTTGATGATGAAATTGTTCCAATCCCTCTTCCCACTTGGGGAAAACCTGGTGAAAAATGGTTCAACAAAGATGAGGGGATTCGTCCGGAAACTTCGCTGGAATCGTTGGCAAAACTCAGGCCGGCCTTCAAGAATGGAGGCTCAGTCACGGCAGGGAACTCGTCCCAGACTAGTGACGGAGCAGCAATCACTATTCTTATGTCTGAACAGAAAGTTAAGGAGTTGGGTCTCAAACCTGTAGCCGTTTGGCGTGGATTGGCAGTCGCTGGTGTGGATCCCGACCTGATGGGCATTGGCCCGATAAAGGCCATTCCTAAAGTATTAAAGCAAGTTGGGCTGACCCTTGATCAAATCGATTTATTTGAGTTAAATGAAGCGTTTGCCTCGCAATCGCTGGCGATCATTAAGACGCTGGACATAGACCTGGCAAAAGTTAATCCTAACGGCGGGGCCATTGCTTTTGGACACCCACTCGGCTGTACTGGAGCTAAGCTTACAGCTACTCTATTACATGAATTGACAAAACAGAAGAAGAAATACGGTATGGTTACCATGTGCATCGGTGGTGGCATGGGAGCTGCAGGCGTATACGAATTACTGTAGGGCTGTAAGGGTCTTTTAGCTCAGCACTCGCTTAGCTAAGTAAACTCTATTGACGTGTTTACTTAGCTAAGCCCCCTTGGTTTCTGGTTGTAGAGATCCAATGAAGTGGTGATGTACAATGGGCAATGGGCTTTAACGACTATGCCCAAGGCGCATGCTCTATGGAGTAACCGCCTGAGTTCTGAAGTGTATACTTTTCAACACACTTCGGAATGGTCAGGTCTCAGGTCATTGTTTAAGTAGCAAATCACGATGTTCTAATAAGTCAGAATTTTTCCAAAAGTGCAAAAACCTTGGCGTTGGTGAGGCAATTTTTTTGAGGAGGTAGTTAGATGGACGATCGTAAGCGTAAAAGTTGGCCCCCAGATTTAGCCCCGGAGCTCTCTTATCGGCAAGGACAAAAGCCCTTGCACGAGTACCTGCGGGACAATGCCAACTTGAATCCAGAGAAGATCGCGATCATCTGGTATGGACGAGAGATCACCTATCGTGAACTAAACGATCTCAGCGAGCGGTTTGCAACTTTCTTGTCGGTCTCCGGGGTTAAGAAAGGAGATCACGTAGCGCTTTTTCTCACTAACAGTCCCCAATATTTTATTGCGCATTATGGAATCCAGAAAATCGGAGCAGTCGTGGGGCCGTGCAGTCCTTTGTTTAAGGAGTGGGAATTGGAGAGCCAACTCAACGATATGGAAGCGAAAGTGATCGTGGCAGCAGACGGCCTCTACGATATCATAATGAAGGTTCAGTCAAAGACACAAATTGAGCAGGTTATTCTCACGAATTATGGAGATTATTTGCCGACTGAGCCTACCCTCAATGTTCCAGCAGAGATATGCAAAGCGAAACCCTTCATTCCGGGTGTTCACGACATGATTTCGGTGATCAGGGATCTGGAAAGTTCTGTTTCTTCCGTGGACCTCAATATGAAGGACATTGGTCTCATGGTCTATACTTCCGGTACGACCGGTCAACCGAAGGGAGCCCTGCTTAGTTATGAGAACGCTCTCTTTAAGACAGCTGCAGTAGCCCAAAGCAGCAAAATTGGGGCGGAGGATGTCTTACTTACCGTGATGCCCCTTTACCATATCGCGGGGATGTTGTTGGGGCTCAATTGCCCAATTTATGCCAACGCCAGCATGGTGCTTTTGTATCGGTTTGATCCGCTCGCAGTTCTGCAGGCCATTGAACGCTACAAATGTACGTGGTGGTATAGTGTAGTCCCTATGAATCTCGCAGTCATGCAGGTACCCAATGCAGGACAGTATGATATTTCCTCCTTAAGAACGAGTAGAGCTACCAGCTTTGGAATTATCCTAACTCAAGAGATTTCGGAGGCGTGGGCTAAGTTTACCGGAGGGTGTGAGATCTACGAAGCGGCTTATGGGCTCAGCGAAACTCACACAGCGGATACCTTTATGCCCTCGACTGCCGTAAAGTGGGGAACTCAAGGGATCCCGAACTACGGGACGGTGATTCGTATTATTGACCCAGATACGGGTAAGGAAATGCCGGTTGGCGAGATGGGCGAAATAGTTATCACCAATCCAGGTGTTTTCCAGGGTTATTGGAATAGACCAGAGGCCACAACTCAGACTCTTCGTGATGGTTGGGTATACACTGGAGATATGGGATGGTTGGACGAAGATGGCTATTTAATCTTCAGCGGACGGTTCAAAGAAATGATCAAGGTATCAGGCTACAGTGTTTTTCCAGAGGAAGTGGAAGCAATGCTCATTCGGCATGAAGCAATTGCCCAAGTAGCGGTCACTGGAGTACCCGATGCTCAGAAAGGCGAAGTAGTCAAGGCCTACGTTGTGCTGAAATCGGAGCAGGGTACCCAAATTTCCGCTCAGGACATAATGGACTGGGCCAAACAAAAAATGACGACCTACAAGTCTCCGCGTTATGTTGAGTTTCGGGAGTCCTTGCCAGCTACCGGCGCGGGCAAAGTACTGCGCCGGCTGTTATAAGACTTAGTAGCCCTAGAATATAATCAAAAGGTAGTGGTGCATTATGTCAAGAACAAGACATTTAGAATTTTGGCCTAAACGTCTAGCTCATAGTTTACCTGTGCCAAAGACCAGTTTATATGATAATCTTACGGTCTCAGCTCGGAGGTATCCTGATAAAGCCGCTATCCACTATTATGGCGGCTCTGTTTCTTATCGGCAATTCCTGATGAAGTTGGTGCCCCACGCTATGACTTCGAGAATCCCCAGACAATTTATTGGCAGGAGGCTATCAATTCTAGTTTGAAACCAGGCCCGTTGACTGTATCTGAGCATGATATGGCGGTTTTGCCTTACACATCAGGGACCACTGGCAGACCAAAAGGGTGTGTTCACTCCCATAGGTCAGTTAATGCTAACACTGTTGGCGCATCTGCAAAATTAGCATCCAGTAAGGATGTCATTACCGATTATGAGAAAGTATTTTTTCGGGCAGCAGCCAAGGTGCAGAGGGAAACTGGAGTTACCATCATTTTGCCCGAAATTGTACAGCAAATGTTAGCCCATTGGCACCCTGCGAATATTTTTGAAAATGTCCTTCCAGTACTAAGAAAGGCCGGTATTACGGAGGAACAGATTGATATACTCTTGATTGAAAATCCCGGAAGATTGTTTGGTACTCGTTAAAAAATCAACGACAGGCATCGCCTGTCGTTGATTTTTTGTAAAGGTAACGGATAGCAGCATTTATTTTTGAGTTGAAATGTTAATTTTATACGGCAGAATCTTTATTTGGTAATTGGCTAAACGGCTTCATCCTAGTAGTCAAGAGCAGATTGAGTGCAGCAATAGCAGCTCCGATCACAAATACATATTCATAGCCTAGAACAGTCCAGATAAACCCGCCTAGAAAGGGCACAAACATTGAGACTATGTGATCAAGAGTTATGCCCATGGATAAGGTTGGAGAAACATCTTCGGAATTTAAGGCGATTCTCTTAACATAGGTGGCTCTGGCCATGCTCACGGATACCAGCATTTGATCGAGAACAAACAGTGCACAGATAACATATAGAGTAATTTTTCCTAGACCCATATTTTCTAGTAACCCTTGAGTAAAGGCATAACCTAGACAGACAAATATTAAAGACACTGATTCTCCAGCCAAAACGAACCTTTCTCCTACACTATCAATCAGGTACCCGATAAACGGTTTGAAAAAAATCCCAAGTCCTGCGATGATGAAGCTTAAAATGGCAAACGTTGCAACATCCTGGCCAAATACTTTAATAAGGACCCACGGCCCAAAGGTAATAAAGATCTGTTTCCTTGCGCCAAAAAGGATACTCAATCCATAGAAAACCTTATATTCTTTGCGTAGTACAAACCGTTTACCTATTCTCTTACCCGAGTGTGGTTTCATCATTAAGATTAGTACTGCTGACAGGAAGAAGGCTCCTGCCGATATAGAGAAGGCCAAATGATAGTCAATATTGATATGCCTAAATAGAAAGGCTGTGGCCAAGCTTGTCGCTAGAAAGACTGCCGTGTTCACAGAATTGATCTGACCCAATCTTTTTCCCATTTGGCCATTGGACGCTAAATTCATCCCGATACTATTGGCCATGGGCATAAATAAATGTTGCCCCATACTGTATACTGTAAGCCAGCCGATCATAGGTAGATATTCGGGTGACCAGAATGCCAGACCGAGGGCCCCTAATCCACCGAGTAGGTTCGCTACAGCAGCGGTCCGAACGTCTCCAAAAGCAAACAAAAGTCCTGTCATAAAGACAACTGCAAAGCCTGGAAATTCCCGGGGAATTTCTAGGAATGTCCGCTGAGAAATTGTCAAATGATAATTATCACTCAGAAAGTTGTTAAAAAATGAAATATCGATGCTTTGCGTAACCCCGATCACAGCACTAGCTAATAAGAACAAAATAAAATCTCTTTTTCCTAAACCCCACATGTCTCTGTCCTCATACTCTCTTCAAAATCACTCTTAATTTAATTCGACTAATAAGGTGATATTCCTGCGGTTCACGAAACTTTTATGGATTACAAAAATAATAACTATTCTGCTGTCCGACTTTTAGAAACCTAAAATAGAATAGTTGATCTTATGGGGAGTATTGGAAGAAAGTGTTGGATATGTACCGTTAAAACCTAAAAAAGGATGGTGTATAGAAATAATAAGTATAAAAATGTTTTTTAAAATTACGGTTACAGGAAGTGGGTCACTCCTGTATCTTTTTTGGGGGGAAAACATAAAAATTTTTATTAAGTTCCCAAAACGTATAATGTGTAATATAATATTTATGGAAAATAGAACCCGTTAGGTGAGGTTAGCATACAAAAATATACTACTGCCCTGAAATATCGAGAGAGTCAAACATCAGTTTAAGGTGTTACCCAATGTTGCCTGGGGGAACCCTCACGTTGTATAGAGCCAAAACTGTCGCGAGGGGATGGATTCTAACTTGTAATTTAATTCTTACTCGACAAGAGTAAGGATTTTTTATTGGAGGTGATTTATTTGGACAGTGGTCCTGCGCATAGTACGAGGTATGAATTTAAAACAGGAGGTTTGTATATAAATCACTTTAGTGAGATAACCTCCTCAAGTAAGGCCATTTTACTGCATGAACATCTAAGTAATAGAAGTAGAGTAATGATTTAAATGCTCATGCAGTAAAATGGCCTCTTATCAGTCATTGAGAAGGAGGAATTTTCATGAACTTTGACATAATTAAAGACTTATTACTGGAAAAGAAATACTCTCTTCTCAAAGAAGAGTTGCTTAAGGAACAAATCGCAGATATTGCCGAGTTTATAGATGAATTAGACCCTAAGGCTACCCTTTTGGTTTTTAGATTACTGCCTAAAGAAATTGCCGCTGATGTTTTTGCAAACTTGTTTCCAGAGAGTCAGTCAGAACTATCGATGCAGATTAATGAGAAAGAACTTCATAATATCTTAGAAGACCTTTACTTTGATGATAAAATCGATTTTTTAGAAGAAATGCCTGCTAATATGGTTAAACGCATTCTTAAAAACGCTCCGGAAACCGAAAGAAAACTTATTAACCAGTTTCTCAATTATCCTGATGACTCTGCCGGCAGCTTAATGACCATTGAGTTAGTAGATTTAAAAAAAGAAATGTCAGTTCAGGAAGCTTTAGATAAAATTAGAAGAAATGCCCTGGATAAAGAGACGATCTATACCTGTTATGTTACTGATGCCAGCCGTCGCTTAGAAGGGATTGTTTCTTTAAGGGATTTAGTTATTGCTGCCCCTACCAAGAAAGTAGAAGAAATCATGCGCAAGGAAATGATTTCTGTTACTACCTTGGAAGATAAAGAATATGTTGCAGAATTAATTAGTAAGTACGATCTTTTAGCTATTCCCGTAACAGATAATGAAAAGAGATTAGTAGGTATTATCACTGTAGATGATATTGTCGACGTTATTGAAGAAGAGAATACAGAAGACTTTCATAAAATGGCGACGGTTGGAAAGATGGATATAAACCTGCTTGATGCCAGCCCATTCTTCCTAATCAAAAGGCGACTCCCGTGGTTAATGGTGTTAATTTTTATGAACATTCTTTCCGGAGCGGGTATCGCACACTATGAAGAAACCATTCAAGCAGTAATCGCTCTAGTATTCTTTATGCCATTATTGATAGGTAGTGCTGGTAACGCAGGCTCTCAATCCTCTACCCTGATGATCCGGGCTATAGCTATTGGAGATGTGGAAATTGGTGATTGGTATAAATTGCTCAGAAAAGAAATTGTTGTTGCTATTTTATTAGGCTTAGTAATGGCATTTGCTGTGTCAATAATTGGTATTTTTAGAGGTGGACCTGATGTGGCAGTAATAGTAGCTTTATCTATGGTGGTAGTAGTATTAGTTGGTTGTACTATTGGCATGTCCCTACCATTTTTGCTTAGCAAATTAAAGATGGATCCCGCCACTGCTAGTGGGCCTCTGGTTGCATCGATTGCTGACATAGCAGGAATATTAATTTACTTCTCTATTGCGACCTGGTATCTAGGACTTTAATAAAAACATGTAGATGAATTGATGAACAGCTTGATTAGAAATTAAGCAAGAAAGAGACTTAAACACCTTCTTATTAGGGTTTGAGTCTCTTTTCTTACGGTAATTGAACGCGTTATATATGCTTGACTTCGCTGGAACAGTGAGCATTCCTTTATCGAATCACATCTTAAGTGTGACAGAATTCACGGAATTACCAATAAAAGTGTGATCTAATTGAGGGGAAGAACCACTATATATCTAAGTTAGTTAGAAATTGAACAATCAAGTGGAGGTGCCCGAAGTGGAAAGAAAGAACCTGAAGCTTTCGCGTCGACAATTTCTAAAAGTATCTGCGGCTACTGGTGTTTTCGTAGGGACAGCAGGTACGGCCTCATTTATTCATCAAGCGATAGCCACACCTGAGCAAGTTGATGCGCAGCTAAATTATGTTCGCACGACCTGTTCGCCGAACTGTACAGGGGCGTGCGGTATGAAGGCCCTTGTTGAGGACGACCAGATTAAGTCAATTATTCAGGCCGCTGACTATCCAGAAGAAGAGTACAATCCTCGCGGTTGCCTAAAAGGGCTGTCCATGACAAACCTTATCTATGGTCCGGACCGCTTGAAAACGCCCCTCATTTTAAAAGGTAAGCCAGGTTCTGGAGATTTTAAAGAAGCATCTTGGACTGAGACTTTAGATTATACAGCAGGGCGTTTAAAAGAAATTGCTGATAAGTATGGTCCGGAGTCTATCGGGGTGCTCTTTCAGGTGGGCGGAACCGGATATGTCCAAAAAGGGGCGGTCAGTAGGTTAGCGACCTTAGCAGGCTGGACCATGCACCATGCCTATGACCAAAATGGGGATTTGCCGATGTTTTGGCCGATGACCTTCGGGGTCCAAAGCGAAGAGCTCGAACCACGGGAATGGACAAATTCACGCTATGTCATGGTCTTTGGTTCAAATATCTTAGCAACGCGGATTCCGGATGCCCATTTTTTGCTGGAAGCTAGAAATCGAGGCGCAAAGATCCTGGTTTTTGATCCTAACTTTAGTCCCACCGCAGCTAAAGCGGATGAATGGTTTCCCATTAACACTAGTAGCGATGCAGCGGTTGCCTTAGGTTTAGCTCAGGTTTTAATTGAAGAGAAGCTTTACGATGCGGATTTTATCAAAACCTTTACTGACCTGCCGTTTCTCGTGCGCGTGGATAATGGTAAACGACTTAAAGCGGAGGAGGTTAAAGACCTCGTCAAGCCTGCTGATATACCAGCCTACAGAGAATCCTATGTTGCTTATAATGGTCAGTTGATAGCGGTCCATCCGGAAAAACTTGATCTGCCCACAGATATCATGATCGAAGGGATCGTGGATGTAACACTTAAAACGGGCGAAATCGTGAAAGCCAAACCTGCCTTCCAACTTCTTAAAGAAAGTCTTAGCCAATACACGACCGAGGCCGTCGAGAAACTGGCGGTCATACATAAAGAGGATCTTGTGCGCATTGCCCGAGAAATGGCGGAGAACAAACCCCTGCACGTGATTTATGGTGCGGGTAATTATCAATGGTATCACGGATCCTTTTGGGATAGTCTATACTTCGGTGAAACCAATCCTTCAGCCGAGAGTATTCGTTGAGGCTGTCGCTTTTCGCGTCAGTAATCCTCAGGGGGTTAGTACCATATGGAGCATGCACCTTCGGCGATAGTGTTTACCGGAGAGTAACGTCACCGGAGACTTTCGTATCTAAGTATCGATGTTCAGTTTAAGCCGATTTAGTTCACTGACGCATTAAATTCTTGGTCTTGACGGACGGCCCCATAATCACTATAATCACCTTATTGCATAAACTAAAGGTTATTAAGAACATAATCTAATACCTATGCTTAAAGAGAGACCAATAAAGACAGCAAAGATCAAATCAGAAAGAGGAGAATTATTATGCGCAAGAAAGAGATAAAATCTCTAATCCCTGTCCTAATATTCATAGCTATCGCTATAATTGGAATATGGTATGTTAAGTGGGAACCGTACTATCATAAGGCGTTCCTTGCGGCTAGTAATCATTCGATTGGAACATCTATTCTTTCCGGAAAGATTGCTACTGCGCCAGTTCCCTCTTGGCAAACTGCACTTAGTTATGCTACTGCCTATTTCACATCAGTGTGGAAAGCGGTCATCCTTGGACTGCTGCTCGGATCCCTAGTTCAAGTTCTTTTGCCACGAGAATGGATTAGAAAAGCAATAGGTTGTACGTCTTTTGGTAGTACTTTGCTTGGGGGGGTGGCATCTGTTCCTTCAATGATGTGTACTTGCTGTGCGGCCCCAGTAGCTGTTGGCTTACGTAAAAGTTCGGCATCCGTGGGCTCTTCCTTAGCATACTGGTTAGGGAACCCAGTCCTTAATCCTGCTACGATCATTTTTATGGGGTTTGTTCTATCTTGGAAATTTGCTTTACTTAGGGTTGTAGCTGGGGTTGTTTTAGTATTTGGTATTGCTTATATTGCCAATTATTTAGCGAACGATCAAGATGTAACTTTGCATGAAGAAGTAATACCGTCGAGTCCATTAACTAACATTAAAGAAAACCTTTTTATTAGATGGATGAAAGCGTTATGGCCACTGATTTTAGATACAATCCCTGCCTATATCGTGATGGTATTAGCACTTGGTGCGGTAAGGGCTTGGCTATTTCCAGTGATCAGTCCAGAATGGGCCAGTAGTATTCTAATTATTATTTTCTTATCAATCACGGGAGCATTGTTTATTATTCCCACCGCAGCTGAGATTCCAATTATTCAAACTTTGATGGCATTCGGACTTGGTGTTGGCCCAGCGGTCGCGCTTATGATGACTTTACCAGCCATAAGCCTTCCTTCACTTCTGATTGTTAAGAGGGCATTTAGTACTCGAATCCTCTTATTCGTAACGGGTTCAGTTATCTTTGTGGGGATTATTAGCGGCCTTAGTGCAATGGTGATTTTCTAAACTAAAATGCATTGAATTATAGGAATAAATGTAAAATGTAAAACATTCCAAATCAGATGTCGGCGCAACTATATGAGAATGAAGAATTGAAATCCTTATAGTAAATAAAGTGGTAACAAGAGTTGATCTTGTTATCACTTTAATTTTGGTGTATTTAGGGTTTCCATTTTGACATCGATGTGAACAGGAACTGGAATCCAGTGACGGTCAATATTCGAGCGAGATTGGCCATATGCTATACGGTTTTTAATGCAAATAGCTAAAAACATCGGGTGTTTCTCTCGCACATACCAACCAATCTCTATCATAGGCTACTGATTCGTGGTTTTGTTGATAGGCTTTTTGTTGGTTAGTTGTTATAATCAAAGGGTATTTAACCATGCCTCACCTTGCACCGGTGAAAGAGGTGAAAATAATTAGCGCAGAAGCAGCAGAACAGTCCCCTTGCTTCAAGGTATCAGTCCGTAATCTTGTTGAGTTTGTGCTCATGCACGGAGATATTAAGCCGGGTTCGATTGGGGCTTCACGAGCTCAAGAGGGGACCAAGGCCCATCAATATGTCCAGAAAATAAGCGGAGCAGAGTATCTCCCAGAAGTGACGCTTAGCTATGTCTATTCCAATCTGGAAGTTAAGGGTCGTGCCGATGGCGTTATAAAGAGCGATTCTGGAGCCTGCATTGATGAGATTAAAACAACCTCGCTGGATTTAGACCTCATTGATGAAGCATTTAACGATTTGCACTGGGCACAGGCGCTATGCTATGCCTTCATGTATGCGGTTCAAGAAGGCTTAGAGACAGTGGAAACTCAGTTAACCTACTTTCAACTGGATACTGCCCAAACTAAAAAATTCAAGAAAACATTTTCTCAGGCAGAGCTTTCGGAGTTTTTCTTTAACTTAGCCGAGTGTTATTTAGCATGGGCCTACCACTTGCAAGAGTGGGCGGAGAAGAGAGACGCTAGTATTCGCAAGACGCAATTTCCCTTCACGACGTATCGACCAGGACAACGGGAATTGGCAGTAGCGGTTTACCAAACAGTCAAGCATAGCCAAAAATTGTTTGCCCAAGCTCCCACGGGTATTGGCAAGACGATGGCAACCTTATTTCCCGCCCTTAAAGCTATGGCGGAAGGGCTTACCTCACAAATCTTTTATCTGACGGCAAAGACTATTACGCGAACGGTTGCCGAAAAAGCCTTAACAGATTTGCATACACAAGGGTTAGCAATTAAGCGTCTGACCTTGACGGCGAAGCGAAAACTTTGTTTTCTCCCCGAGTCGACCTGTCTTCCTGAGGATTGCCCCTATGCCCAAGGATTTTACGATCGGGTACGGGTGGCGGTGGAGGATGCGTTTGAAGAGGATTCCTGGTCGCGTCAGGTGATTGAGGAATATGCACGTAAGCATTCAATTTGCCCTTTTGAGTTCTCTTTGGAAATGGCAAATTGGGCAGATGTTGTGATCTGTGATTATAATTATGTTTTTGACCCTCGGGTGTATTTAAAGAGATTTTTCCTTGAAGGGGGAGAGTACACCTTTTTAGTGGATGAAGCGCATAACCTAGTGGATCGGGCACGAGAAATGTTTTCAGCAGAAGTAAGTAAGGAGTCCTGGCTGAAGCTGAAGAGGCTTACCAAAGAGGATGATGCGAGACTGACGAAAAGCTTGTCTAAAGTTAATTCTGCCTTAGTCAAAGAGAAAAAACTCTGCTCAGAAGCTGAGGGAAGCGGAGAACGAATAGAAAAAGAGCCTCCGGCTAAACTGCTTCAAGCGTTGAGACAGTTTGTCAAAGAAGCCGAGCGTTTTCTAAAAACCAGTGAACAACCTTTTGCTTGGCGGGATTTATTTGTAGACCACTATTTTCAAGCCTTAAGTTTTATCCGGACCTCGGAAAGTTATGATAGTCACTACGTTACTTATCATCAGCCAACTCGAGATGATTTTCGAGTCAAGCTGTTTTGCCTTGACCCTTCTGTGCGATTGAGAGAAGCCTTTGCGAGGGGGCGGGCTGCGGTCCTTTTTTCGGCAACTCTGAGTCCAATGGACTATTATATGAACATTTTGGGCGGCGAGGAAACATCGTATAAGCTGAAATTAGCATCTCCATTTCCCCCAGAGAATCTTTGTCTGCTCATTCAGGACCGCATCTCTACCAAGTATAGGCAGCGTGTTCAGTCCTATAGCCTGGTTGCTGAAGCAATAAGCTCTGCCATTTCTCATAAAGAGGGAAACTATCTTGTCTATTTCTCCTCATATGATTATCTAAATGAGATTTATCTGAGATTTAGGGAATTAAATCAACAGGTTGAAGTGATCTGTCAAACTCCAGGCATGCCAGAAGAGGCACGAGAAGAATTCTTAGCAAACTTTGCGATTAATCCAGAGCGGACACTGATCGGATTTGCGCTGATGGGTGGGATTTTCGGCGAAGGGATTGATCTGATCGGGGATCGACTTTCTGGAGTGGTGATTGTTGGAGTCGGGTTACCCCAGATTGGCCTAGAACGGGAGATTATTCGCTCGTATTATGAATCAGCCAGTAGTCAAGGTTATGAATTTGCGTATATGTATCCCGGCTTCAATAAGGTCTTACAGGCAGTAGGGCGAGTTATTCGTACAGAAGAGGACCGAGGGGTAGTGCTACTGATTGATGAGCGTTTTTCTCAATCGTCTTATAAGAAGCTCTTTCCTGAAGAATGGGAAAAGGTTCGTTATGTTAGAAATGCTGATAACATTCGTACCACAATGGAGAGATTTTGGACGCATGTTTAAACTCTACTTGCTCTAGGTGTCCGAGATGGTCTAAGGATTTGGTTTATGGAAGAAAGTTCGAAATTGCAGATAGTATTACGTATATTTATATGCATTGCCAAGTAGAAGTGATGGCTGTAAAACCGAGTAGTGTGCAAGACTTACAAATCATTTGCAAGTAATGGATGCAAATGATTTGTAAGTCAAGAATGCAAGTCCAGAACCGTCCATAACTTGCATATTTCATAGTTATCCCAGTTATAAACAGTTGAATCATTGGTGCTCTTGTGTTAAGTTTAGTTAAACAAAATTAATTAAATAATGTAGAGCAAAGGCGCTCGAGAAAGTTTTGTACTTCTAAGTTGACGTACATTCTTTTGAGAGCGCCTTTTGGTTTATAAGTATTAAAATCCGCAACGAAGGGTGAGTAATATGCAAAGTTATGGTTTGCCAAAGAAACAGGGCCTTTACGATCCAGTATTAGAACATGATGCCTGCGGTATGGGATTCGTTGTGAATATTAAGGGTGAGAAGTCTCATGACATTATAGATGAAGCTTTAACTGTATTGGAAAATTTGAGTCACAGAGGGGCAAGCGGAGCGGATGAAAATACAGGCGACGGTGCCGGAATACTAATTCAGATACCTCACGATTTCTTCCAAAGGGAATGTGATGTCCTGGGCTTTAATTTGCCGGAAAAAGGCAGCTACGGCGTAGGTATGATATTTGCCCACAAGTATGAGGATTTCAGAAAAACGCAGATAGAAACCTTCGAGAAAATCGTTCAGGAAGAAGGGCAGAAGATCCTGGGTTGGAGGGAAGTTCCTATCGATAAGACGACAATCGGCGAAGGTGCGAAAGCTGTAATGCCTAGATTTATCCAGGTTTTTATCGAAAAGGATGCCGCTATATCGGATGAAATGGATTTCGAAAGAAAGCTTTATACCATCAGAAAAAGAACAGAAAAAGTCCTTTTTCCGATGTGTGAAGAAAAAGGAGGCACCTTCTATGTCGCCAGCCTTTCTTCAAAAACCATCGTTTATAAAGGTATGCTTACAGCAGAGCAACTTAGAGATTTCTATCTTGACCTTTCAGACCTTGATTTTGTCTCAGCGTTGGCTATGGTTCATTCAAGGTTCAGCACCAACACCTTCCCAAGCTGGGAAAGAGCACATCCCAATCGATATATCGTTCACAACGGCGAAATCAATACAATCAGAGGTAATGTAAACTGGATGAAGGCGAGACAGCAATGTATCGATTCCCCTTTGTTTGAGGATATTTCAAAGGTCTACCCTATCGTCGACGAGACAGGCAGTGATTCTGCGATGTTCGACAGCAGCCTAGAATTTCTTCACCTTACCGGAAGGTCGCTTCCTCACGCAGTGATGATGATGATCCCTGAACCATGGGAAAAGAATGAGCTGATGTCCAAGGGGAAAAAGGATTTCTACGAATTCAACAACTTTATAATGGAACCTTGGGATGGCCCTGCCGCCATGGGGTTTACTGATGGTGTGGTCATAGGCGGAGTACTGGACAGAAACGGGCTCCGACCTTCAAGGTATTATATAACAAAAGATGACAGGGTTGTTCTGGCCTCGGAGGTCGGAGTAATTGACATCAAGCCTGAAAATGTAAAATACAAAGGCAGGCTAGAACCGGGTAAAATGCTGCTTATCGATACCCAAGCGAAGAGAATCATCTCAGACGAAGAAATCAAGCAAAGTGTAGCGATGATGCATCCCTATGAGGAATGGAACAACAGACATATTGTTAAACTCAGCGACATGGCTGTCGAGGAAGCGAAGGAAGAGCAGGTAAGGGAAGACCTTATTCAGCAGCAGAAAGCCTTTGGCTATACGTTTGAGGATATAACTAAAACAATTCAGCCGATGGCGATACAAGGCGCAGATCCTATTGGAGCTATGGGTATGGATTCGCCGCTGGCTGTATTATCTGAGAAACCCCAGATGCTGTACCTCTACTTTAAACAGCTCTTTGCCCAGGTTACCAATCCTCCGATCGACGGAATAAGGGAAGAGATAGTCACTTCTAGTAGCATGCTTCTTGGGGATACCGGAAATCTTCTCGATCCCGATCAGAGAAATTCAGCCAGCCTATTCCTGGAGCACCCGATCCTGACCAATGAACAGCTCCATACTATTAAGCAACTAAATAATGGCAAGTTGAAGGCAGCTACAATTTCCATACTTTATAAAGCCTCAGAAGGGGTAAAGTCTATGGAAAGAGTCTTAAACAGGATTTTCAGAGAAGCTGACAAGGCGATCAGTGAAGGAGCTAATATCATTATCCTCTCAGACCGGGGCGCAAATGAGAAGCTTGCAGCAATTCCTGCGCTTTTGGCCTCCTCCGGACTTCACCACCACCTGATCAGGAGAGAGATTAGGACCAACTTGGGAATCGTGCTGGAATCTGCTGAGCCGAGAGAAGTGCATCATTTCTGTACGCTTATCGGTTATGGAGTCACTGCAATCAATCCCTATCTTGCCTATGAAACCATTAAGGATCTCTCTGAAAAAGAACTGCTAGAAGGACTGAGTTACGAAAAGGGTAAACAGAACTTTATTAAGGCTTCGGTCAAAGGTATTCTTAAGGTTCTCACCAAAATGGGTATTTCTACCATAAAAAGTTACCACGGAGCTCAAATCTTTGAGGCGGTAGGTCTGAAAAAGGACCTGATAGACAAATATTTCACGATGACACCTTCCAGACTTGAAGGTATAGGACTTGAAGAAATCGCGGTTGAAAATCAGCTGCGACATGAGAGCGCCTATGATGAAAATTCACCTTATACGGACACCCTTGAAGTAGGTGGATACTTCCAGTGTAAAGATGATGGGGAAATCCATCTTTACAATCCCGAAACGATCTACATGCTTCAGAAGGCATGCAGGGAAGGAAACTACACTCTCTATAAGGATTTCTCTAAAAAAATAAACGATGAAGAAATATACGCCTTAAGGAATCTTCTTGATTTTAAGGTTAACGCAGGTGACACTATTCCCATTGAAGAAGTGGAACATGTGGATTCAATCGTCAGAAAGTTTAAGACCGGGGCAATGTCCTACGGATCCATTAGCAAGGAGGCCCACGAGTGTCTGGCCATTGCCATGAACAGACTAGGTGGTAAAAGCAACACCGGTGAAGGCGGAGAGGATAGCGAACGATTCAAGGTCATGCCAAACGGAGACACAAAAAACAGTGCGATAAAGCAGGTTGCCTCAGGACGTTTCGGCGTTACCAGTAACTATCTTGTGAATGCTAAAGAGATTCAGATCAAAATGGCTCAGGGAGCAAAGCCCGGTGAAGGGGGTCAGCTTCCGGGACGCAAGGTTTATCCGGAGATTGCCAAGGTTAGGCATTCAACCCCAGGCGTAGATCTTATATCCCCCCCGCCCCATCATGATATCTATTCGATTGAAGATCTCGCTGAATTGATTCACGACCTGAAAAATGCCAACAGGGATGCGCGTATTAACGTCAAGCTCGTTTCTGAAGTCGGAGTAGGGACAATCGCTGCAGGGGTAGCGAAAGGAAAAGCGGATGTCATTCTAATCAGCGGATACGACGGTGGAACCGGAGCTTCCCCAAGAACAAGCATCAGAAATGCAGGACTTCCTTGGGAGCTTGGGCTTGCTGAAACGCATCAGACTCTAGTTCTCAACAAGTTGAGAGACAGGGTGGTCGTGGAAACAGACGGAAAGCTACTTTCAGGTAGGGATGTCGTCATTGCGGCAATGCTTGGAGCAGAGGAATTTGGCTTTGCGACAACGCCGCTGATAGCTATGGGCTGTATCATGATGAGGGTTTGTAACCTCAACACCTGTCCTGTAGGAATAGCTACTCAAGATGAAGCTTTAAGGAAGAATTTCAGCGGTAAGCCTGAGCATGTCGAGAACTTCATGAGATTTGTCGCCCAGGAAATGCGTGAAATCATGGCTAAACTTGGCTTTAGGACCATCAATGAAATGGTAGGGCGTTCGGATAGACTTAAAACCAAAGATAATATCAAGCATTGGAAGGCAGCTCACTTGGATCTGTCCCAGATTCTCTATCAGCCCTATGCCGGTGCTGATGTCAGTCGATTCAACACCCAGTCACAGAACCATATGCTGGAAGACTCAATGGATATAAAAAAGCTGCTTAGAATCTGTAAACCGGCACTTGAGAATCAAACACCTATCCGAGCTAAGCTAAAGATCAATAATGTCGACCGAGTTGTCGGCACAATCATCGGCAGCGAAATTTCCAAGAGATACGGTGAAAATGGGCTTCCCGAGGATACAATCAAGCTTACCTTTGTAGGATCTGCTGGACAAAGCTTTGGAGCATTTACTCCGCAAGGACTGTCTCTGGAACTGGAAGGGGATGCTAACGACTATTTAGGAAAAGGCCTTTCAGGCGCAAAAGTTGCGGTTTATCCACCGAAGACTTCTGACTTTGAGCCTGAGAAGAATATCCTGATCGGAAATGTCGCCTTCTATGGGGCAACTTCAGGGGAAGCCTATATCAACGGGATAGCAGGGGAAAGATTCTGTGTCAGGAACAGTGGGGTACAAGCGGTCGTCGAAGGTGTGGGTGACCATGGCTGCGAATATATGACAGGAGGCAAAGTGGTTATCCTAGGTAAAACAGGAAGAAACTTTGCTGCCGGAATGTCTGGTGGGATAGCCTACATTCTGGACTTTGACGAAGTATACTGCAACAAATCGATGGTGACACTGGAGAAACTAGAATCTGAAGAAGAAATGAACGAAGTTCAGAAGATGATCCAAAAACATGTCGAGGCTACCGGCAGTCCTCAGGGCAGAAAAGTTCTTGATGACTGGAAAAGCTATTCACTGAGATTGACTAAGGTCATTCCCAAGGATTACAAACGTATGCTGGAGAACATTGATAAGGCTCACAAGGCAGGCTTAAGCGGCGAAGAGGCCTTGATGGTCGCCTTTGAAGAGAATTTTAAAGATGTCTCCAGGACTTAAGGGTGAGGTGGGGCTGAAATGGGAAAAGCGACGGGATTTTTAGAGTACAAAAGAATCAAACCGAAGAAACGATCTCCAGAAGAAAGAATCAAAGACTGGAAGGAGATAAGGCTGCCGCGGGATCCTGAGGTCATAAAATCTCAGGGTGCGCGCTGCATGGACTGCGGAGTCCCTTTCTGTCACGGCGGTGTGCTGTTAAATGGCATGGCCTCGGGATGCCCTCTGCATAATCTTATTCCTGAGTGGAACGAGCTTATTTATAAAGGTCAGTGGGAAGAAGCTTATAAAAGGCTGACCAGAACCAGCCCTTTCCCGGAATTTACGTCCAGAGTCTGCCCTGCACCGTGTGAAGGCGCTTGCACAGAAGGCTATATCATGGAGTCTGTTACCATAAACAGTCTTGAATATGAAATCATCGAGAAAGCCTTTGCTGAAGGGTGGGTAGCGCCCAGGAAGGGTAAAGCCACAGGAAAGAAAGTTGCTATTGTCGGTTCAGGCCCTTCCGGATTATCTGCTGCCTATTATTTAAATACAGTGGGGCATGATGTAACTGTCTATGAGAGAAGCGACAGAGTCGGCGGCTTAATGATGTACGGGATTCCCAACATGAAGCTTGAAAAACAGATCGTGGAAAGACGATTCACGCTGTTGAAGGAATCCGGAATCCAATTCGTGCTTAACACAGAGGTGGGCAAAGACATCAGTGCCCAGGAATTAGTGGATCAGTATGATGCGGTTGTGCTCTGCGCCGGTGCAACCAAAGCCCGAGGACTTGATGTTGAAGGAAAAGATCTTCAGGGGGTTCACTTTGCGGTAGATTTTCTCAAGGCTAATACTAAAAGCCTCTTGGATTCAAATCTTCAGGACGGCAATTTCATCAGCGCCAAAGGTAAGGATGTGATCATTATTGGTGGAGGGGATACAGGAACGGACTGCGTAGCCACCTCCATACGACATGGCTGTGAGAGCGTCTACCAATTTGAAATCATGCCTGAACCGCCTGCCGAGAGAAGAGAAGAGTCTAATCCTTGGCCGGAATGGCCTAAGAGACTTACAGTGGATTACGGCCAAGAAGAGGCCATTAGCCTGTATGGCAAGGATCCGAGACACTACCTTATATCCACTCAAAAGATTGTGGGAAATGAGAACGGTGAGGTCACTGAAGTTCATACCGTAGAAATCGCTTGGGTCAAGAACCCCTCTGGAAGAATGGTGCCACAGGAAGTTCTTGGGAGCGAAAAAGTATGGAAAGCTGACCTTGTGCTTCTGGCCATGGGATTTCTAGGTCCGGAAGATACGATTGCCGATGAACTTAAGCTTGTTAGAGACCCCCGCAGCAATGTGAAAGCGGACTATGAGGTTTTTGAGACCAATGTGGATAAGGTATTCACGGCAGGGGATATGAGGAGAGGTCAGAGTCTCATCGTCTGGGCTCTCCAAGAAGGAAAGCTTGCCGCACGGGAAGTCGATAAATACCTCATGGGTAAAAGTGTCATTAAATAAGTCAGGAGAGGGCCAGCAACACCGAAAAATTGGTATTGCTGGCCCTCTTGTTCAAATGAGTTTTTTAAAATTGCTATCTATCTTTGTAAAAACGAGCGAAAGGCACTAGGCTTATCGCTCGTTTTCATGGTTTAATAGATGGATGGACACAGCAAATATAGTTAAAATGAATGAGGGTGCGTCAATGTTTATGTATGTTTTTCCAATAGTACTTATTGTAACCTCAAATATTATTTACAACGTATGCCAAAAATCCACACCTCAAAGTGCTAACCCTTTTTCGGCGTTGCTCATTACTTACTTAACTGCTGCGGTTTTAACGTTAGTGGCATTTCCATTTTATAAAACGGATAAAGGTTTTTTTCAATCCTTTAACGACTTAAATTGGACCAGTTTTGCTCTAGGTGGGGCAATAGTGGGCCTTGAATTGGGATATCTGCTGGCGTATAGGGCGGGGTGGAACATCAGTGTTGGGTCCTTAGTAGCTAATATTATTCTTGCTATTATGCTCATCCCCATAGGAATACTGTTTTACAAAGAGGGTTTTGCAATTACCCAGATCTTAGGAGTGGCATTTTGCTTAGTAGGATTGATATTAATAAATAAGTAATAGAAAAACATGGAAATAATACGCTTTAGCAAGCAAGGGTCGGTTCGTGATTTTATTTTACTATAGGAGCGAGACACAATGATAGCATCGTACGATAGTGCAAAACATATTGCCCAAGATCAGACTATTTCGACCCGATTACTAAGCTGGTATGGAGTAGAAAAAAGAGATTTGCCATGGCGAAGGACGGGAGAGCCCTATGCGATTTGGGTGTCTGAAGTTATGTTACAACAAACTCAAGTTAAGACGGTCATTCCCTATTATGAACGATTTATACAGCGCTTTCCCGGTGTAGAACAACTGGGGACGGCCAGCCTGGATGATGTCTTGACGATTTGGAGTGGACTAGGATACTACTCTCGAGCTCGCCGTATGTGGGAAGGGGCTAATTATCTTCTCAAACAATTGGGTGGAAAAATGCCTAGAGATTATAAAGACCTTCTACAGATTCCGGGGATCGGAGACTATACGGCAGGAGCCATAGCCAGTATTGCCTTCGGGGAGAGAGTAGCTGCTATCGATGGAAATGTAAAGCGGGTAGTTTCTCGTCTTATAGCCTGGTCGGAGCCAGTAGAAACTGTTCGCAGTTATCGTCACTTTAGAGACCAACTCATGATATGGCAACCGGCTCTTCAACCGGGGGACTTTAATCAGGCTTTGATGGAACTAGGGGCGATGGTTTGCACCCCAAAGAAACCGGACTGCCCACGTTGTCCGTTAGCTGAAAGCTACCAGGGGTATTTGCAAGGGGACTTCCTGCGCTACCCCGTCAAGAAACCCAAGGCTCCGCGCCAAGTGGTGACACGCTTGACCTTTGTGCTACGCAGAGGGGATATGTGTTATTTGCAGAAACGTCCTTCCAATGGGCTATTGGCCGATCTATGGGAGTTTCCAGGTGTGGAATTAAGTCATGACCATTTCTGTGATTTAAACGATAAGCTGCCTGCCACTGCTATGGGTGAGTACTTTGACTTTTTTCAACAATCCGTACCTGAGCGGACATTTGACAGCTTAGTCAGAGACCAATTCGAGCAAGGTTTAAGATTTGATGGTCCGATCTGGTATACCTTTAGCCACCGACAATGGAAAATGATCTGGGCGATCATCGATCTGCCGGATTGTCCCGATTCGCTCAATCTGCCCGAACCGCTTGAGACTGGACCATCGTGTGCGTCCTCAATGAAAGAATTAAATGGAGAATATAGCTTAGATTCTAGAAAAATTAATCCGCTTGGAGAAAGGCAATGCTGGGTTTCCATAAACGATTTAGGTGGGATCCCTCTTCCAGTGGCATTTACGACCATTGTTGAGAGATTAACTCCTAGACTAAAGGGCTGAGATTAATTCGATTCAAGTTCTGAGCGAGACGCTTTTAGAGATGGCCATTCTAAATTTAATATTGTATACTTGGCCTGAAACAGTTGAATGTAGGGCAGTCTCTATGTTAGTTTAAATGTATAAAACATTAATGAATAGAGCAAAGGCGCTCATAAGAAATTTGTACTTGAGATAAGTATGAGTTTTTTAGGGGCGTCTTTTTCATTTTCTCAAGTCGTTCAGCTTAAGCAGGACATCGAGTCTTCGGGGGGATGGATTGCCCAAATTTTAATAAGTAAGAATTAATCCGATCAGATGAAAGGAGAGACAAAATGCTTAGAGAAGGTGAAGTCCGGATCCCGTCCGGTTGTGCGATCAGTGGGATTATCAACCGCAGCGGACAAGTTTTTTCCGGAGAAGATATAATTCAGTCGATTGCTTTGATGCATGACCGTTCCAATGGCTTAGGTGGAGGATTTGCCGCCTATGGTATTTATCCTGAGTATGAGGACTATTATGCTTTTCACTTGTACTTTGAAGGATCGGAAGGAAAAAAACAAACAGAGGATTATCTCAATCACTTTTTTCATGTTGCAGAAAGCGGTGAAATCCTGACCAAGAAAACCCGGGCGATTAAAAACCCTCCCCTAGCTTGGCGTTACTTTGTCCGACCTAAACCAGGTTTTTTGCTGGAAGAGGAAAATGAAGATGAGTTTGTAGTGCGCAGTGTGATGCACATCAATTCCGAATGCAAGGGAGCCTTCGTTGTCTCAAGCGGCAAAAATATGGGAGCCTTTAAAGGGGTGGGTTTCCCTGAGGATATCGGAGAGTATTTTTGCTTAGACAAGTATTACGGGTACAGCTGGACAGCGCACGGACGGTTCCCGACCAATACCCCTGGTTGGTGGGGTGGAGCTCACCCCTTCACCCTGCTCGATTGGTCCATCGTGCATAATGGAGAAATTTCATCCTATGGAGCAAATCGACGCTTTTTAGAAATGTACGGCTATAAGTTATCCCTGCAAACCGACACTGAAGCGATTACGTATGCGTTTGACTTTCTAGTTCGAAAACAGAAATTGCCGATGGATGTGGCCATCGCGACCTTAGCGGCGCCGTTTTGGAAAGACATCGAGCGGATGAGTCCTGAAAAACGAGTTCTGCTTAAAGCTGTGCGTGCGATGTATGGTAATTTATTAATGAATGGTCCTTTCTCCATAATTCTTGGCTCAAGCCAAGGCTTGATCGCACTTAATGATCGACTCAAATTACGATCGATGGTCGCGGCAACCAAAGGAGATTTTCTGTTTCTTGCTTCTGAAGAATCTGCCATCCGGGAAGTCTGCCCTCACCCTGAAAAGGTCTGGGCTCCCCGCGGGGGAGAACCAGTGATTGCGACACTCGAGAAGAAGGGAGTACAAGGGTATGGCACTCAGTATGAATACGCCGGAGTTTCTTATTGAACGAACTAAAGATCGCTGCATTAATTGTCAGGTTTGCGTAAGGCAATGTGCGAACGAGGCACATCGTTGGGATGCAGAAGAAGAAAAGGTCGTCTCAGATGACGTCCAGTGTGTGAATTGTCATCGGTGTGTGGTTATGTGTCCAACTCATGCGCTCTTCATTCGGAAATTTCCTCTAGAATTTCGTGAAAACGCCAATTGGACAGCGAACACCATGAAAGCAATCTACAAACAAGCGGAAACCGGTGGGATCTTGCTGACTGGGATGGGGACAGATCGCCCTTATCCGATCTATTGGGACCACTTGCTACTCAACGCCAGTCAAGTAACGAACCCTTCCATCGATCCACTCCGAGAACCCATGGAATTGAAAACCTTTCTGGGCCGTAAACCCGAGCGGCTTCGAGTGGAAAATGGGAAGCTTGTTGACCCCCTACCTCCTCAGCTCGAGCTCGACTTGCCGATCATGTTCTCGGCGATGTCCTTTGGTTCAGTAAGTCTTAATGTGGCTAAGTCCTTAGCTCAAGCGGCAGAAACCCTAGGGACTTTCTATAACACTGGTGAAGGAGGTCTCCATGAAGACCTCTATAAATTTGGCAAGAATACGATTGTTCAGGTGGCATCCGGTCGTTTTGGGGTGCATTCAGAGTATTTGAATGCGGGTGCAGCCATTGAGATAAAAATTGGGCAAGGAGCAAAACCAGGAATTGGCGGGCATTTACCGGGTGAAAAGGTCGGTGCGGAAGTATCCCGTACTAGGATGATTCCAGAACGCTCGGATGCAATTTCACCAGCACCCCACCATGACATTTACTCTATCGAGGATTTAACCCAACTTATTTACTCTTTAAAGGAAGCCACGAATTATGAGAAGCCAGTTATTGTGAAAATTGCCGCTGTGCATAATGTCTCCGCCATTGCTTCCGGGGTTGCTCGGGCGGGTGCCGATATCATTGCTATTGACGGTTTTCGTGGGGGAACTGGGGCTGCCCCGCTTCGGACTCGGGATTCAGTCGGAATTCCAATTGAACTAGCGTTAGCTGCCGTGGATAGCCGTTTGCGCGATGAAGGGATTCGGAATCAGGTCTCACTCGTCGTCGGGGGAAGTATCCGGAATAGCGCAGACATTGTTAAGGCCATCGCGCTGGGTGCTGATGCTGTCTATGTAGCCAGTTCGGCTCTTATAGCCCTCGGCTGTCATATGTGCCAGAAATGTTATATTGGAAAATGTAATTGGGGAATTGCTACGCAAAAACCCGAATTAGTCAAACGATTGAATCCTGAGATCGGAGCAGAAAGAGTCACGAATCTTTTAAAAGCTTGGGAACATGAGGTTAAGGAACTCCTCGGTGGCATGGGGATTAATGCTATTGAAAGCTTGCGAGGAAATCGCCTGATGCTTAGGGGAATCGGATTATCAGATCGTGAGTTAAATATTCTGGGGGTCTTAGCAGCTGGTGAATAAAGATATAGTTCGTAAGTATCAGAGGTTGCTAGGCTATTGAGATTATTGAGACAGATAAGATAGCTATGACAATCAAGTAAATTCTAAGCTGGATTTTTTAATAAACTCGTTGAATTAATATTAATAGCGTTGTTTTATTTGAGTAAGTGGGCAGGTAGTTTTGCCTCAGGAGAGAGGAAGTGAGGTTTCGAATGAAACGTGTTTATGCCCGAGAAGAGGTATGTGTGGGCTGTAAACTTTGTGAAGTGTATTGTGCGACGGCCCATTCAGAGTATCCGTCGGACATTGTCAAAGCCTTTTTAAAGCAGAGGACAAAGCCCTTACCGAGAATTCTGGTCGAAGGCAATTTAGAAATTTCATTTGCGCTCCAATGTCGACATTGTGATGAAGCACCGTGTACAAAAGCATGTATCAGTGGAGCAATGCAGAAAGACCTAGTTACGGGAATTGTACGCAATGATGAAAGCCGGTGTGTGGGGTGTTGGACCTGTATTCTCGCTTGTCCTTTCGGTGCGATTCGGCGAGATAATCAAGGACACAAAGTAGCTTCAAAATGTGACCTTTGTTCTAACGGTGCAGACGACTCAGATCCAACGAATGCCTCAAATGTGCCGATTTGCGTTCAGAATTGTCCTAATCGTGCCCTTCAGTTTATGGATAGTGATATAGAGGGAGGGGAGTAGCATGAGATATGTGATCGTCGGGAACTCGGCCGCAGCAATCGGGGCCGTGGAAGGAATCCGTAGTGTAGACCAAGAAGGAAAAATTTCGCTTTTTTCCAAAGAACCGTATCCGGCCTATTCCCGTCCTCTGATTTCCTATTATCTCTCAGGCAAAGTTACACCGGAGAAGATGTATTATCGAGATCCCGATTTTTATGAACGTCTGCAAGTAGAGGCTCATCTCGGGACCGAGGTTCAAGCCTTAAGACTTGAAGAAAAGAAGATCGAACTTCCTACAGGGGAAAAGATTGAGTATGATCGCCTCTTGATTGCAACTGGCGGAAAACCCATAAGTCCCCCCATCCCGGGCAGAGAGTACTCTGGAGTGTCAACCTTTTTGACTTGGGACGATGTGAAGGAGTTGGGAAAAGAACTCTTTCCGGGAATCAAAGTGGTGGTCATTGGGGCGGGCCTCATTGGCCTCAAAGCCACTGAGGCCTTGGTTAAGCGAGAAGCGAATGTGACAGTCGCTGAACTCTCGAATCGCATTTTAAGTGCCATTCTTGATGAAGACTCAGCTCAAATCGTCCAGGATCATCTTGAAGAACAAGGCGTGAAGTTTCAATTAAATAATACGGTAGCCGAGATTTTGGGTCAGAAGGGCAAGGTAACTGGAGTTCGCCTGCAGAATGGAGAAGAGTTAGAGTGTGATCGGGTAATCCTAGCCATCGGGGTCAGACCAAATCTGGATCTTGTCCGGGATACCGAAATCGAGCTAAATCAAGGCATCTTAATTAATCCGCAAATGGCAACGAGTGTTAGCGATGTCTATGCGGCCGGCGATGTCACAGAAGGATATGACAAGATCTATCAGGAGAACCGTGTCTTACCGATTCTGCCGAATGCCTTTAAGCAAGGATTTAATGCAGGGGTGAACATGGCTGGAGGAAGCTCCGCATACCTAGGCGGATTCGCCATGAACGCCATCGGTTTTTTTGACCTGCCCATGCTCACTGCAGGGATTATTAAACCCAATGCTCCTGATTTTCAAGAATATATCCAACAAGATCAGACTAAGCGAAGTTATAAAAAAATTGTTTTACGGGCTGGAAAGCTGGTGGGCTATATTGCCTTAAATAGCGTGGATCGGGCTGGAATTCTTACCGGACTTATGGACCAAGAAGTCGATGTAACCCCTTTTCGAGAGCATCTCTTGCAAGAGGATTTTGGCTATATTCATTTTCCCAAAGAACTACGCAGTCAAAGACTTACCCTAAGGAAGTGAAACGGATGATTGTAATCAATGCCAAAGGACTCTATTATCGACAATTGAACAACAAGATTCGTGAGGAACTTGCTACTGGTTCTGAAGAAATTGTGGTTAAAAACGTGAATGGGCAACGCTATATTGGAGATGGAATCACAGGCCAGGCACGTTTAACACTTAAAGGAACCCCTGGAAATGATATGGCCGCCTTTATGAATGGCTTAGAGTTATTTGTTGAAGGAAATACTCAAGACAGTATCGGGAATACTATGAATGATGGAAAAATCGTGGTTCATGGAAGTTCAGGTGATACTGTCGGTTATGCCATGCGCGGTGGAGAGATTTATATTCGGGAGAATGGAGGATACCGGGTCGGAATTCATATGAAGGAATACCAAGCAAAGATTCCGGCGATTGTCTTGGGAGGGAAAGCAGGAGATTTTTTAGGGGAATACATGGCCGGTGGGGTTATTGTCGTCCTCGGTCTAGGCCTGGAAGACGATGAAGAAATAGTAGGGTCCTATTGCGGGACGGGGATGCATGGCGGAGTTATGTATATCCGAGGGGAAGTGGAAGACTATAAACTGGGCAAGGAAGTCAAGGTGGTAGAACTTTCTGAGCAAGATCAAGAACAGCTTAAGCGCTATGTTAAAGATTATGTCGGCTATTTTGGTGGAAATTATGAGCAGATTATAGCCAAAAGATTTTCCAAGTTGATTCCTTATAATAAAAGACCCTATGGCAATCTTTATTGTGGCTGGTAAGCATTTTTATGAACTATGGCTACAAACGGCCTTATTTGAGATATAATAAGGCTAATAAAAGAGAATTAGTTCATATTTTTACTTGAGAAAGGAGAGCATCTGAATTGCATTTTTCAAAAGAAGATTGTCTTAAGTTTGTGAAAGAAAATGATGTTCGGTTTATACGCCTACAGTTTACAGATATTTATGGCAGTATGAAGAACATTGCGATTACGGATAAACAACTTGCACACGCTTTCGAAAACGGAGTTATGTTTGATGGCTCAGCCGTGGCAGGATTCTCTGGTATCGAATCATCCGATATGTTTCTTTTTCCTGATCCAGCTACCTTCTCCATCATTCCGTGGAGGCCGCAACAAGGTAAGGTCGCGAGAATCATTTGCGATATCAAGAACCATGACGGTATGCAGTTTGAAGGAGATCCCCGCTATATTCTTAAACGAACCTTGAAGAAAGCGCAAGACTTAGGCTATACATTTCAAGTTGGTCCCGAATGCGAGTTTTTTCTGTTTTACAACGATGACGAAGGGCAGCCAACCACGATTACCCATGACTCGGCCAGTTATTGTGATCTAGCCCCGATCGATCTAGGGGAAAATACTCGTCGTGAAATTTGCATGGTCTTAGAGGAAATGGGGTTCGAAATCGAAACGTCGCATCATGAAACAGCGGCAGGGCAACATGAAATCGATTTTAAGTATACGGATGCTCTCACAGCGGCTGACAACATCATGACCTTTAAAATGGTGGTTAAGATTATTGCTCAGCGCAACGGTCTTCATGCAACCTTTATGCCCAAACCACTTCCTAACGTCAATGGTTCGGGAATGCATATTAATATGTCCTTAACCAAAAACGGAATCAACCTCTTTAATGGGGGTGAAACTAAAAACGATATTTCTGAAACGGCTAAGTGTTTTACGGCAGGGTTGTTAAATCATATTAAAGGGATTACGGCCATCGCCAATCCCCTTGTCAATTCGTACAAACGACTACAACCAGGTTATGAAGCTCCAGTGCATATCGCCTGGTCTCACATGAACCGAAGTCCCTTGCTACGAGTTCCGGCACCTCGGGGAGAAAGGACAAGACTGGAACTTCGAAGTCCTGATCCTACCTGTAATCCTTATTTGACCTTAGCAGTGGTGTTAGAGGCGGGACTGGATGGTTTAAACAATCGCTTGCCACTGGTCGATCCAGTTAAAGTGAATATTTATAACTTGTCCCCTGAACAGGAGAAAGATCTTAAACTCGAACGGTTACCCTCTAACCTCTTGTTCGCCCTTGAAGAGATGAAGAAAGATCCGCTGATTCAGTCGACACTTGGTGCACATACGTTTAACAAATATTTAGCTGCCAAGACTTTGGAATGGGAAGCCTATGATAACTCAGTCCATGCATGGGAGATTGAAAAGTATCTAAAACCTTATTAACGGTCGGTTTACGAAGATAGAAAGTATATGTTTTGGGTGGCATAAGTGCAACTAGGTGGCCGCCTTAGCTAACGCATAGGGCCAACTAAGTTTTCTTTACCCTGCTCAAAGGGGTGATTGTAGTGAGTGCGGGGAGTGTATTAATCGTTTGTGGAAAAGCTGATATGGCGAGCAGTATGCAAGCCATGCTGATAAAAGAAGGTTTTTATCCGGTAAGTTGCGCTCATTCTGCTAATGAAGCGCGCAGAAGTTTTATTAACACTGTATTAGATTTGGTGATTATTAGCACTCCACTACCCGATGAACAAGGAACGGATTTGGTCTTCGATGCCCACGATAAAACATCCGCTGGCATAGTGGTGATCGCAAGACCGGATCAGCTGCTCGATATGCAATGTAGTCTCGAAAAGATAGGTGCCCTGATTCTGCCTAAGCCTATTAATCGCTTAACCTTGCTTCAAACTGCTCGGTTTGCACTATCTGTACGAAATTCGATGACTCAATTAATCAATGAGCGAGATAGATTAAAGAAGCGGATCGATGAGAGCAAGATCCTGGAACAAGCCAAATGGATCCTGGTAGAAAAGTTAAATATGAGCGAGCCGCAGGCCTTTCGTCTCATTCAGAAGAGGGCCATGGATTTACGACTTTCTCAAGCTCTGGTCGCTGAAGAGATAATAAAGAAGTATGAATAAAAAGGGATACCTAGTTCATCAAAACTAGGTATCCCTTTGGCTTTATATAATGGAAATTATTAGGATTTCGCAAGAAGATGTCATCAGTCATCAAAGAAGTTTTCACTTAATAAAGCATTGAATCTCTTGGTTTGAGATATCGGAAATCATGATTAAGCTTTGTTTGCTTGGTTCAAAGTCATATACCTTCACAGCGTCTCTAAGATCGAACTTTCCTGTTCCTATATCAAGAGATTTTTGAGCAAAATTATCTAATAAATCTACCTGGTAAATAGAGTCTTGCTTTTCGGGAAATAGAGCCAGATAAAATATCTCGCTTTCGATCATATCCTGGAAGAAATGGGTTCCAAACGATACATCGGGAAGGAAGCCGGTATGTTGGTAGCCGATTTCTCCTAAGATCGAAATATGGTTCAATTCAGCAAAAGCAACGGGAACTCCTAAAGAAGGAATTCGCGATCCCCACCTTCCAGGACCGAGAAGAAGGACTGTGGTTGTTTCTTTATGGATTTGCTTATTAAGCCTGCCAATGATTCTAGCAACCTCACATTTTTCCGACTGGCTAAGTAGGTTATAAGCGAATGGGTCCACAAAAATGACTTTATGAATTGTTGTGCAAATATTACCACCCATAAAGTGTCCCTTGCTTTTAAAAAGGATTTGGTTCGATGGAATTTCTTGAGGGAATTCAACGCGTTCCCTAAACCCTTGGACCTGTAAGGGCCTACATTGTAAGAGGTTAATGAGATACTGGCCATTGTTCCGGAAGTTCAGCGTGAATTCAATATCTATAGGATGGCAATAGGCCGCTTCAAGGGTTTTAAGAAGCTTAGAGAAGGTTGGAGCAAAATCGGTGTCAGCAAATAATTTGTTGAAACTAAAAACCCAAGACTCTTTACGCTTTAGGCCAAGTTGTTTCATTCTTTGTTCTGTTTCTAGATCACGCTCAGCAATTGTCGTTTGATGTAAGTCGATATCTTGATCCATCAGACTTTGGATAGAAAGGCATTCTTGACGGTTTTGACGGATGTTCAAGACGTCCATTTTTTGTTGGGAATAGGCTTTGAAACTCTGAAGTCCATCATAAGGCATAGATTGGGGTCGATCTAAAGCCGCAATTCTAGCATAATCTCCTTCAAGCCGATTCACTGCTCTTGTCCCCAAGCCAAGAACAAGCCGTATCATACCGGCGTTAGGATTCATCTGAGTATCCCAAACATAGGTGTTGTGAGAAAAACCCACCCCTGCAAGATCAGGGAAAAAATAGTCTTGCTTATTTGATCCAGACACCCTTTGGACAAGCAGGGCCATTTGCTCTTCAGTATTGGTTAGACCATGTTTTTCCCGATAAGCCAGTGCTTCTTCGCTTAAGGTACTGGCAAAGACTTCTCGAACAGCCTCAGTGAAGTGATGGTATCGTTCGTCAAGGGTACCTTGATTGATACAGAAGACACTTTCGTATTTACCAGGAAAGGCATTTCCAAAGCCATCTTCTAGAAGGCTACTGGAACGGACAATAATCGGGGACTGACCGAAATATTCAAGCATTCTAAGAAATTTATTTTTTATCGTATCGTTAAACTGTCCCTGGAGAATTTTATCGCTCAGATAAGAGGCTTTTTCATAATATCGTTCACGTGTTCGTCGTTGTTCCAGCTTGAGTTTCCATAATTGATTATCAACAAGAAAAGAGTAAAACACGTCTGAACCTATATAAAATGAATCATGAGGTTCAAGGAGGCTTTTCCATGTTTTAGAGGCTTGGATTAGAATTTTTCGCGCTAGAAGCATTCCGATGGCTTTACCGCCGATAAAGCCCGAACCAATCAGGCGTGACTTAGTAGACAAGATATCCTGGAGAGAAAAATGTTCATAGATTAGTTCAAGAATTCTCTCGTCACGGGTTAGAAATATCCTTGCTAGTTGCTGAATGCGCTCTTTCACTTGAGCTGAAGTTGAAGAGGAGGAAGAAAGGAGTTCGGCAGCCTTTAAAAATAAACGATCCCAGTAATCGAGATCACGCTCAGGATTTTCATCATCCTCTCCGAGCTGAGAATAGAGAGCAGCCACATCTCCACTGCTGGTTATGGGTGCAAATTGACTTTCATGGATAGAATGGGGAAGGAATAGTGTCGGAGTATAGCGATTCCAAACTTTTAATGGGTGAATGTAGGTCGTGGCATCGACTTGGAAAACATCGAACAAGACCTGAGTCGTATCACGAATCACAGCCGTGGTATGGAAGGAATTGTGGTTTTTGAAGGTCGCGAAATAAGCGATGGTATTCAACTCATAGAGATAAGGACAGGTTACCTTAAAGAAATTTCCGATCATCGAATCGGTGGCCCAACGATCTAAAAGCTCAGATAAACAGTCGAAAATATAGAAAACATCTCGTCCTTCACGCGTAATTTTTTCATGAATTTGGGCACAAAACTCTTCAAATCCGTTCTCAGCATTGACCGGAAAAATCTCAACTTCATTGGTATTCTTAATAAGTGGATCGTGTCGAGTAAAATTGATATAGATAATCTTTCTGGGTGGATCTGAATTCTTTTCAATAAAAGCCTTGACGAATCTCTGATATACTTCAATCTCCCTAACCTGAAAAACGACATTATCTCCCATCCTCAGATGCTGGATCACGTCATCCAATCTAGCAAAGCCAGTGCTCACTATTTGGGGATTTTCCATAGTCAGATACCTCCTCGTAATTAATGGAAGGACTTCCTAATAGGAGAGATAGAAAACTGGTTAGCGCCTAGCGCTGGCCATGACTCGAATAAGGATGTGCGAGATTAGAGCGCCACCAAGGTAAGGCATCGTGATGGTAAGGCGCTGTGAGGGTAATGTGCCGTGATGGTGAGAAGGGACCCTAGGGCGGCCGTCTAAGTTGCACTGATGCTTCCAGAAGTATACAACTGTAAAATTATACTTTCTGCTCTGGAAATAGCCCAGTTGAATTCATCAGTTGTGCCGCTTAGCGTTATCGGAGTTTAAAAAAATAAATCAAAAACGGCGCAATAGAAAGACTCGTTCGTTTTCGAGTAATTTCCAAAGCGCCGTTGCTTTCTTATAGTCGCTAAAGTGCGAGGTTAATATAGATTATAGTTATAATGTATCGCAAGAATAACATCCAATGCAATAGATATTCGAAAAAATTAGGCAAACAGAAATTTAATCAGGTAGTTCAAAAAGTCTAATGCGAGCATTACGACCATAACGACCATAACGTCCATTACGATCAGATACCCGCTTGCTAAATCAAGGTCTTAGATCAGGAGATCAAACAATTCCTGGTTCTCGTTGATAACCGTGTATTGAATTCCCTTTTTGTCCATTTTCTCTACGAAGGTAAGGTAATCTTCTTTGTAGGTCAGCTCAATCCCGACTAAGGTAGGGCCTTTTTCTTTATTGTTAACTTTCGTATACTCGAATCGCGTGATGTCATCGTTTGGGCCCATGACATCGACCATGAATTCTTTCAGAGCACCAGGGCGTTGTGGGAAGTTAATGATGAAATAGTGCTTGAGTCCTTGATCGAGGAGGGAGCGTTCTTTAATTTCCGCTGTCCGTTCAATATCATTATTTCCGCCACTAATAATGCATACGACGTTTTTGCCATGGATCTGACTCGTATAAGCATCCAGCGCAGCTATAGCAAGAGCACCAGCTGGTTCGACGACAATAGCGCTATCATTGTACATTTCCAAGATGGTAGTGCAAACTTTTCCTTCACTGACGACAGTGACACCGTCTAGAACTTCTTGACAGATCTCAAAGGTTAGGTCCCCAGCACGCTTTACAGCTGCACCATCAACAAATTTATCGATTTTGTCTAAGGCCATAACCTCACCTCGATCAAGGGATTGCTTCATAGAAGAGGCTCCAGTAGGTTCTACTCCGATAATCTGAGTAGCTGGGCTTAGGCGTTTGATGTATGTTCCGACTCCTGACATCATGCCGCCCCCTCCTATGGCTCCGAAAACATAATCGACTGGATCTGCTAAATCGTTAAGAATTTCAATAGCGATTGTACCCTGCCCAGCGATAACCATAGGATCATCAAAAGGATGAATGAAAATCTTGTTTTCAGCTTCACAATGATCTTTGGCATCATTAAAGGCATCGTCAAAGGTGTCTCCAGTTAGAATGACTTCGATAAAACTTCCTCCGAAGCGCTTGACTTGAGAGACCTTTTGCTTTGGGGTGGTAATGGGCATGAATATTGTCCCCGGAATACTTAAGGCTTTACATGAATAGGCGACCCCCTGGGCGTGGTTGCCTGCACTGGCGCAGACGACACCCTTGTTTAATTGGTCAGAGGGAATACTTTGCATCAGGTTATAAGCTCCACGAATCTTAAACGAACGTACAACCTGTAAATCTTCACGCTTTAAATAGAGATTGCAGTTGTATTTTTCTGAGAGAATGTCATTTCGTTGGAGCGGTGTTTTATTGATCACGCATTTGAGTGCTTGACCTGCTTTGATGATATCTTCTAAAAATACTTTTCCCATGATGTTACCCCTTTCATAGAACTCGGGTTAGTCTTTTGAAATGACTTATCAACCACATAGATAATTATTCTATATCATACACTCTTTTAGGGTGCTTTTGCCAATATAATAAATCATTTCACTAATCTTTTAGGTACAGTATACAACGCATCCTAAGTTCATGTCTTTTAACCCTTTAATAGGGCCAGTGAATAGAAAAGATTCCATTCGTTAATTTATAGAGATAAACCAACAAAAGTTTTAAAATTAGGACTTGACACGACGACATTAATCAATTAAAATCAAAACAATTCAAATACTTATACTGAACACGATGAAGGGAAGTCCCTAGCTTTTAGAGTTTAGAGAACTGACGGTTGGTGGAAGTCAGTCTACAAAGCTGTAGGATTCCATCCTGGAGTGGCCAATGATGAATTGTGACGGGTTCCGCCCGATAAAGCGGACATAAGTTGGCCGATTTTTGGCAACATGGGTGGCAACGCGGGAATAACCTCTCGTCCCTAATTGGGACGAGGGGTTTTTATAATTTTATGCGTCTGTTTACCTGTACCCTTAATCGACTAGAACTTGGGTGGCACCGCGGAATTCCCGCCCCAATGCTGGGGTGGGTTTTGTTTTTCCTTGAATATCCAGATTATGTAAGTTTATTAATAATCTAAAAAAGAAGGTGTGTTTTATAGAAAAGTACTATTTTATGGAAAAGGATTCAGTTTGCAGAATTCTGGTTAAGTATTCCAGTTTTAATTCAATTGCATAAAATAGAAGGAGGGTTTTCAATGTCAAGAGTTTACAATTTTGCTGCAGGTCCCGCCGTATTACCGGAAGAGGTACTTAGAGAAGCAGCAGCGGAAATGTTGGATTACAATGGAACAGGTATGTCGGTTATGGAGATGAGTCATCGTTCAAAAGCTTTCGAACAAATTATTGGCGATGCTGAAAAAGATTTAAGAGATTTAATGAAAATTCCGGATAATTACAGGGTCTTGTTCCTTCAAGGCGGAGCATCCCAACAATTTGCCATGATTCCTATGAACCTAATGAAGAATAGAGTAGCTGATCACATTAACACAGGACAATGGGCGAAAAAGGCGATTTCTGAAGGTAAGCTATATGGAAAGATTAATGTCATAGCTTCTTCTGAAGATAAGACGTTTTCCTATATCCCGGATCTCAAGAACCTTAAGATTTCAGATGATGCTGATTATGTCTATATCTGCCATAACAATACCATTTATGGAACGAAATATCATGACTTACCTGAAACTGGGGAGAAGATTCTAGTCGCTGACATGTCCTCAGATATACTATCTGAACCTGTTGATGTAACAAACTATGGTCTTATTTTTGCTGGCGTACAAAAGAACATTGGTCCTGCAGGAGTGGTTGTAGTCATCATTCGTGAAGATTTAATTAGGGAGGACGTCTTACCCGGGACCCCAACGATGTTAAGATATAAGACCCATGCAGATAACAATTCCCTGTATAATACCCCTCCAGCATATGGTATCTATATTTGCGGTAAAGTATTCAAGTGGGTTCAGAAGCTAGGCGGGCTAGAAGCCATGAAAAAAATCAATCTAGAAAAGGCTGCTATTTTATATGATTATCTTGATTCTAGTAAGCTATTTCGAGGAACTGTAGTAAAGAAGGACCGTTCTTTAATGAACATCCCTTTTGTCACGGATTCCGATGAATTGAATGCTAAATTTATAAAGGAAGCTAAGGCTGCTGGCTTTGAAAGCTTAAAGGGACACAGAAGTGTTGGTGGTATGAGAGCAAGTATCTACAATGCGATGCCAAAAGATGGGGTCAAGGCTTTAGTTGAATTCATGAAGAAATTTGAAGAAGATAATCAATAATTTAAGGGGTGGATGTAACTGTGTTTAAAATTAACTGTTTAAATCCCATAGCCAATGTTGGATTAGACCTATTTTCGGATCATTATGAAATGGTTGATCGTTTTAATGATGCAAATGGCGTGCTCGTAAGAAGTTCGAGTGTTCATGATTTAGAGCTACCCCGTTCGTTAGAGGCTATTGCTAGAGCTGGAGCTGGAGTTAACAATATTCCCTTGGATAAATGTGCCGAAAGTGGAGTGGTAGTCTTTAATACCCCAGGCGCTAATGCCAATGGCGTAAAAGAAATTGTCATTGCTTCATTAATTATTGCTTCACGTGATATTTTTGGCGGAGTAAACTGGGTAAACTCTTGTCAACATGATCCAGAGGTTGCTAAACTCGTAGAAAAAAATAAATCAAAGTTTGCTGGAACAGAAATAAAAGGCAAAAAACTAGGGGTCATTGGACTTGGCGAGATAGGAGTTTTAGTTGCTAATGCCTTGAATAAGCTTGAGATGGAGGTCTACGGATATGATCCTTTCATTTCGGTGGATGCTGCTTGGAAGCTTTCAAAATTCATTAAGCCTACTAAGTCGTTAGAAGAGATCTTTCGAGAATGTGATTTTATTACGGTTCATGTCCCTCTAACCGATACCACGAAGGGAATGTTTAACAAAGAAACATTTGCTATCATGAAGGATGGAGTGAAAATACTCAACTTTTCAAGAGATTCCTTGGTCATTGATGAGGATATGATTGAAGCCTTGAACTCCGGAAAAGTCAGTCGATATATCACGGATTTTCCAAATCCTAAAGTGTGCGGTATCGAAGGAGTCATTACCATTCCTCATTTAGGTGCTTCGACAAGTGAATCAGAAGATAACTGTGCAGTTATGGCAGTGAAGCAATTAATGGACTACCTTGAAAATGGAAATATCATAAATTCAGTCAATTATCCAAACTGTGACATGGGGGTATGTAATAAAGCTGGACGTATTGCCATTAATCATAGAAATATCCCGAACATGCTAAGCCAATTCACATCAACTTTCGCTAAAGAAAACATTAATATTCCGGACATGATTAATAAAAGCAAAGGACAGTATGCCTATACCGTACTTGATATTGAATCCCCTTCGACCCCTGAATTAGAAAAGAAAATCAGAGAAATTGACGGGGTTTTAAAAGTTAGGATCATTAAGTAGTCAGAACGAAGGTCAAGAGGACCAGCGAAACAAGTGGACAGGCACCGTGTTTCGCTGGTGGAGAAACAGGGTGCCTGTCCCTTGTTTCACACCACTGTTTCAGAAGAGCTTTATGATGTGGAGGAAAGAGCATTGGCAATTATTAGACCTTTTAATTCGCTACGACCTAGAGAAGATGTTGTCAGTAAAGTGGCAGCACTTCCCTATGATGTTTATAATCGTCAAGAAGCTTTAGAAGAAGTATTAAAGCAACCTCTATCTTTTTTGAAAATTGATAGAGCAGAGACACAATTTGATAAGGACTTCAATCCTTATGAGACTAAGGTCTATGAGAAAGCCAGAGATAGTCTTCAAGATATGATCAATGACGGTCTATTAGTTAAGGAAGGTCAGTGCTGCTACTATGTCTATGAACTGACAATGGAAGGCCGTTCCCAGACTGGTTTAGTAGGCTGTGCAGCAATAGATGATTACCTCGATAATGTGATCAAAAAGCATGAGAAAACGAGAGAAGACAAAGAAATTGATAGAATAAACCATGTCGATATTTGTAATGCTCAAACAGGGCCTATATTTTTAGCGTATCGTTCTCAAAAAATCATTAATCAAGTAGTGGACTCGATAAAGAAGAAAACTCGATTATACGATTTTGTAGCTCCGGATGGAGTTAGACATACAGTCTGGAAAATAGATCAGGAAAGCGACATAGAAACGATCTATACAGAGTTTAAAACTATACAAAGTATCTATATAGCGGATGGCCACCATAGAACAGCTTCAGCGGTAAAGGTTGGCTTAAAACGAAGAGAAGAAAATCCAGGGTATACTGGAGACGAGGAATACAACTTCTTCCTGTCTGTGCTTTTTCCACATGACCAATTGATGATTTTGGATTATAACCGCGTAGTCAAAGATCTAAATCAGCATAGTAAAGATGAATTTTTGACTGAAGTAGCCAAAGCCTTTTTAGTGGAAGAAATGGGGGCAGAACCCTATAAACCTATAGAAAAATCGACGTATGGGATGTACGTAGAGGGAGTGTGGTATAAGTTAACGGCAAAGGATGAAATCCGTTCAACGAATCCTGTTGACGGGCTCGATGTTGCATTGCTTCAAAATCATATCTTAACTCCAGTTCTTAATATCATCGACATAAGAACAGATAAAAGAATAGACTTTGTCGGTGGAATAAGAGGGCTTAAAGAACTTGAAAAAAGAGCCAACAGTGATATGAAGCTTGCCTTTTCAATGTTTCCGACTTCAATTAATGAGTTGTTTGAAGTATCTGATGCAGGTCAATTGATGCCCCCCAAATCGACTTGGTTTGAGCCGAAGCTGAGAAGCGGAATATTTATTCATGAGTTAAGTTAGAGGGAAGACTAGGGTAAACTCGTTCAGCTAAAGCTGGACATCGAGGCTTCAGTTACGATAGTCTGAAGTGACGAAAGCCAGACGTAACTACTATTTATAGGCTAGAAGAGGAAAAAATCTAGACCATGTATAATACTTTAAAAAAGGGTTATACTATGTTTTGAGATGAAGTTCATGGCAAATTCAGACTGATTGACAAGTTGTAAATACCGCCGTTGGCATTGGTTGCAATCGCTACAGCCTTATTGGCTTGGTCCAAATCCTAAGTAGAACGTGAATTAGTCATCCAAACAGAGCCCAGATTGATGGGCTCTGTTTTTATCAATTTATAATTAATAGTTGACAAAATTCCTAGTAGTGTTATAATACAAGTAATTAAATTCTTTAAAAGCTAAGACGGAGAAAAGTAGTCTATTTATTACCTTTCAGGGAGGAAGAGTCTCGACTGAAAACTCTTCTATGTGTGATGATAGGTGAAGTTCCCTCCCGAGCTGCCCGGCTGAACGTAAACAAGTAGGCCAGGACGGTTCTTCACCGTTAACAGGAAGGGGGTATCGGATATCAATTCCCGTACCTTTGTCGAGTGGCCTTTTTGGCTTAAGTTGGGTGGTAACGCGAGATATAACTTCTCGTCCCTTCAAGGGATGAGAAGTTTTTTATTTTTTGTTATGGCTAGACTGAGATATTCGACAAATGTGAATTGATAGACTGTACCTTTGTTGAGAGGACCAATTGTGGTCAAAATGGGTGGTAACGCGGAAGTCCACGGCTTTCGTCCCTATTAGGGGATGTGCCGTGGACTTTTTTAATTTAAATAAGGGAGGCAATTACTATGAAAGATTTGAAATTAGCAGGACTGAAGGCGGAACGTAGTTCTTTTGAGGTTAAAGGGGTAACTATCGGGGGCAAGGAAATTATTCTCATAGGCGGACCCTGTGCTGTAGAATCAAGTATTCAGATGAGTCAATCGGCTGAGACCGTAAAAAAAGCGGGAGGAAAAATTTTGCGGGGTGGGGTTTTCAAGCCACGTACTTCACCCTATAGTTTCCAAGGCTTGGGCAGGGAGGGGCTTAATTATTTAGTGCAAGCTGCTAAGGAGCAGGATTTACTTTGTGTTACAGAAGTAATCGATGCTCCAAGCCTCGAGTTAGTGGTCGACGAGATTGACATTATTCAAATCGGTGCCCGAAATATGCAAAACTTCGAGCTTCTAAAAATGGCTGGTAAAATCAACAAACCGATAATCCTCAAAAGGGGTTTATCTGCAACGATTGAAGAATGGCTGCTGGCGGCTGAATACATTTTATCTGCTGGCAACCCGAACGTCATTCTTTGTGAACGAGGAATTCGCACCTATGAACCCTGTACTCGTAACACCTTAGATCTTAGTGCAGTCGGAGTAGCTAAAGAGCTTTCGCATTTACCGGTGATTGTGGATCCAAGTCATGCAGCGGGCAGAAGAGATTTGATCGCATCCCTATCTAAGGCCGCTATTGCCTGCGGAGCGGATGGTCTATTGATCGAGATGCACCCTAATCCTGCCGAGGCAGTCAGCGATGGAGCCCAGTCATTGTACCCTGAACAATTTGTCCAACTCGCTGGAGAACTGGGTGTGGTCGCCGAATCGGTCAAGAGAATCTTCGCCTGTGGTGGGACAAAGGATGAGGAGTCACTTGAATCCTTGCGCAACCAAATTGATGATATTGATCAAACTATTATCGAATGTCTAGCTGCTCGTATGCAAATTGTCAGTAAAGTAGCGGATCAAAAGCGTCTGGATCGGGTGAAGGATACCGCTCGGGAAAGAGAAGTTTTACAGCGCCTTATTAATCTTGGCAATGAATTAGAGCTCCCTTCAGAATTGGTAAAGAAGATCTATCCTGTAATTTTCGAGGTTGCAGTCCAATCCCAAATCAAGCGAAAATTAGTGAGAGAAAAAGACCTGGATCTATCGCTTATTTCTCATTTAGGGAGTAAATAAATTTGGATAGATAAAAATCTCTTCCTTAATAAGAGAAAGAGATGCTTAATCACACGATCGTGGGAAAAGCAAAGGGGGCCGTGGCGAAACTGATATGTTCCCCCCATGGTAGACAGGTTAAATAATAAAACCTACTACCAGGGGAGGAGCATATCAACTTAGTTTCAATACGGTCCCTTTTGGGCTAAATTATTTAGTTAATTCGTAGTTGTGAATTGCAGTTATACCGCTCGAAACTGTTGGAGATACCTATTGTTAGATTTGATGAGAGTGATTTCCAGGGCTGTTCCAGTTGCTTAATAACAGAATCAGGATGCAAACATTCCTATTAATAACTATATTGCTATGATGCCATGCCGACATGTTGACTACTCGTTAAAATAAAACTACAATGTAATTATTAAGTCGGTCGGGTGGCTGACTGACCGTGATATGGAGTGAAATAATGAGTAAAGAAGATACAGAAGGACAACTAACCAGTGCACGACAAAGTATACTTGATGCAGCAAGTAAATTGATTGCCCAGAAGGGCGTCAAAAATACCAGTCTGGCAGATATCTCAAAAGAAGTTGGCATAAGCAAAGGAACATTATATTACTATTATTCGAATAAGAATGATATTATCTATGACATTGCGGATATTCATCTTAAACAAATCACAGAAGAGCTTTTATCCTGGATTGATAATATTGAGCAGAATATCGCTCCAGAGGAAATATTAAGGGTGGTATTCGAAAGAATATCAACTGCGGAAACCAGAGGTAAACTACATCTTTATTTGGTTAGTGATGCAGTAACAAGCAATGAACCTCTTAAGCAACGCTTCAGAGAAAAATATAAGGAGTGGAGAATAGCACTGGAAGATGGTTTGAGAAAGGTGCTAAAAAATAGAACAGCCGACTATAGCGTATTATCCTATATAATACTAGCAGCGCTTGACGGATTTACAATTCAGTGGAGACTTGGTGTAGAAAAAATTCCAATTGACGGCATAGCCAATATCTTTTCGAAGGTTGAATAATTTTTTTAGGGCTTATCGGTCGGTCGGACGACAGATAAGTACATATGAAGGGTTAGGGGGTTGTGAAAAAAGTAATCATTAAAGTTATTTGGTAAGTGTCTTGGAATAGAAGAATTTAAAGGAAAAGGCATAAGGATTAGTGACGGATTTATTAAAGGGATGATTATTTAATATGCCTCATAAAATTGCCTTTAACTTTAAATAGAAAGAGGGGGTTTATAATGTATAAATTGTATTGCAGGATTTATCAAAGTGTTTTCAAATTGGTTTCTTACCTGCTGCCTTGGCGTAAGCCTGAGTTAACTCAAGGAGCAAACAGCTTGAAAAAGCTGCCCAAGCTAATTAAAAGCAAGGGTATTAACAGCGTTTTGATAGTAACTGACAAGATTATTGCCTCACTTGGACTGCTAGATGAATTACTTAAAGGCTTAAGTGATGAGGGTGTGGACTTTGTTGTGTATGACAAAACTGTTCCGAACCCAACCATTGATAATATTGAGGAAGCATTGCAGATGTACAAGGCAAACAATTGCCAAGGTATTGTTGCTTTTGGCGGCGGGTCGCCAATGGATTGCGCAAAGGGTGTGGGTGCGCGTGTAGCAAGACCTAAAAAGACTATTTCTCAGATGAAGGGCGTTTTTAAAGTTTTGAAAAAGATCCCACCGCTATTTGCCATTCCAACAACTTCTGGCACAGGGAGTGAAACGACAGTTGCTGCCGTAATAACCGATAGCAAGACGCATGAAAAGTATGCCATTAATGACACTTCACTCATTCCACATTATGCTGTAATGGATCCCTTGCTTACGGTTAATCTACCCCCGCATATCACTTCGACAACGGGAGTTGATGCTTTGACACATGCCGTCGAGGCTTACATTGGCAGAAGTAACACAACACAGACAAAACAACAGAGCAGAGAGGCGATAAAGCTAATTTTTGCAAACATCTTTGAGGCATATTCCAATGGCACAAACCTTGTCGCACGTGAGAATATGCAACAGGCTTCCTTTTTGGCAGGACTTGCCTTCACACGGGCCTATGTTGGTTATGTGCATGCCATCGCCCATACCCTAGGCGGATTTTACTCGGCTCCTCATGGACTAGCTAATGCTATCATCTTGCCTTATATCCTAGAGTATTATGGTGAATCAGTGCACCAATCTTTAGCCGAATTAGCTGATTTGGTTGGCATAAGTGCACCGACCGACACCAAGCAACAAAAGGCAATGAAGTTTATTGAGTCCATAAAACAACTCAATCAAAGTATGGGCATTCCCAAAAAGTTCAAGGGTATTGTGGAGAGCGATATTCCTTTGATGGTAAAACGTGCTCTGGCAGAAAGCAACCCACTTTATCCTGTGCCAAAGATTATGTCGAAAGAGGATATGTTGAAGATTTATCATGTGATTAAGGAGTAGGTGAATATGTTTGGTTATGCTGGGAAAATTGCTAAGATTAATTTGAGCAGTGGTATAGTAGGAGACTATCTTGTATCCGATCAGGATCGAGAACTGTTTATAGGCGGCAAAACGCTGGCTGCAAAGGTCATTTATGATTCTTTCAAGAGTAAGGTGGAAGCCTTTTCTGAGGAAAACATAATTGTGATCACAACTTCCCCTCTTACCAGTTCAACATCACCATGTTCCTCCAGATTCAATGTGTCCACAATTTCCCCTTTAACAGGTCTGTTGGTTTCCTCAAATTGTGGTGGAAGCTTTGGGTTGCACCTTAAGCGTGCTGGTTACGATGGAATGGTTATTGGCGGAAAAAGCAAAGAAAAGGTCTATATTGATATTACATCTGAAGATATTTCAATCAAAAATGCTGAACATTTATGGGGCAAAAATACAGGTGAGGCTCAAGACCTGTTGGGTGGAAAAAGCAGAGGCAAGTTCGTCATAGGGATTGCTGGTGAAAATATGGTCAGGTATGCTGCTGTGATCAGTGAGGAGCGTGCAGCAGGGCGTGGTGGAGTTGGTGCTGTGTTTGGCTTCAAGAATCTTAAAGGGATTGTTGCCAGCGGAACAGAGAAGATAGAAATTTCCGCTCAGGAAGGTTTCAAAAAACACAACCTGAATTGGGTTAAAAAGCTTAAGTCACATCTAATTACAGGTGAACAGCTGCCAGGGCTTGGAACTGCTGGGCTTGTAAGTATGATGAATTTTCGCAATCAACTTGCGACCAAGAATTATTCAAGGGGTAATTATGACGACTTTGAAGCGATTAATGGTGAAACATTAAAGCGAGATTATACAATAAAATACAAGGGCTGTGTAACGTGCCCAATACAGTGTGGCAGGGTGGTTAAAGTCCATGGAAAAGAAGTTAAAGGGCCTGAGTTAGAAACTTTGGGCTTGCTTGGCAGCAATCTGCTGAACAATGATCTGCAAAGTATCTTAAACCTCAATCATCTCTGTGATGAGTATGGACTTGATACCATTAGCTTTGGCAGTAGTGTTGGTTTTGCAATGGAGCTCAATGAAAAAGGTTTATGGAAGAATGGTTTAACGTTTGGAGATTGCTCAACTCTAGAGGAATTAGTTAAAAAAGTAGCAACTCGTAAAGGCATTGGAGATGTATTGGCGGAAGGAACAAAACGCATATCGGAAAGATATGGCGGTAGTGACTTTGCCATGAATGTTAAGGGTCTGGAAATTGCTGCTTATGAACCACGTGCAGCACAGGGAATGGGCTTAGGGTATGCAACGTCAAACAGAGGGGGTTGTCACTTAAACGGAGGTTATCTAGTTGTGCTTGAAGGGCTGGGACTGAACGTTAGTGGAAAGATTGCCAGCGGAAAAGCTGCCTATACCATCTTCTTTCAGGATTTGATGGAGGCAGTATCTGCTGGTGGTACCTGTCTATTTACCACTTATTCATTACTACCAGAGGCATTGGTGAAAAATCCGAATCAGAGTCTTGTAAGGTTTATTAACAAGGCAATCCCATCTTTTGGTTGGCTAGTGGGCCTTTTGCATAACCATACAAGTTTAATGAACTTTAACCTTAAGAGTATCCTACCGCATCCATATTCCATTAAAGCAGTGACAGGCTTTAATGCAACGATTGGAAGCTTTATCAAGACTGGTGAAAGGGGCTATAATCTAGAAAGGATTATCAACCTGAGACAAGGTCTGAAGGGTAGTGATGATACTCTGCCCAAGAGACTTACTAGTGAACTGCAAAGGGCAGAGGATGCGGACAGTAAGGTTAAGCTGCAAGGAATGCTTAAGGACTACTACAAAATCAGAGGCTGGGATGACCAGGGTGTGCCAACAAAACGTAGACTGAAGAAGTTAAGTTTGGAAGACTATAGTGTATGATTACTGTTAAGTTTTTTGGGTTGATTAGTGTGGACTGCAGTATAAGGCAGCTGCTTGTAAAAGAAGGAACAGTAAGACAGGTGTTCAATGAGATCAGGCAAAGCTGTCCCAACATCTCAGAACAGGACCTAATAGAAGCAATTATGTTTGTCAATAAACAGCAAATCAGTGGAAATAAGCGTTTTTCTGTGGTGCTCAAAGCGGGTGATGAGTTGGCATTACTCAGTCCTGCAAGCGGGGGTTAAGCCGAGTTATGGGGATGTAGATAAGAAATGGTCAGACTATACTTCATGGCTAAAATCAGTTAGGAAATGAGCAAACTGTATCATGTTGGATACAGTTTGCTCATATTTTTTGGCATTTGAGCATTAGTTGAACGAGTTCACCAGCACTCTAATTCTCAAATATCTGCAGACTCATTTTATACTCAACGAGTAACTCATTAAATTGTTCAGGAGGTGATCCTTGTCGAATCATCATCTGAGCTTTTTGGAAAAGGTGTTTATGAACATCTTCCCTGCTCCCCAAGAAACTAATCATCTTTTTAAGCCCGGGGTCATTGGTCATTGTAAAATGCTTATTGTATAAAATCCGGGCCCGAACCTCTGCTTCCACGTCAGCTTGGAGCATGGCGATGGGGTCTAAGCTTTGATCGAGATAATTGATATTCCAAGGGATTCCTTGCGAATTAACGTAAGATAGTGGTGGCCCTCCTAACTTGTTAATAGCGACGGCGATCATTTCCATGTGACCCATTTCTTCCGCTGCAATGAGCCCCAATAGATCACGAAGATATCGGTTGCGCATGTTGGAACGATGATTTAGGTATTGAGATGCCGCGGAATATTCACTGTCCTTGCCACCATAATGCTCCATTAATACTTGGCCAAACACCGGGTCACGGAGTTGAACCTGAACCGGATAAAATAATGACTTGCTATAACTAAACATAGTTAGCCCTCCTATATAAAATCTTTCTGACTTCATTATATGATTAAGGAGATCTTTTGGTTATGGTGTCATTCTCATAATACGTGATCCATAAGAATTGCCAGGGTTCACTAGCTCGGTAGCGATTACTTGTTTGGTTTTTGGAATATGGTATACCATGTTTTACTTGCCTTTAGTCTAGCAATGGATTTATAATGGCGTTGAAAGTAGAGATCATTAAAAGTTTCTATAGGGGGGAAGGAATGTGGCACATCATTTTTCACCTATTAAGTTCGATGATAAAGGTCATATCCGGGATTCGGTGTTTTCAATTCTCAGAAATGCTATTCTAGACAAAAAGTTAGAACCGGGACAGAGACTTGTGGAACGTATTATTGCAGAACAACTGGGGATTAGCAGGACTCCGGTACGCGAAGCAATTCACAAGCTTGTATTGGAAAGGTTGGTAACTCATATTCCACGCAAAGGGGTAGTGGTTTCTGGATTCACCAAGGCAGATATCGTAGAGATTCTGGTGATTAGGACATCATTAGAAGCGCTTATTTGTGGTATTGCAGCTTCGAAAATTAGACCTCGAGAATTAGACCGTTTGGAAACGTTATCTAAGCAGATTTCAGACGAACATAGAAAAGGAAACTTTAAAAAATCCAACCAATTGAACGATAAATTTCATGAGATAATTTATAGAACCGCTGAAAGCCCAAGAGTCTACGATTTTCTTAATACCTTGCACGAGTATATAACGAAGTTCACTCAAGTGGCCTATTCTAAACCTGGGCGACCTGAAGAAGTATGGGTGGAACACAGTGCGATCATTGAGGCTCTACGTAGACATGACAGCTCAGAAGCTGAGGCCACCGGCAAAAGGCACGCGGAAAATTCGAGCAAAGCTTATTTGGAGATGGCTTTTTGAGATAATTCATAAAGGTGTATACCTTATCGGAGTCATTTTTAGGAGAGTAGTACTCAATTAATTCATAGTTAATGAAATTTGGTATACAAAAATCACTAATATGGTATACCAAATCTATTGAATTTCTGGACTTAAGGCTTTATACTTACGCTAAGAAAACTAACAGAGACAAGTCTGGAATATTTGATTAAAGGAATTTAATCTGGACAGAGGAAGGAGATGAAATACAATGTTATCACAACTTTGGGATTTGCTAATTGCTTTTGCTAGAGCTAGTAACCTGGGCTTCGGCGGTGGGCCAGCAGTCATTCCACTCATTAAAATTGAAGTGGTAGAGCGGTATCACTGGATGACGAACGCGGAGTTTACAGATGCACTTGCCGTTGGAAATGCTCTGCCAGGTCCAATTGCTACTAAATTGGCGGGATATGTTGGGTATCAAGAGGCCGGCTGGTTAGGAGCCTTAGCAGCCTTAATCGGAGTGATCCTACCTACCGCGCTGGCTGTCATTTTACTGGCACGGTTTTTAATGAAGTACTCCAATTCTCCAGTCTTAAAAGGAATGCTAAAGGGAGTACGCCCCGTTGTTGTAGTCTTAATAGCTCAAACCGCTTTTGACATGAGTATAGGATCTTTCCCAAATCTAATAACTTGGGGCATAGCTTTGGGGACGGTGGTTTCGTTATATTGGTTGAAGCTACATCCCGCTTTAATTATTGTCGTAGCTATGGTATTTGGGTTAGTAGTTTTTCGTTGAACTATAGTATTATTTAATTGGTGTTAAAAGGGGATGGTTTGCTAATGAAACTCTGGGACCTGTTTATAGGCTTTACCCGTGCTTCAAATCTAGGTTTTGGTGGAGGTCCTTCACTGATTCCCCTTGTGAAAGCAGAAGCTGTTGATCGATATAAGTGGATGGATAACGAAGAGTTTGCGGATTCCCTAGCGATCGGTAACGCCTTACCTGGGCCTATTGCGACAAAAATGGCCGCCTATATCGGTTATAAGGTATCTGGTTGGCTAGGAGCTTTAGCCGCTGTATTAGGAACAGTCGCTCCAACCGTGATCGTTGTGGTTTTTCTAGGAAGTCTCATTATAAAATATTCTAATTCACCAGAACTCAAGGCTATGCTTCAGGCTGTCCGTCCAGTCGTCGTAGTTCTTGTCGCGGAAACTGCTTATGATATGGGCAAAAAAGCATTTCCGACCAGTAGTACTTGGGGAATCGCGGTTGTAACGATCGCTTTGCTCTATTTAGCCAATATTCATCCGGCCTTTATTATTGTGACATCGATGTTGTTCGGTTGGGCTGTGTATGGACGAACTAAAAAGTAGAGGATTAGATGCTTGCTAATGTTTGTCCATTATGTATAGCAAATAAGATGAAGGAGTGGACAGTGATGAAAGAATGCATTTTTTGCACTCTGCCAGGGACTAAGATCTTCTTAGAAAATGAACTAGCCTTGGCATTCTTTGACAAGTATCCTGTCAGCGAGGGGCATGTCTTGATTGTAACCAAGAGACACATTAGTAATATCTTTGAGGCGACCGCAGAGGAGATGGCAAGTATAGGAAATCTTCTCCAAAGAGTAAAGGCGGAACTGGACGAAAAGTATCATCCAGATGGATACAATGTAGGGGCTAATACAGGAACCGCTTCCGGACAGACAATTTTCCACTTGCATGTTCATGTCATACCCCGTTATCAAGGGGATGCTGGGACTGTGCGGTGGCATACCTAATGATCAATCGAGAAAGATTATTGGCCGAGTTTTTTGAGCTAATCAAAATTGATTCGCCTACTAAAAATGAACGAGAAATCGCAGATGTTCTTAAAAATCGTCTTGAAAGTTTAGGCTTAAGTGTTACGGAAGATAACGCGGGTCAATTGATTAGTGGCAACTGCGGCAATGTTATCGCTTACCTAAAAGGGAACCTTCCGAAGGCTCCGACTGTTTTACTATCTGCGCATATGGACACAGTAGACCCTTGTCTAAATATTGAGCCTGTACTACATAATGGAGTGATCACTTCCGCTAAATCGACAATTTTAGGCGCAGACGATAAATCAGGAATAGCCCCCATTTTAGAAGCTATCAGAGTTATCCGAGAAAAACGTCTTGAGCATGGAGATATTCAGGTGATTTTTAGTGTCGCTGAAGAAGGGGGACTCAACGGCGCAAAGAATCTAGCTAAAACTCTCTTGAAAGCGGATGTTGGATTTATTCTCGACTGTGTCGGCGGACCTGGAGAAATTGTTCTTGCCGCCCCTGGGCAAGATCGTCTCAACGTAACCATTAAAGGCAAGGCTTCTCATGCAGGTGCGGCCCCTGAAGAGGGAATCAGCGCTATTGTTGTAGCAGCGAAAGCGATCGCTAGCATGCCAACAGGTAGGATAGATGAAGAAACGACCGCAAATATTGGAACAATCCAAGGTGGCAGGGCCACAAATATTGTCGCTGACTGGGTAGAAATCACGTGTGAATCAAGAAGCCGTGATTTAGGGAAACTAGAAAGTCAGACTGATCAAATGTGCCGAGCGTTTCGGGGTTGTGCCGAGGAAATGGGAGCGGTTGCCGAGATTGAGGTAGTTAGGTTATACGATCCATTTACACTTAGGGAGGAATCTCAAGTAGCAGTCATTGCCAGTCAAGCTGCTAAAAACGCAGGATTAAAGGTAACCTTCGGTCCAACTGGCGGGGGAAGCGATGCTAATTATTATAATCTCTACGGTGTACCGTGTGTTGTATTGGGAACCGGTATGCAAAAGCCGCATACAACAGAGGAAAGTATCGAAGAAGAAGATCTTTACAGGACAGCGACGTTAGTTGTGGAGATTATTAAGGCTGTAGCGAAGGTTGAAAAATGCTAAATAGTTAAGATTTAAAACGTATAGAAGGATTATCCAAAGGATAGGCCTTCTATTTGGTATTTTTATGCCAAAGCCCATTGGAAGTGGAGAAACTTGTTATAGAGCATGATATCGATATTGTTCTTTTGGACATTATCATGCCTATAATGAATGGAACTGAGGTCATTGAACAGGAGAGCTTGCTGCAGGAGTAGCCCATGAGATTAATAATCCGTTAGGTATTTGCCTACAATACTTGGATGCCTGTATTACAGTGCTAAATCCTCTTCTTACTCATATAATGAAGCTTCTTAAAGGGAGCTTCCATTGTGCCAGGGTTAACTTTAATGTGGTGGCAAAGTTTAAAATTCTGATATAAATAAAGATTTCTTTAGTGATAGGATTAAACAGGATGATACCTTTCATTAATACTCGAGCTCCAAGAGGGAGGCGCATGCAGCGCCTCCTTTCTACATAATAATGGCAAAAAAATAAAAAATAAAATATTTATACTTAATATAAATTAAAAACTCTCCAATGCGGATAAAATAAAAAAATATCGTAAGGTAAGGGGAGAAAAATTTGAGCAAAGATTATTGTAAGGATAGTTTTGAAGGTCGACAGGCAGAATGTGAATGGATGGTACAAACGCAACTCAGAGGGCGTGACATCACCGATGAGGCAGTCATCATGAGTATGCTCGCGGTTCCGCGACACAGCTATGTGAGTGAAAATAATCAAGCATTTGCGTATTATGACACCGCCCTAGAAATTGAAGCGGGACAAACCATTAGTCAACCGTATATTGTAGCCCTTATGGCTCAAGCTTTAGAGCTTAAAGCGAGTGATAAAGTCTTGGAAATTGGAACGGGGTCCGGTTATTCGGCAGCGATACTATCTAGAATAGCTCTGAGCATCTATACAATTGAACGCCATTACTTGCTTGCCCAGCTTGCGAAGGAACAATTTAGTAAGCAGGGTTATAAAAATATTGGAGTACGCGTGGGGGACGGCACATTGGGATGGTCAGAAATGGCACCATTTGATGCTATTTTAGTTACGGCGGGAGGCCCAGTGATACCAGATTCTTTAATTGAGCAATTAGCTCTGGGGGGGCGCTTGGTTATTCCAGTAGGAGATAAGGGAAAACAACATCTGCTACGTGTTAAGAAAGCACTGACCGGTGAATTGTCAGAAGAAGATCTAGGGTTAGTGCGCTTTGTTCCTTTAATCGGTACTGAGGGTTGGGGTGAGGTTGAAAAATCTACTAGTTAAAAACCCTTAACTGGGATTTTTTTGTTATAATGAAGACAACATAGAAAGTTATAATAACTTAAGGAGTTGTTCTTATTATGATGGAAAAGGCCTTGGAGGTACTGCAAAGGTATTTCGGGTATACTCAATTCCGAGATGGCCAGCAAAAAGTCATCGAAAGTTTACTCCGGGGTAGGGATACATTAGCCATTATGCCGACAGGGGCAGGGAAATCCTTGGCTTACCAAATTCCCACATTGTTATTTAAGGGAACGACTCTTGTCATTTCCCCGTTAATCTCCTTAATGAAAGATCAGGTGGACGCTCTGCAACAATATGGGGTACCCGCCACCTTTATTAATAGTTCATTGTCTCTTCAGGAAGTTCGATCGCGGATTAAACGGGCTGCAGACGGAGAATATAAGTTATTGTATGTTGCGCCTGAACGCTTAGAGTCGGAGAGTTTTCGTGTCCTCTTGGAATCTCTGCAGGTCTCCTTCTTGGCAATTGATGAGGCCCATTGCGTCTCGCAGTGGGGACATGATTTTAGACCGAGTTATCTTCAGCTTGGACCTTTTATTACATCATTTCCGAAGAAACCACTGATCGGGGCTTTCACAGCGACGGCAACTGAGGAGGTCCAAGCAGATATTGTCCGTCTATTAGAGTTAAAGCAACCAGGCATCTTTGTCACTGGTTTTGACCGCCCAAACCTGACGTTTTTAACGTTTCGTGGAGAAAACAAGAGGGTTTTCGTTTTGGATTACGTGCAAACACATGCCGATCAGTCAGGCATTATTTATGCTGGGACACGTAAAGAAGTAGACAGTCTTCAAGAGTTTCTTGCTAAAAGTGGTGTCAAAGCTGGAAAATACCACGCGGGGATGAATGATGAAGATCGTCAAAAAAGCCAAGAGGATTTTCTCTTCGATGAAAGAACGGTTATGGTGGCTACCAATGCGTTCGGGATGGGAATTGATAAATCGAATGTTCGGTACGTAATCCATTACAATATGCCTAAAAATATGGAAGCCTACTATCAAGAGGCGGGACGTGCTGGCAGAGATGGAGACCCAGGAGAGTGTTTATTGCTGTTTTCCCCTCAGGATGTCGTATTACAACGATATTTAATTGAGCAGAGTATTTTTCAACCCGAGCGGAAAATGAATGAGTTTAAGAAGCTTCAGGGGATGGTCGAATACTGTCACACTCCTCGTTGCTTACGCAAGACGATTTTAGAATACTTTAATGAAGAAAATGTTCAAGAAGAATGCGGGAACTGTAGTAGTTGTAATGACGATCGTGAAATGAACGATATCACAGTGGATGCCCAAAAGATATTTTCCTGCATTTATCGGATGCGAGAACGTTTCGGAATTGGATTGGTGGCGGAGGTATTAAAGGGATCGCGCAAGGCAAAAATTCTTGAACTACGCTTTGACGAGCTTTCGACGCATGGAATTATGAAAGAAATACCACTCCAAGAGATTAAAGATCGGATTAACTATTTAGTGGCGGAGAACTTTTTACAATTATCGACTGGTGAATACCCAGTTGTAAAACTCCTGCCTATAGCACTTTCGGTTTTAAAAGGGGAAGCAACTGTCACGCAGAGATTATCACGTAAGCCATCTGGTGAAAAAGGGGAAGAGGTTAGTCTCTTTGATCATCTTCGTGTGTTGCGCAGAAAAATAGCTCTTCAGGAAAATCTACCCCCGTACATGATCTTTGCAGACACTACCTTACGAGAAATGGCACAAGTATGTCCGAAGGATAAACGCTCCTTGATTCGTATTAGTGGAGTTGGGGAGCGAAAGTTAGAAAAATACGGGGATCAATTTCTAGAGGAAATTCGGAATTTTATTGGAGAGAAACAGGGTAATGAGATCGCGAAATCGCTATCCTCAGAGTTATTAAATGTCCAAGTAAACAGTGACCCTTCACAGGAGATTTCAAATTCCGCAAAAAGCACTAACGCTTCGAAGAGTACTAACTCTGAGAAGAGTGCTAAAGATAAAGTGTCAAGTCATCTCCAAACCTTTCAGCTCTACCAAGAAGGATACACCTTAAAGGATATTGCAGAAATTAGGAAGGTGACTTTACTCACGGTTGAGGATCATCTAGTACGATGTTCTCAGGAAGGACATGCTGTGCCTTGGGATGATTTTATTCCCATAGATCAAGAATCCCATATTTTAGAGGCAGTAAGACAGGTGGGTCGTGAGAGATTACGACCCATTAGAGATCTTCTATCCGACGAGGTAGAATGGTTTACGATCCGAGCAGTTTTAGAGAAGCATAAATTGAGAGAGAACGCTTAGGAGTTGGTTTATCAACCGGCCCTAGAAGACTTCCACCTCTACAGGTCTCCTCAAATGTCCCGTGGGGGAGGTTCGCAGAAATTAGCAAAAGCTAGATTTGGGACAACCCGCCAAGAATCCTCCCCTATTTCAATGGGGCGATGAATTGATATACTATATGTATGAAGAAAGAACATTTAATTCACGGACGTACTTGTGTCTACAACGTCAACTATCACCTTGTATGGTCGGTGAAATACCGACGGAAAGTCTTAACAGCCGAAGTTGAGCGCTATCTCAAAGACTTGATCCAAGACATTGCCCAAGAAAAGGAGTTTATTATTGCAGCGTGCGAAGTGGGCGAACAGGATCATGTGCATGTCTTTGTTTCGGCCCATCCAAAGATTGCCCCCTCCTATATCGCAAAGATGCTGAAGGGAATCACAGGACGCAGGCTACTCCTGAAATTTCCCGAGATTACGAAGAAACTTTGGAAAGGGCATCTGTGGAATCCGAGTTATTACTTGGAGACGATTGGCTCTATTTCAGAAGAGTCTATCAAGATGTACATTGAACGCCAGGGGAAGGGAGGTGACGAGGATTGAAACTGGCTAAATCATGTGTTATTAACGCCACGGGAGATGTATCCCTAGTTCTTGGGCACTTAGCTTATGCGGCTTGGAAACTCTGGAATGTTGCGAACTATGAACGTAAGACAAAGAGTCGGGAATTTCTTATCCGAATTGGTATGATCAAAAGAAACGGCTTAAAAATCATTTCTGGTATAACAACTTACCATCTCAGTCAGCACAGGAATTATTGCACACGTTAGAGGGCGCCTGGAAGTCGTCTTAGAAGCTTAAAAAGACCGGCGGAATAGAAAATGCTAAACCGCCAAAATTTAAACATGAGCCCTTTAACGTAAAGTACCTAAAGGATGGATTCACTGTGCTCTCTGGAAATAAAATCAGGCTTTCTATACCGAAACAACTCCGAGGTTATTTAAAGGAAACTTTCGGCTTTGAGGATACGTTTCTTTATGTAGATGTACCGAACCATCTACAACTCAAAGGCGAAAAGGTTAAAACCTTGGAGTTTAAACCGTTAGTGCAAGGCAAGTATGAGCTCATTGTTGTCATCGAGATTCCGGAATTAGAACATGCGCCTTCTACAAAGTTTATGAGTCTTGATTTCGGGATTAACAATTTTTTAAGTGGGGCCATGTATGATGGAACAAGTTTTATTCACTTGGGCCGGCAATTGTTGTCTCTGAACCGGTACTTTGATAAGACGATCAGCTATTACGATAGTTTATCGGATGCTCAGCAGTCAGCTAAGGGGGTTAAATATCCTAAGCAGAGTAAAAGAGTATCAGCATTCTAAGCGAGCTGCGCTACCTACTGAGGTTTTAACGACAATGACATCAGCATTGGAGAGTTCTCTAAGCTATGTCTTTTGGGGTGTGCTCATTATGGCAGCAGTAAGCCTGATCTTGGTTTTGTTTTTTCCGAACAAGGCTAAGAATTCAACCTAAAAAAACAGTTGACATTTATTTATGTCGATGATACTATTACAAAGTTGCTCCACCGAGTGGGACCGAGAGCAATGTCGGTAAAAATAACAGTTGACAGCAGATGCTGAAAATGGTATTATAACTGAGTGCCACAAACGCACGATGATCGAAATGTGAGGGGTAAATGCTTCAAGCTGCTTGATCAAAACTGAGTTTAAATTAGTTGTTGACAACGAGAGTTGGAAATGCTAATATGTAAATCCGGCCGCAAACGGCTAAGGAAAATTAATGGTCTTTGAAAACTAAACAACAAGGACAGCCAATGAGAGAAACTCGAGAGAGTTTCAAAATAAATCATGAGCGAATCATCTTCTTCAATAGTAGAAGTTTGAATAACTTTTTTTGGAGAGTTTGATCCTGGCTCAGGACGAACGCTGGCGGCGTGCCTAACACATGCAAGTCGAACGCCGGAAGTCAGATGACAGAGGCCAGAAGCCAGAAGGGAAAAACCCTAATCTGGCATCCGGTTTCTGACATCTGACAACCGGAGTGGCGGACGGGTGAGTAACGCGTGGGTAACCTACCCATAAAGCCGGGACAACCCTTGGAAACGAGGGCTAATACCGGATAATCTTAGATGCTGGCATCAGCGTTTAAGGAAAGGTGGCCTCTGAAAATGCTACCGATTATGGATGGACCCGCGTCTGATTAGCTAGTTGGTGGGGTAAAGGCCTACCAAGGCGACGATCAGTAGCCGGCCTGAGAGGGTGAACGGCCACACTGGGACTGAGACACGGCCCAGACTCCTACGGGAGGCAGCAGTGGGGAATCTTCCGCAATGGACGAAAGTCTGACGGAGCAACGCCGCGTGTATGATGAAGGTCTTCGGATTGTAAAGTACTGTCTTTGGGGAAGAATGACTGATTTGAAAATATTGAGTCAGTATGACGGTACCCAAGGAGGAAGCCCCGGCTAACTACGTGCCAGCAGCCGCGGTAATACGTAGGGGGCAAGCGTTGTCCGGAATTATTGGGCGTAAAGGGCGCGTAGGCGGATCGTTAAGTCTGGTGTGAAAGATCAGGGCTCAACCCTGAGAGTGCATCGGAAACTGGGGATCTTGAGGACAGGAGAGGAAAGTGGAATTCCACGTGTAGCGGTGAAATGCGTAGATATGTGGAGGAACACCAGTGGCGAAGGCGACTTTCTGGACTGTAACTGACGCTGAGGCGCGAAAGCGTGGGGAGCAAACAGGATTAGATACCCTGGTAGTCCACGCCGTAAACGATGAGTGCTAGGTGTAGAGGGTATCGACCCCTTCTGTGCCGCAGTTAACACAATAAGCACTCCGCCTGGGGAGTACGGCCGCAAGGTTGAAACTCAAAGGAATTGACGGGGGCCCGCACAAGCGGTGGAGCATGTGGTTTAATTCGACGCAACGCGAAGAACCTTACCAGGGCTTGACATCCTACGAATCTCTAGGAAACTAGGGAGTGCCCTTCGGGGAGCGTAGAGACAGGTGGTGCATGGTTGTCGTCAGCTCGTGTCGTGAGATGTTGGGTTAAGTCCCGCAACGAGCGCAACCCCTGTGTTTAGTTGCTAACGCGTGAAGGCGAGCACTCTAGACAGACTGCCGGTGATAAACCGGAGGAAGGTGGGGATGACGTCAAATCATCATGCCCCTTATGTCCTGGGCTACACACGTGCTACAATGGCCGGTACAGACGGAAGCAAAGCCGTGAGGTGGAGCAAATCCGAGAAAGCCGGTCTCAGTTCGGATTGCAGGCTGCAACTCGCCTGCATGAAGTCGGAATCGCTAGTAATCGCAGGTCAGCATACTGCGGTGAATACGTTCCCGGGCCTTGTACACACCGCCCGTCACACCACGAAAGTCTGCAACACCCGAAGCCGGTGAGGTAACCGGTCCAGAGGACAGAGGGCAGAAGCCAAGACGGAAGTCAGTGGTCAGAAGCCAGAGGTCAGAGTAGAGTTAGTCTAAATAGACTACATGCATCTGACATCTGGCCTCTGATAACCGATCTCTGAAAAGGCATCTGAGTTCTGACCTCTGGATTGGAGCTAGCCGTCGAAGGTGGGGCCGATGATTGGGGTGAAGTCGTAACAAGGTAGCCGTATCGGAAGGTGCGGCTGGATCACCTCCTTTCTAAGGAGAACTGTTTAGAGCGTCACGCTTTAAACGAACATCCTAAGGGTCGATTCTTTTAAAGGACTTAACGTCTGGCGAGAGATCATTAGAGTCGCAAGACTCATGCCGAGGGATCGGCAACTCATTGGTAAGAGCTGTTGTTTAGTTTTGAGAGACCAGATGATCGAGGTCCGAAGTCCGATGTCCGAGATCCGAAAGGATAACGGGAGTTGGACGAAGGGTTTTGTGAAATGGAAACTCAGTCAGACGGGATTGAAGTTAAAGCAGAAATGCTTGACTACCGATCCTATATTTTTCAGCGAACGTGAATATAGAAGTAAGATAACGATCTTGTTTTAGCCCAAAGGCTAAAACTTCGATTCGAACATCGCGCCTCGAACTTCGCGCATCGCGTAATGTTCTTTGAAAACTGCAT
>NZ_BAAHYN010000012.1:117500-228118 GCF_054657535.1 Desulfosporosinus burensis
CCGCTCGCTGCAAAAGTTATGGATGGGAACACTTCGGATATTGAATGGAACAAAATGGCGATTGATCTTGTCCATGATTTACAGGAAAACGGCTTGAACCAAGGGATTTATATAGCGGATTCAAAGCTGATGACAACGGATCTGGTCAGAAAAATGCTCCAAAAGCCCAAGGGAATCCAATTTATTTCAAGGTGTCCGGCGAACTTCTATCATAAATTGGAAAGCAGAATGGTAGAACGAGCCTATACAGAGAACCAGTGGCAGGATATTGGAGTCCTGGGCAAAAGCAAAAAGGCTTGCAACTATTGCGTGCAAGGGTTTAGCGAGCGATTTGAGGAAACCGATTTGCGTGTCATCGTGGTCCAGACTTCCGCAGGGGAATCCCGATATAACAATAAATTGGAGAGACAGCGCAACATCCTGGAGACGGCCATTGAAGATAGTTCGAAAAAGAGCTTTGCCTGTGAAGCAGATGCCGTAGCGGAATGGGATCGGTTTAGCAAAAAGCACAGTAAGCTTGCCTATGCGTGTCAGGTCGTATTTGAAGAGACAAAGACCCTGAAACGCAGACCGGGTAGACCTTCGTTGAAAGTGGAGGTTCCAAATGAATACAAATCGACTTGGAAAATCCATATCACTCTGGCAGGACTTGACGAAGAAAAGGCTAAAACACTGAAAGAATCTGAACAATCTTTCGTGCTGGTTTCCAATGTACCCGTTGAAGAAGCTTCAGATAAGGATATTGTTGCCTATTACAAAGATCAGATGGTGGTTGAGATAGATTTCAGATACTACAAAGAACCCTGCCTCGCATCGGTTATTTTCTTAAAGCATCCTCATCGAGTGAGGGCTCTGATGATGCTATTAAACGTATCCTTGCTGATACGAGCTTTAATTCAATATAAACTGAGAAAAGGACGCAAAGAATGGACAGGTGAACTCCCCAAAATTGGCTATAACGGGGCAAAGCTTCAGGATGCCCCGACCTTTGCTTTCTTACAGTATGCTTTAGAGGAGATGCATTTTATAAAGATTGGACATGAAGAATACACTTTTTATCTTGATGATAGCTTAAATACACTAAGGGGCATGACGCTATTAAAGATAATGGGTATGGAACCCAAGGACTTAATGGAATAAATTAACTATTTATTTTCTCAGAATGAGCGCGGAATGTGGGTCTACAGGTTCGAACTCTTTCTGATCTCTGGCCTCCGACTTCTGGCATCTGTTTAAAGCCCTCCAGGAAGCCCATGAAGGAAAAAATTAGCTACAGTCCACCTCCGGTATATTAGAGCTTATTCGGCGAGTAGCCAAGCAAACCAGTCTTTTAGGATTGAATGCCGCGATCGAAGCAGCCCGGGCTGGTGAACAAGGTCGTGGCTTCTCAGTAGTTGCAGGTGAAGTGCGCAAATTAGCAGAAGAAAGTAATCGCTCGGCCAATGAGATAAGCGCGATTCTACTGGAATTTCAGTCTATTATCCAGAAAATTACGGAAAGTTCCCTCCGCAATAGTGCCATTACCCATGAGCAGGCTATGGCTAATCAGGAAATTGCTTGTTTACCTGGCGATGACCTACTTTCCTAGGGGCTAGGCCCCAAGGAGTGTTCGTTATGAGTCGCCGTGTGGCGAAAGTCTCACCTTCGCCACGAAGTGTTTCTTTGGGGTGGTGGCTCGGCGATACTCATCCTACGCCGGTAGGTATACTTTGGGGATTTGCGGCTTTGGGGAAAGCCTCCACTGGAGGCTTTCGTGATTATCGTATTGCCAGGTAAACAAGCGAAAAGACTGCCTCACGAGGTAGTCTTTTCGCTTTAGTAGCATTAAGGTGAATGAATTCTGACTTCTGGCCGTTGAAATATCGCTATGCCCCATGCGTAAGCCTATTTAATCAGTTTGGAAAGTTCTCTGAACAGAGGTGTACCCGCTTCCTTCATCAAATCGAAGAATACTGTTTCTGTGTTAGTTACTACTGCTCCCATAGACGACATAAGAGATAACCCGTTTAGGTAATTTTCCTTGGTTCGTGAACACACCGCATCACCCACTACAAAAACCTGGTAACCATAAGCAAGTATATCCCTTACCGTCTGAAAAACGCAAACATGGGTTTCCATTCCGGTAATAATAATCTTTTTTCTTCCTAGTCCCTTTAGTGCCGAAGTTACTTCACTGGTGCAGCCCGAAAAGGTAATCTTTTCGAAGGTTAACGATTCCTCGAGATTGTTGCTCACATCAGAAACGGTCTTCCCTAGGCCTTTGGGATATTGTTCTGTGACGATTATTGGAACCCCTAAATTTTTGGCAAAGGAAATTATTGTATTGGTGTTTCGAATAACTTGTTCTCCGTATTTCATAGCAGGAACTAATCTTTCTTGAAGGTCTATTACCAATAAAACGGCTTCTTCCCGTATTAAAACGTATTTGTTCAATGTTGACACTCCTCTGTAAAAAAGTATGTTTCCATATAGTAAATCTGAGTTAATACTTGGAAACCTATGTGTAACCTGTTGCTAAGGTAATACATTACTCACCTTCATCCAAGTAAAATAGGACAAAGGCTTTCGCATACCGCGCAGTGGTTTAGTTCAACTTCGGATTACCGAAATAGGTTCGTAGTATATCTGATATTATATTATATACGAAATAAGTTCGCTAATATATTCTTATATTCCCTCTTAATCGATGAAATAAAACACCTACTTAAGATAAATAATATCTTTCCCGTTTTAATTAGAACAAACGATTAAAATGAAAATTGCTTAGCAACTGCGTAGTCGTTTTAATTCCACGGTTTTCCAGATCATCTAGCATTTTCAGGAAGACTTGAGCCGTTATAATTGAATCTCCCAAAGCTGTATGCCTGCCGTCTAAAGTGATGTCATAGTAATGAGCAAGATTATCTAAACTCCGATCATGAGCATAAGGAAAAAGTAGATGAGATAAAACATAGGTATCAATAACGGGCATATTAAGCATATGACCGCAATATTTACAAAGTTTTTTATTAATGAATCCGAGATCAAACTGTGCATGGTGTGCAATCAGTACTGAAAATCTGGTAAATTCTAGAAAATTATCTAAAACCTCCATTATTTCAGGTGAGTCCACAACCATATCGTCATTGATACCGGTCAATTCCGCTACTATGGTGGGAATATTTCGTTTTGGATTAACCAAGCTGGTAAAACTATTCTCAGTAAGTCTTCCTTTTTCAATCACTACGGCTCCAATAGAAATTATTTCGTCTCCTTTATGACAATTAAACCCGGTAGTCTCGGTGTCAAAAACGATAAACCTATCCTCCTTGAGAACAAGGTCGGGCCAAGAGGTTGATTGTTGTGATAATACTTTGCTACAAGTTCCGCCAGCAAGACATATAGCTAAATCAAACAAATCTCGCTTTGTAATGTTTAATAATGAACCTAACATAATCCTCCCCCTCTTTAACCCCTCTCTACCTGGAAGCTAAATGCAGTAAAATTTTGAAATTGCTCGGTTGCCAAAAAACTCTCTCTTAATACTGTTCGTTCTCTTTTACTAAGGTTATTAGGATTAACATAATTATCAGGAACTTTACCGAGGCTCAATTTACGAAGATTTTCACGAATTCTGAACATCGTAAGGGATTGTATGGCTGCCTCATAGTATTCAGCATCTTCTATTGAAAGTGCTTTAATCTGAACCAGCTTTTCCAATCTTCCTAAAGTGCTTGTTTCGGAGATGCCTTCACGCATGGCAAAAAGCCTTGCACAGTTCACAATATGCACACCTGCTGCTTTCTTAAGATCAACTTCATCTTTATGCTCTTTATTTTTCTCAACTCGGACTTGTTTAAAAAGGTTAAGAGGAACACGATGAGAATTGTCATCTATAGCCATTGTATGAAGAATAGCGGGAGAAACTCGGAATAAGCGAGAAACAAAGTCACGTAAATCTTTAGCAAGATAGTTTTGACCATAAACCGTCCGAAAATCCAAGAAGATGGTAAATTCTCGTGAAGAATCAAGATTTGGCGAATTCGTCCATATCGTTACTATGTCTTTCCATTGGCTAAGCGAACGACACCAGGCAGGATTTGTTGCCATAATATCACCGGGACATTTAATAACACCACATTTTTCCAATCCATTGGACACATATTCAGCCAATGCTTTAAAATACTCAGCAATTCGTAATTCATCCTTCCCTTCCGGATCAGAATAAATTATTGCATTATCTTGATCAGAAGACAGTGTTAACTCTTTTCTCCCCCCACTGCCCAAGGTTAGCCAACAGTAATCAATAGGTGGCTGGCCAAATCCTTTTCTATAAAGCTCATTCTCTCCTAAAACTAATAAACGCTTGGTTAAAATATCATTTAGCTCTGAGACAACTAAATTAATTTCATTAGCTGTTGCTTTCTCTCTAATCATGTTAACTACAATCTTATTAATGAGTTTTGTCGCTTCAATTAGTTCATTGATATTTGTTGCAGAATCTATCTGCTTAACAGTATTAAGCGAAGAAGTGGTTATGGCTTTTGTTAAGTCCCCAATTGTAAGAATGCCAATCGGCCTAGTCTGGTCCATAACGACAATATATTTCCCCTGACTTTTTAACATTGTTAATAAAGCTTGATAAAACAAAGCATCTGACGGTAATGTAGGAGGGTTTTTATACATAATATCTTTGACAGTTACAACTGCAGGATTACTTTCAAGGGCTAAAACCTTAGTAATTAAGTCCCTCTCAGTAACAAGTCCAAGCATTTTTCCATTTGAGTCACTCACAATAACTGAACTAATTTTTTTATCGCTAAGTGTTCTGGCGAGTTCATAAACTGAACTTTCTGGAGCGCTGGTAACAATCGGAGTAGACATGATATTAAAGATACGTTGTTTAAAAGGTTCAGAACCAAAGCCGAACGAATCATACGGTTGATCCAAAACCATTTCCTCATAAAGATCTCTTAGCCGATCTGTCAAAATATGACTAAAATAGGCGGCGAATTCTATATAGTTTTGCAAAAGGCTATCAAAATAGTCTTTATCTAATAAAAAACAAGTAAGGTTTTCTGCCGCTATCACTGAAGCTGGGTATCTCTTTCCTGTGAGAATAACGGTTTCTCCAAAAAACTCTCCAGAGCGGCGTAATCCGATCATCCCTGTTCCTTTTGTGATTTCCGCTAATCCTGAAATCACAAGAAAGAGACGTCCTAATGACCTCTGGCCCTCAGTAAATACATAAGAATCTTTTGAGTAAGTTTCTTGTGTTAAGTTATTTTCCAAATCCTCCAGAACAGAGGTGGGCAAAAGATCAAAAGGTTTAAAATCTTGCAATTTCATGGCAAAACTGTCCCCCCAAATACCTAAATGTTTTTATCTAAATAAATTTAGCATTGAATTATACTTTTTCAACTCTAATATTGTAATCGGATCCAAACCAAGCGGCAAAAGCAAAAATAATATATAAGGCCTGTGTAGGGTCATTTCCTTGCATTAAGAGTTGTAAACCAATTCCAAAACCTAAAGCCGGGATACTGATTAATAATGTCCGCATAACCCTTTCAAATCCTTTTTGTAAAGGTATCGGCCAAACCAGAGAGAAAACTGCTCCTAAAGCAAATCCCAAGCCTACAATCGTCACCAGCTGCAATATTACATATGGTTTAGGGAATGGCCAGTTATAAAAATAGTAACCGGCTAGGTAAAAGATCTCCAGGAAAAAAGTTATGCCTAAAACTTTACGCAGGGCAGATTGCCTTAACTTAGGCTGTAATATATAAATAACAATTGCTAATAAGGAAAAAAACAATGACCAGATCATCGTATTCATTAGAATCCCCCTGACAGCTTATATTCCAGGCTCATTTAAATTACTCTGTTGTATGTATGGTTTCAATTCATTTAGATGAGACATCCCTGCCGGTTTTAGCACCGGCAGGATGGCCCACCAGAGGTCGACATGCACTCGATTCTCGATTAAGCCCCAAGGCTTAGCATCAGATTTTAGTGAGCACTGGTTGCACTGGATCCTCTAGGTGTACGGATGTTACGTACTAAAGCTTGGATTTCCTCAGGAGGCGCAGGGGTAAGCCTTGAAACTACGAATGATACTACAAAGTTTAATATCATTCCCAGCATCCCTACGGCTTGAGCATTGAAACCAAAGAAGTCCTTGAGCAGGGGCTGGGCAGTTCCCAAGATGGGCTGAGATCGAATTAAAACAATTAACAACATAGTGAAGATCAGCCCGGCCAGCATTCCAGAGATTGCTCCCTCTTTGTTCATTCTGGTATCAAAAATTCCGAGCAAGATGGCCGGGAATAAGCTGGCCGCAGCCAGGCCGAAGGCAAAAGCCACCACCTCACCCACAAATCCTGGGGGATGAATTCCGAACCAAGTCGCTGCAATAACAGCAACGCCCACCATGATCCTTCCAGTCTTTAGCCGCTGGGCTTCAGTAGCATCCGGCTTAAAGATCCGGTAATATAGGTCATGAGATACGGCGCTGGACATCGCTAGAAGCAATCCTGCCGCTGTGGAAAGAGCTGCAGCCAGGCCTCCCGCAGCTACCAGAGCAATAATGAAAGGTGCAAGCTTTGCTACTTCAGGAGTGGAAAGAACTATGATATCCTTGTCGATGATTACCTCATTAGTCTTAGCATCTTTGGCAAAAGTGAGATTGCCGTCATTATTTTTATCGTTCAGTTTTAACAAACCGGTTTTGGACCATTTTGATACCCAGTCTATTTGCATAACTTCAGCAACCGGTTTATCATTAAGGCTTTGAATTAAGTTATACTTGGCAAAAACTCCAATAGCCGGAGCAGTGGTATAGAGAAGAGCAATGAATAAGATGGCCCAACCGGCGGAATAACGGGCTGCTCGAACGCTTGGCACGGTATAGAAACGGGCAATAACGTGCGGCAGGCCTGCCGTTCCTACCATCAAGGATACGGTTATGGCAAAAACATTAAGTGCAGACAAGTTCTGGAAGGGCGCCAGGTATTCACCTAATCCCAGATCGACTTGAATTAGACTAAGCTGACTGGCAATATCTGAGAATGTCAATCCTAACTGTGGTATAGGATTTCCGGTTAACATGTTAGAGATTGCAATGGCCGGTACTAAATAGGCAACGATCAAAACAATGTACTGAACAACCTGGGTCCAGGTAATACCTTTCATTCCGCCCAGAATTGCGAAGAAAGCCACTATTACTGAGCCGATAATAACTCCAACGGTTATGTTGACTTCCAAGTAACGGCTGAATACAATCCCTACCCCACGCATCTGTCCTGCTACGTAAATAAGGGAGATGATAATGGTCGCAACGGCCGCAACAGCCCGAGCCCATTTGGAATAATAACGGTCTCCGATAAAGTCGGGAACCGTATAACGGCCAAACTTTCTAAGATATGGCGCTAAGAGTAGAGCTAATAACACATAACCTCCGGTCCAACCCATCAGGTATACAGTACCGTCATATCCCATAAACGAGATCAGACCTGCCATGGAGATAAAGGAAGCTGCCGACATCCAATCTGCCGCTATGGCCGCCCCGTTGGCGATCGCCGGAACTCCCTGGCCTGCCACGTAGAATCCTTGGGTATCATTAACCCTACTAGCCCAGCCAATATAGGCGTACGTGGCGAAAGTTAACCCAATCAGAATAATGGTCCATGTTTCAACACTCATTTGAGACCCTCCTTCCCGGCGGATTTTTTCATGCTATATTCTTGCACGTCAAACTCCTTATCAAGTCGGTCCATCCGCCAAGCGTAAGTGAAAACTAAAATGACAAAGGTTATTATTGACCCCTGTTGGGCAAACCAGAACGATAATGGCAATCCGCCGAATTGAATCGCAGATAACGGTTTGGCCAAGATAATCCCTGCGCCCAAAGAAACCATTGCCCAAATAGTCAGTAATATTACAATTAACCTTAGATTCTTTTGCCAGTATTTTTTCATGTTACTGTCATTCATTTTTTTACCTCCCTGCCATTTTTACCCCTCTGTCGTAGGGATTCTTTACATAGCTATTTTGAAACCATCATCATCATATTGTTTTTTCAAGGAATTAACGACCGCAGGGTCCGCCAAGGTCGTAGTATCCCCTAAGGCCTGGCCCTCAGCAATATCACGTAAAAGTCGTCGCATGATTTTACCACTCCGGGTTTTGGGTAATTCTGCAGTTAAGAAAATATTATCTGGGCGTGCTAAGGCTCCAATTTTCATGGCAACGTGGGCTTTAAGTTCATTAATGAATCCATCTTTAATCTTAAAGCCTTCTTTTAAGCTGACGAAAGCTATAACAGCTTGACCTTTTACCTCGTGATTTTTTCCGATGCATGCTGCCTCAGCAACAAATGGATGATCCACCAAGGCACTCTCCACTTCAGCCGTTCCTATGCGATGCCCGGAAACATTGATAACGTCATCGACACGGCCTAAGAGCCAGTAATAACCTTCCTCATCCCACGTTGCCCCGTCACCGGCGAAATAAATCCCTTCCCAGTTACTCCAATAGGTGCTGACATATCGATCGGGGTCATTGTAAACGGTCCTAAGCATTGCGGGCCATGGTTCACGTATGGCTAAGAACCCGCCGCTTCCTTTAGGAACTGAATTTCCATCTTGATCAATAATATCCACGGTTATGCCTGGGAAAGGCACTGCACAGGATCCTGGTTTAGTTGCTGTTAGACCTGGAAAGGGAGTCATCATAATCATGCCAGTCTCCGTTTGCCACCAAGTATCAACAATAGGACAACGTTCTCCGCCAATATTTTTGTGATACCATATCCAAGCTTCGGGATTAATTGGTTCACCAACACTACCTAATACCCTTAAGCTTGAGAGATCTCTTCCCTGCGGGTAACTTGGTCCCCATTTCATAAAGGTACGGATGGCCGTAGGCGCGGTATAAAAAATCGAAACACCATATTTTTCAATAATTTCCCAAAATCGGTCCTTGGCAGGATAATCCGGTGTACCCTCATACATTAATACGGTAGCACCATTCGCTAAAGGACCATAAATAATGTAACTATGACCCGTTATCCAACCGACATCGGCTGTACACCAATACACATCGTCTTCTTTAAGATCGAAAATCCAATCGTGAGTCGTCGAAACACCGACCATATAGCCACCCGTTGTGTGTACGACTCCTTTAGGTTTACCCGTAGTTCCACTGGTATATAGAATGAAGAGCATATCCTCAGCATCCATAGGTTCAGCAGGACACGAAAGCGGAGCATTTTTCATAGCATCGTGATACCAGATATCACGGCCTTCTTGCATACTCACTTCGTTATTAGTACGCTTCACAACGACAACATGCTCGATACAATCAACGCCTTGCAAAGCAGTATCAGCATTAGATTTAAGCGGAATAACATTTCCTCGACGGAAACTACCATCGGAGGTAATTAGCACCTTAGCTTGGGCATCGAGTATTCTGTCTTTCAATGATTCTGGACTGAAACCACCAAAAATGACACTATGTGGAGCCCCGAGCCTAGCACAAGCAAGCATAGCAATCGCTGCTTCAGGAATCATGGGAAGATAAATAGTTACTCGATCACCTTTTTTGACCCCCATAGATTTTAATACATTGGCGAATTGAGACACTTCTCGATATAAATCCTGATAAGTAAGCACCCGACTATCTCCATTTTCACCCTCGAAGATAATGGCTGCTTTATTGCGCCGCCAAGAGTTAATGTGACGATCTACACAATTGTAGGCAGCGTTCAATTTACCACCAACAAACCATTGAGCAAAAGGCGGTTTCCAATCTAATACTTCATTCCACGGTTCAAACCATGTTAATCGTTCAGATTGTTTGGCCCAAAACCCTAATCTGTCTTCAGATGCCTCCTTGTAAATATCGGAGGTCTGGACATTTGCTTTACTCTGGAATTCTTCGGATGGTAGAAATTGTCTGTTTTCGTGCAATAAAGCTTCAAGTTGTTTTTCTTTCATAAATGCACCTCCAATTTGTTTTTGTCAGTATATTTGAATTTTATTAATAATGCGAATATGAATATCTAATACCTAACATATAAAAGATTAATAAATGATTTTGTGTAATATAACAGATAATGTATCCAAGCTATTAGACGAGCATATATTTAAAAATTTATTATATATTAAATACAATAAATCATAAACTGATATAATACAGAGGTTAAATTCTTGCTAAATAATTTTTTTAAAAGATTCTAAGAAATGTCGAAAAATATTTACTGGCGATTTTACCGTTTTTCTTACCTATGATATTTCCTTTTGATCTTAGGTTTATTCGTATATTGAGAATTGTTAGGATGGTAAGGCTCCTCAAGCTTGGGCGTTATTCTGAAGTAATTCAGAAACTGGGGCAAACTGGGGCGTGTTTTTGTTGCAAAATATGAAGAACTGATTTTTACATTAGGTATTGTTTTGCTCTTGTTAGTCATTTCTTCTTCACTTATGTATTATGTTGAAAATCCAGTTCAGCCAGAAGCTTTTTCGAGCATAAAGAAAGAATAGAAAATAAAACCAATTATAGTTAAGGGAGGCGATTAATCTTATTAAGAGAAAAGTCCTATTTATTTGTGTTCATAATTCGGCAAGAAGTCAAATGGCAGAAGAGTTTCTAAGGTTACTTGGTGGGGATAAATCTGAAGTGGAAAGTGCTGGCTTTGAGCCTACAGAAATTAATCATCTTGTTATTCAAGCTATGAAAGAAGAGGGAATTGATCTAGCGGGCAAAAAGATACAAAGTGTTTTTAATCTATATAAAGAGAAGAATTTCTATGGTTATGTAATTGAGCGTTAAACGACTAGTGTACAAGACCTCTTGAGCAAAACGCCCAGGAGGTCTTTTTTATCAATATTGAGAGGTGGGATGGATGAGATGTCAAGGTAGCTTAGGCTAGGACAATAATGAATACAAATAACAGTTGACAGCGCGTGCTAAAAGGGGTATTCTAACAAAGCGCCAAAACGACGCACAGTCTTAATAGTAAACAGGTTAAAACCTTCGAACTATGCAATCGAGACAAAGCAAATTAGTTATTGACAACGTGAGTTGAAAATGCTAAGATATAGATCCGGCCATAACGGCCTTGGTCTTTGAAAACTAAACAACAAGGACAGCCAATGAGAGAAACTCGCAAGAGTTTCAAAATAAATCATGAGCGAATCATCTTCTTCAAGTGAGAAGTTTGAATAACTTTTTTTGGAGAGTTTGATCCTGGCTCAGGACGAACGCTGGCGGCGTGCCTAACACATGCAAGTCGAACGCCGGAAGTCAGATGACAGAGGCCAGAAGCCAGAAGGGAAAAACCCTAATCTGGCATCCGGTTTCTGACATCTGACAACCGGAGTGGCGGACGGGTGAGTAACGCGTGGGTAACCTACCCATAAAGCCGGGACAACCCTTGGAAACGAGGGCTAATACCGGATAATCTTAGATGCTGGCATCAGTGTTTAAGGAAAGGTGGCCTCTGAGTATGCTACCGATTATGGATGGACCCGCGTCTGATTAGCTAGTTGGTGGGGTAAAGGCCTACCAAGGCGACGATCAGTAGCCGGCCTGAGAGGGTGAACGGCCACACTGGGACTGAGACACGGCCCAGACTCCTACGGGAGGCAGCAGTGGGGAATCTTCCGCAATGGACGAAAGTCTGACGGAGCAACGCCGCGTGTATGATGAAGGTCTTCGGATTGTAAAGTACTGTCTTTGGGGAAGAATGACTGATTTGAAAATATTGAGTCAGTATGACGGTACCCAAGGAGGAAGCCCCGGCTAACTACGTGCCAGCAGCCGCGGTAATACGTAGGGGGCAAGCGTTGTCCGGAATTATTGGGCGTAAAGGGCGCGTAGGCGGATCGTTAAGTCTGGTGTGAAAGATCAGGGCTCAACCCTGAGAGTGCATCGGAAACTGGGGATCTTGAGGACAGGAGAGGAAAGTGGAATTCCACGTGTAGCGGTGAAATGCGTAGATATGTGGAGGAACACCAGTGGCGAAGGCGACTTTCTGGACTGTAACTGACGCTGAGGCGCGAAAGCGTGGGGAGCAAACAGGATTAGATACCCTGGTAGTCCACGCCGTAAACGATGAGTGCTAGGTGTAGAGGGTATCGACCCCTTCTGTGCCGCAGTTAACACAATAAGCACTCCGCCTGGGGAGTACGGCCGCAAGGTTGAAACTCAAAGGAATTGACGGGGGCCCGCACAAGCGGTGGAGCATGTGGTTTAATTCGACGCAACGCGAAGAACCTTACCAGGGCTTGACATCCTACGAATCTCTAGGAAACTAGGGAGTGCCCTTCGGGGAGCGTAGAGACAGGTGGTGCATGGTTGTCGTCAGCTCGTGTCGTGAGATGTTGGGTTAAGTCCCGCAACGAGCGCAACCCCTGTGTTTAGTTGCTAACGAGTAAGGTCGAGCACTCTAGACAGACTGCCGGTGATAAACCGGAGGAAGGTGGGGATGACGTCAAATCATCATGCCCCTTATGTCCTGGGCTACACACGTGCTACAATGGCCGGTACAGACGGAAGCAAAGCCGTGAGGTGGAGCAAATCCGAGAAAGCCGGTCTCAGTTCGGATTGCAGGCTGCAACTCGCCTGCATGAAGTCGGAATCGCTAGTAATCGCAGGTCAGCATACTGCGGTGAATACGTTCCCGGGCCTTGTACACACCGCCCGTCACACCACGAAAGTCTGCAACACCCGAAGCCGGTGAGGTAACCGGTCCAGAGGACAGAGGGCAGAAGCCAAGACGGAAGTCAGTGGTCAGAAGCCAGAGGTCAGAGTAGAGTTAGTCTAAATAGACTACATGCATCTGACATCTGGCCTCTGATAACCGATCTCTGAAAAGGCATCTGAGTTCTGACCTCTGGATTGGAGCTAGCCGTCGAAGGTGGGGCCGATGATTGGGGTGAAGTCGTAACAAGGTAGCCGTATCGGAAGGTGCGGCTGGATCACCTCCTTTCTAAGGAGAACTGTTTAGAGCGTCACGCTTTAAACGAACATCCTAAGGGTCGATTCTTTTAAAGGACTTAACGTCTGGCGAGAGATCATTAGAGTCGCAAGACTCATGCCGAGGGATCGGCAACTCATTGGTAAGAGCTGTTGTTTAGTTTTGAGAGACCAGATGATCGAGGTCCGAAGTCCGATGTCCGAGATCCGAAAGGATAACGGGAGTTGGACGAAGGGTTTTGTGAAATGGAAACTCAGTCAGACGGGATTGAAGTTAAAGCAGAAATGCTTGACTACCGATCCTATATTTTTCAGCGAACGTGAATATAGAAGTAAGATAACGATCTTGTTTTAGCCCAAAGGCTAAAACTTCGATTCGAACATCGCGCCTCGAACTTCGCGCATCGCGTAATGTTCTTTGAAAACTGCATAGAGGAAATAATCTAGTAAAAAGTCGAAAGAATTCACTTTGAAACGTAAGTTTCAAATCAACCTAGAAGTAGCGATCAATAGGTCAAGCTACTAAGGGCGTACGGTGGATGCCTAGGCGCTAAGAGTCGATGAAGGGCGCGGTTAACAGCGAAATGCCACGGGGAGTCGTAAGCAGGCTTTGATCCGTGGATACCCGAATGGGGCAACCCAACTGGAGTCATATCCGGTTATCGTTAACTGAATACATAGGTTAACGAAGGCAACCCGGGGAACTGAAACATCTAAGTACCCGGAGGAAGAGAAAGAATAATCGATTCCCTGAGTAGCGGCGAGCGAAACGGGAACAGCCCAAACCCTACTCGAGATCCGAGGTCCGAAGTCAGAAGTCCGAGCTTAAGCTGAATCTCAAGAGGAATGCTTATATCGGACATCGGACATCGGAATTCTGATCTCGGGTAGGGGGTTGTAGGACCCTCTATTAAGAATGATTCCTTAGCTGAACAGAACTGGAAAGTTCGGGCAGAGAAGGTAACACCCCTGTAAACGAAAGGGAATCAAACTGTGAGGGAATCCTGAGTACCGCGGGACACGTGAAACCCCGTGGGAAGCAGGGAGGACCACCTCCCAAGGCTAAATACTTCTTAGCGACCGATAGCGAACAAGTACCGTGAGGGAAAGGTGAAAAGCACCTCGGAAGAGGAGTGAAAGAGAACCTGAAACCGTGCGCTTACAAGCAGTTGTAGGTCGAGGTCCGAGGTCCGAAATCCGAAGTCCGATCCAGGTATTCTTAAAAGGAGTACATGCATCGGACATCGGACATCTGACCTCGGACTTCGGCTGGCAGCGTGCCTTTTGTAGAATGAACCGGCGAGTTATGGTATGTAGCGAGGTTAAGGCGAGAAGCTGGAGCCGAAGCGAAAGCGAGTCTGAAAAGGGCGAATAGTTACATGCTGTAGACCCGAAACCGTGTGATCTACCCATGGCCAGGGTGAAGGTGGGGTAAAACCCACTGGAGGCCCGAACTCACTGTCGTTGAAAAGGCAGGGGATGAGCTGTGGGTAGGGGTGAAATGCCAATCGAACACGGAGATAGCTGGTTCTCCCCGAAATAGCTTTAGGGCTAGCCTCAATTGATGACGTATGGCGGTAGAGCACTGAATAGGCTAGGGGCCTTACCAGGTTACCGAACCTTATCAAACTCCGAATGCCATACGATTTAGATTGGGAGTCAGACTGTGGGGGATAAGCTTCATAGTCGAAAGGGAAACAGCCCAGACCATCAGCTAAGGTCCCTAAGTATACACTAAGTGGGAAAGGATGTGGAATTGCACAGACAACCAGGATGTTGGCTTAGAAGCAGCCACCATTTAAAGAGTGCGTAATAGCTCACTGGTCGAGTGGTTCTGCGCCGAAAATGTAACGGGGCTCAAGTGTATCACCGAAGCTATGGCTTCAGAGGTCAGTTGACAGAGGCCAGAAGTCGGAAAATGAGGGTAGTATGATAGAAAGTTATCGTGATCTAAGAGTGTATCAAATATCTTATGAATTGGCACTTGAAGTCCACAAACTAACCTTAAAATTCCCCGACTTTGAAAAGTACGAACTTGGAATTCCAGAATACAGAGGGCAGAAGCCAGAGGTCAGAACAAGTATCTGATATCTGGTATCCGACATCTGATTACTGAATTGCAATGGCACAAGGGTCGAAAGACGAAACCAAGGTGTTGTTAGAACTAGCAAAAGATCTAGGTTATATCCAAGAAGTTGTATTTGCAAAATTGTTTGAACGATATGATGAACTGGGCAAACAGTTATATACTCTTCACCAAAAATGGAAATAATCTGGCTTCTGGATTCTGACAACTGACCTCTGAGGGGTAGGGGAGCGTTCTATCAGCAGAGAAGTCAGCTCGTAAGGGCTGGTGGAGTGGATAGAAGTGAGAATGCCGGTATGAGTATGCGAAAAGGAAGGTGAGAATCCTTCCCGCCGAAAATCTAAGGTTTCCTGGGGAAGGCTCGTCCGCCCAGGGTAAGTCGGGACCTAAGCCGAGGCGTGATAGCGTAGGTGATGGACAACTGGTTGACATTCCAGTACCAGCGAGAAGCGTTTGAGCAATGGGGTGACACAGAAGGATAGGTTAAGCCAACCGTTGGTAGAGTTGGCCCAAGCGAGTAGGATGTAGGGTAGGCAAATCCGCCCTGCGAGAAGTCTGAGACGTGACGGGGAGCGAAAATGAGTAGCGAAGTAACCGACTCCAAGCTGTCAAGAAAAACCTCTAGTGAGCTCTCTCGGTGCCCGTACCGTAAACCGACACAGGTAGATGGGGTGAGAATCCTAAGGCGCGCGAGAAAACCCTCGTTAAGGAACTCGGCAAAATAGCCCCGTAACTTCGGGAGAAGGGGCGCTCTTCGCAAGAAGAGCCGCAGAGAAATGGTCCAGGCGACTGTTTAACAAAAACACAGGTCCCTGCTAATCCGAAAGGAGATGTATAGGGGCTGACACCTGCCCGGTGCTGGAAGGTTAAGAGGAGAGGTTAGACTCGAAGTTCGAGGCTCGAAGTTCGAGGTTCGAAAAGAATGGAACGAAGAATCGGGTTTGGAACTTCGGGTCGAAGCTTTGAATTGAAGCCCCAGTAAACGGCGGCCGTAACTATAACGGTCCTAAGGTAGCGAAATTCCTTGTCAGGTAAGTTCTGACCCGCACGAAAGGTGTAACGATCTGGACACTGTCTCAACGAGGGACTCGGCGAAATTGTAATACCCGTGAAGATGCGGGTTACCTGCGACAGGACAGAAAGACCCCATGGAGCTTTACTGTAGCTTGACATTGGATTTTGGTATAAAATGTACAGGATAGGTGGGAGACTAAGAAGCTAGGGCGCCAGCCTTGGTGGAGTCAACGGTGGGATACCACTCTTTTTGTACTGAAGTTCTAACTAGGTCCCCTGAAGCGGGGATTAGGACAGTATCAGGTGGGCAGTTTGACTGGGGCGGTCGCCTCCTAAAGAGTAACGGAGGCGCCCAAAGGTTCCCTCAGCGCGGTTGGAAATCGCGCGCAGAGTGTAAAGGCATAAGGGAGCTTGACTGCAAGACCAACAAGTCGAGCAGGGACGAAAGTCGGGCTTAGTGATCCGGTGGTACCGAGTGGAAGGGCCATCGCTCAACGGATAAAAGCTACCCTGGGGATAACAGGCTTATCTCCCCCAAGAGTCCATATCGACGGGGAGGTTTGGCACCTCGATGTCGGCTCATCGCATCCTGGGGCTGTAGTAGGTCCCAAGGGTTGGGCTGTTCGCCCATTAAAGCGGTACGTGAGCTGGGTTCAGAACGTCGTGAGACAGTTCGGTCCCTATCCGTCGCAGGCGCAGGAAATTTGAGAGGATCTGTCCCTAGTACGAGAGGACCGGGATGGACGAATCCCTGGTGTACCAGTTGTCTCGCCAGAGGCACAGCTGGGTAGCTATATTCGGAGCGGATAAGCGCTGAAAGCATCTAAGCGCGAAACCGACCTCAAGATGAGATTTCCCACAGCGTAAGCTGGTAAGACCCCTGAAAGATGATCAGGTTGATAGGCCAGGTGTGGAAGCGCGGTGACGTGTGGAGCTGACTGGTACTAATAGGTCGAGGGCTTGACCTAATAATCGAGGTCCGAGGTCAGAAGTCCGAGGTCCGAAAGGACGGACGGTTGAGGACGGAGGACTTCGAGATTGCTAACAAAACTAGGTAAGTGGCTCAAATTCTAACGACAATTACTAGATAATAGACTCTGTGCAGTTTTGAGAGAACAGCGGTTAAGGATAATTCCTTATCCTGTTTTCTTTAGAAAACATACAAATTCGGACTTCGGATTTCGGACATCGGACTTCGATTCCGCATCTGGTGATCATGCCGGAGGGGTTCCACCCGTTCCCATATCGAACACGGAAGTTAAGACCTCCAGGGCCGAGGATACTTGGGGCATAGCCCCTGGGAAAGTAGGTCATCGCCAGGTAACAAGCGAAAAACTATCTCTTTACGAGATAGTTTTTCTGTGTTTAGTTATACTGTAATATGGGGCTGGGGTTTTACCCGTTCATCCACACTGCAGGAGTGTGCGTTACAAGTCGCAGTGTGGCGAAAGGCTCATCCGCCTTTCGTTCCAGGGCCGAGGATACTTGGGGCATAGCCCCTGGGAAAGTAGGATCCTCACTGCTGGAGTCTGCGTTATGAGTCGCAGTGTGGCGATAGGCTCACCTTCGCCACGAAGTGTTCCTTTAGGGTGGGTGGCTCGGCGATACTCTCCACTGGAGACTATCGTGCCTATCGTATCTTCAGGTAACAAGCGAAAGGACTATCTCTAATGAGGTAGTCCTTTCTGTGTTCGTTATACTGTAGAACGAGGTACCGGTGTTCCACCCGTTCGATCCTACTGCTGAGTTTTACAATCCTTGACCTTCCGGACTTAATTTGGTACTATATTTGTATAGGGAGGGATGATGCAATGAATATTAAAGAAGATATTAGACCCATCTCTTATATTAAAGCCAATGCTGCCGAAATTCTGGAACAGGTGAATGAGACCCGCAGACCTGTCTATGTAACCCAAAATGGAGAAGCTAGGGCGGTTTTAGTAGATACTGAATCCTATGAAAACATGAAAAAGGCTCTCGGCTTGTTAAAATTACTGACCCAAGGGGAATGTGATATTGTTGAGGGGAAAGTTTTAGCACAGGAAGACTTCTTTTCAAGCTTAGATCGTGAATTAGATAACTATGATAATATAAGATCATGACTATAAACGAACATTGTGTCTTCTGGACGCAAACTGCTCAGCAGGACTTGAAAAAAATAATAGAATACATTGCAGCGGATAGTCACATTCAAGCAAGGCGTGTTTATCTTGCTATTAGACAAAAAGCAGATAACTTACGGCAGATGCCTCTACAAGGACGAATTGTTTCCGAATTAAGATATTATAGTATCATGATTTACAGGGAATTAATTAGTCCGCCTTGGCGAATTATTTATAAGACAGAAGAGAATAAGGTATGGGTGCTTGCATTGATCGATGGAAGAAGAAATGTAGAGGACATATTACTTGAAAGATTCATTTATCTCTAGGGCAATGATACTTGAGGCATAGGCCTTGAGAAAGTAGTGCATCAGTAAATAGTAAGAGACTATATCTATCTTTAGATGCAGTCTCTTATTGTTCATGAACACAGGGTTTTCGAGCATTAAGCTTTTAGCAAAACAACGCACCTTTCCCCCTGTTTCGCCTTTGAAAAAGTAATTCTCCCAAGAAATAGTAAAAGACTGCCTCTAAGTTTGATAGGCAGTCTTTAAGTGTTCTTGAACAAGGGTTTTTCGAGCATCAAGCATTTAGCAAAACAAGGCACCTGTCCCCTTGTTTGGCCACTATAAGAATAAGAAGGAGAGTCTGTCCTGGCGTAGGCATGTCTATGCCTATCGTTAAAGCTCGTAACTCCTCTGTAGTTGTGGATATGGTCGCCACCGGGTAGGAAGATGGCAGGTCCGGTTACACCTCCAAAGTAATGGACATGACCATCTTCTAGGGTGGTGTACCCACGGTAGTAATGGAGGTGGGTATTTCCTTTTAAAACTCCGAGACTGGTTACACCAAATACTCTGTGGGTGTGACCGTCGTCAAAAGTAGTGGGAATGCTATAGTTATGAACGTGAAATATCTCTGCAGCCTGATACAACAAAATCACCTCTTCTCAAAAATCTTTAATACCATTATATGGATAAAGACGAGCGAAGGAGATTAACTATGTTTGTTCTTGCTAGAACATAAGAGTTTGTCATTTGTGGTAGTTTCCACGTTGGTTACAGGTGCATTCGATGTGATACAATATAGACTAAGGAACAATATATAATATAGATTCTTGGTCCGGCCATCAGACAATTGTGGTATAATGTGATATAGAATCAGCTTATAAGGAGAGATGATTAATGGTCTCTAAGTTGAGTGAGGATGTTGCTAATAAAATTGCTAATTTTATTCATGATCAATGTGGATATTCTGTGATCGTTTGTGATGAAACGGGGATAATCATTGCTGATTCAGCCAAAACTAGGATAGGTGTGCAACATAAAGGGAGTCGGAAAATATTAACAAACAACATTGACTTTACTGTAGTCACAATTCAAGAAGCAGAAGCTTCTGAGGGAAAGCTTAAAGAGGGTTATAATGAGGCAATCAAGGTAGATGGAGTTAAAATCGGTACCTTTGGAATTGCCGGACCATTGGATATAGTTACGCCTGTTGCTAAAATTGCAACTGGGTTGGTTGTGATGTTGTTAAGGGATGAGGAACTGAAAGTTATCATTCGTAATCAAGTGCAGGTTCTAACCACAGCGATCGAACAAGCCGCGAGTGCAGTCCAACAAACTGCTGCTTCTGCCCAAGAAGTTGCGGCGATAAGCCATGTCATTGCTGAAGAAGCGGAACAAGGTAAAAATCAGCTACATTCTACCTCAAGTATTTTAGAACTTATTAGGAAAGTGGCCAAGCAAACTAATCTATTAGGCTTGAATGCAGCTATTGAAGCTGCACGGGCTGGCGAACAAGGTCGAGGTTTTTCGGTAGTTGCTGGAGAAGTGCGGAAATTGGCAGAAGAAAGTAATCGTTCTGCTAGTGAGATCAGTGGAATATTACTTGAATTCCAATTAATAATCCAAAAAATCACCGAAAGCTCCTTGCGTAATCGTGAAATTACACAAGAACAAGCACAGGCCAATCAGGAAATTGCTAAATTGATTGATGGAGTCCAACTAGTAAGTAGTGAGTTAAGAACATTAGCTACTAGTTTATGAAAGCGGGTTGAATCAGAGAATAGGAGGATGTTTTTGTGAATGTAATGTTAGCTTATGGAAAAAGTGGACTAAGTGTGAACGTTCCTGAGGATACGAGGATTGTAGAACCCACCTTTTTGGAGTTGCCTGAGGATGATCATGAACTTGTCCTAAATGCTCTGCGCAATCCTATCGGTACTAAACCCCTCCGCGAAATGGTTAAGTCTAAGGATAAGGTCGTCATTGTAATCAGCGATATTACTCGGCCAACCCCTAACTATAAGTTAATACCTTGGATATTAGAGGAGCTACCTCATGTTCCGCTTGAGAATGTTACGATTATTAATGGTCTTGGGACGCACCGTGACCAAACAAGACCAGAGTTCGTGGAAATGTTAGGAGAGACAATTGTTGATTCAGTACGAATTATCAATCACCATTGTCACGAAAAATCTGAATTGACACATCTAGGAACAAGTAGCTACGGTTGTGAGGTATACCTTAACAAAGAATATGTTGAGGCTGACTTTAGAATTGTGACAGGGTTTATCGAACCTCACTTTTTTGCAGGCTTTTCGGGAGGGCCCAAGGGAATTATGCCCGGCATAGCGGGCATTGAAACTATTCTGACGTTCCATAATGCTAGAATGATAGGGGACCCGATGGCTACATGGGGTATCTTAGACAAAAATCCTCTTCAACAAATGACAAGGGAAGTCAATAATTTTTGTAAGCCGGATTTTCTTCTCAATGTCGCTTTGAACGGGAAGAAAGAGATCACGAATGTTTTTGCTGGTGAACTGACTGCGGCCCATGCTGTTGGGTGTACATATGTCAAAGAGCATGCCATGATTAAATGTGATGAACGTTACGATGTGGTCATTACAACAAACGCTGGTTACCCTCTTGACCAGAATCTATATCAAGCAGTGAAGGGCATGGATGCTGCCCGTATGATCGTTAAACAAGGAGGTACAATCATTTGCGCAGCTGAATGTAGTGAAGGGATGCCCGAACACGGTAACTTCGTTAAAATATTGCAGATGCGAGAATCTCCAAAGGAACTCTTAGAAATGATTAATGACCCTTCATTTCAAATGTTCGATCAGTGGGAAGCACAAAGACTTGCCATGATTCAGGAGTGGGCAGATGTATATGTATATTCTTTACTACCTGAGGAATCAATCAAAATCGCCATGCTTAATCAGACGAAGGATATTGAACAAACTTTGAAGGAACTGATGGGTAAATATGGCGAGAAAATGAGTATTGCAGTATTGCCACTTGGTCCCTTGACTATTCCATACGTGGAGGAATAAGTCGGCTTTATATATATCGAATCCCCATGCCGCTAAAGCGGCATCACTGATGAATGAAATGAATTCTTATTTTAGGGCAGAAAGATAAGTGAAAGGGACGATGTTTCATGACCGATCGCCCCATTCCTTTTTGTTTAATAACCATATATATTATCTTACGAGGTTAGTGTGGTCGCTCCTAAACTATTGTCCAGCGGTATCTTCCGTTAATCCATAATATCCGCACCTTGCTCTGCCATTTCCTTTTCAGCATAGGTAATCATCTTTTTGACCATGTTTCCACCGATTTGACCAACTTCTCGGGTAGTCATATTGGCATATCCTTTTTCTTGAATATCATCGTCTAAATCTAATTCTTCAGCGACTTCCCATTTTAGTTGATCCAACTGTCTTTCGGATTCAGGAACCTCAGGTTTATTACGGCTCATTTTTACCATCCTCCTTTATTTCAGTTGTTGTACTTGAAACTCATTTATTATCCTATCCAGCATAGAAAACCCTATACAAATTTATAGAAACATCAGCTAGCCTGTTACGTTAAGACTTAGTCTTCATCTTTATTTGAACGAGTTCACTCTAGAGAAAAAGGATCCAGCCTTTTAGGGTTGGTTCTTCTGATAATTCCGAATTATTACAGCGATTGTAAAGGATATCCACACGTCCCGTCGAATTATGATGATAAGATGGAGAGGATACAATGCTATACGAGGAGTGATAATCTTTGCATGAAATGTCTTTGATGGGAGGGGTATTTGAGGTTATAGAACAGACCCTATCCCAACATGATATAAAGCGTGTATTGCAAGTTAAGCTTAAGGTCGGAGAGTTGACCAATGCAGAACCTGAAGCCTTAAAAATGGCCTTTGAAGCCTATAGCAAGGGTACACTATGTGAAGGAGCAGAGTTGATAGTAGAACGTGTCTCGGTGCGGGGGCGTTGTCAAACATGTCATGAAGAATTCGCGGTAGCAACTATGCTGTTTCTCTGTCCCAAATGTCAAAATTCAGGTATAGATGTGATACAGGGTGAGGAACTATTACTTGAAAGTCTGGAGGTTGAATAAATGGAATCAAACCGTCGTGAAATCGAGGTCATGGCTAACTTACTTAGTTCAAATGATAGGCAAGCCGATCTGAATCGCGCTCATTTCAGAAAAAGTAATTGTTTAGTGATCAACGTGATCGGCTCACCAGGAGCAGGGAAAACGACCCTCTTAGAAAAAACCTTACCACTGTTAATGCTGAACATGCAGGTGGGAGTAATTGAGGGGGATATCTTTACCAGTAAAGATGCAGATCGCATTGCCGCTTACAAGGTTCCGGTTATTCAGATTAATACTGGCGGAGGATGCCATCTAGATAGTAAAATGGTCAACAAAGTACTACCTGAATTTGAGGGGAAGGGAATAGACCTTTTAATCATTGAAAACGTTGGAAACCTTGTTTGTCCGGCGGATTTTGATTTAGGAGAAGCTTTTAAGGTTATTGTTTTGAGTATTGTAGAGGGGGATGATAAGCCCGCAAAATATCCTGTGATCTTCCGCAATGCCAAAGTGGTTGTACTTAATAAGATGGATCTGGAAGCTCTGACAGATGTAAATATGGATAATATGAGACGGGATATTCTGGCGATTAATCCGGACATCATGATTTTCGAAGTTTCTTGCCGTAAAGGAAACGGGCTGGAAGAATGGACAAATTGGCTAAAACAAGAAGTCGCTAATTATCAGGATAATCAATAAAACCAAACTAGATGATCTTCTACGCCATCCTAAGTTTAGTTGATCTTATCCAGTTGGCTTAGCGCCAGTTAGACGACGATCATGACTCGAACAAGGGGGTCGAGACATAGTAAGCTCCTCCTAGTTAACAATACGGAGAGTCATATAGGGAAATAGCAAAGTTAGAAAAAAGAAAAAAGAAACACACTACTTAAGTAATTCTTTGAGTTTACTTAAGCAGTGTGTTTTTTATGTTGGCTTTAATCCAGCGTTGCAGTGAATTTCCCTTCGCTTTGAATGGAATCGACTTCTTTGAGAACAAACTCTACTAGACGAGGAAAGAGCGCTTCGATTTCAGGGCTGATATCCAATCCCCATTCTAAACTTTTAGGTTGAACACCGAAAATTAGGGTTTGTGGAGCCTGGCCTAATACCTTAGCCATGGCAAGGACCTCTATTATGCCTATTTGATGAAATGAAACTTCGTATTGTTCAGGGATGATTTGAAGATCTCCTGGCTGAAAGCGGAACAATGCCCCAGGTTCAGCGTTTGCATTAAAGGCATCGACGATAATCAGAAAGTCGATATCTTGTATCAAATGGACGAGTTCAAGCCCGGCCGTACCCCCTTCAAGTAGTTCTACATTGTCGGGAAGCGTAGTTTTAGCTAGTTGGTCCAAAAAGCGAACTCCTAAACCTTCGTCAGATAAGAGGATGTTTCCTACTCCCATCACCATAATTTTTGGTGACTGCATGTTTATATGCTCTTCTCCTTTCTAATCTTGCCGAAGAACATAAATAAGAATTGTTCATAGGCTGCGGTAAAGACTAGATAAACATGAATAGCGATCACTGCGATAAATAACCACATTAGGAGGTAATGGAAGCCGCGTACAGCAGCTAAACCTCCGAAATAACCGGCTGGGCCAGCCAATTGTTCCCCTTTGTAGAGTATGAATCCTGTTACGGCTTGAAGCACAGCCATAATAGGTAAGGCAATATAGGCCATTTTTTGAAGAGGATTGTATTTACCTGTTTTTGGATGCTTGCCCATAAATAAATAATACTTTATTTGTGGCCAAGTTGTTTTGACATCTTGTGAGTCAAAAAAGAAGGACTTATAGTCTTTATGCTTTCCAAAAAAGGAGAAATAGAACCGTACTATACCATTAATGATTAAGAGATACATGAAAATGAAATGTAAATTTCTGATTAGATTCATAGGCATTCCAGGATAAGGGGAATGAATGAACCAACCTGTAATGATTAAAATCAAAAAGTTAATCAAATTGATCCAGTGGCTAACGCGCTGAAACAATGGGTGGTCTAAGTCTAATTGGCTAGACATGTCCTTCCCTCCTTTATTACCAGCCGATCTGGAATTTTTGGATGTTGTTAGTTACTGGATTGATGAGGTGAATTGCACAGGCAAGGCATGGATCATAGGACCGGACTACCCGTACAATATTTACAGGATTGTCAAGGTCGGGAACGGGTACGCCGATCAAGGCTTGTTCCAGTGGACCACGGACACTCTTGTCATCTCTTGGAGAGAAGTTCCAGGTAGTTGGAACGACCATTTGATAGTTCTCAATTTTGTGATCGGCAACTTTGACAAAGTGGCCAAGGGCGCCTCTTGGAGCTTCAACCATACCAGCACCTTGCCCAGTAACCGGAGCTTCCCAATGTGCAGTATCATGGATACGAAATTCCTTAGATCCCATTTCTTTCTCTAAAGCATCTAACCAAGAGAACATTTCCTTAGCGAGCAGGAGGGTTTCATAAGCTCGGGCAGCATGACGTGCTACAGCACCCGGCTTGATATTATACTTGCCAATGATGTCCATAAGCCCTTTTGGTTGCATAACAAGCATACGAGCGAGAGGTCCAACTTCCATCGGTTTATCAGCATAGCGTGGAGCTTTAACAAAGGTGTAGGCACCCTTCTTATCCAGATCGGGTACAGTATCCTCAGTGAATGGGGTTTTACCATTAGCGCTGGCTTTATACCAAGAATATTGAACATCCTCCGTGATTTTCTTCTCATCGACCGGTAAGATATTGCTTAAATTGCCATCCATGATGACACCAGCTTTAAGAAATAAATCTTTACCAGCATCGTCACGAGCAAATGCGCCAAACGAAAGATAGTGAGGACTTCCTCCACCGACACCTGCTTGGGCTAACGGTAGAAGTGGGCCAGTACCAAATGTTAAAACATCTTGCAAATAAACTTTTTCAATAAAATCGAGCTGCTCAAATAGCATCGACCGGAATTGCTCAACTGTTTGAATGTTAGGAAGCATCGTTACGCCACCAACGACAATCGAAGATTGGTGGGGCTGTTTCCCGGCAAAAAGGGCGGACATTTTCTTGGCCTTCGCTTGCATCTCTAGGGCTTGAAGATAGTGGGCGACAGCCATCGTTACTAATTCCGGATCGTTAACACTGAAAGCATCCGGTTTGTAGCGAGGGGTCAAAGGAGCGGTGTCTCCGGCCATAACAAGTTTCACGATTTTATCTTTAACTGCCAGAAGTCCAGGATCTTTGCCTTTGTACTCAGCTACAGCCATGACATCTAGGTAGTCAAGGGCACTGAGGTGATAAAAATGCAGCGGATGGTCATGTAACCACATGGCCCCTAGGATCAGGTTTCGGATAATCCGACCGCCGGCTGGAACGTTTGCTCCAAAGGCTTTGTCCAGGGCTAATGAGGACGCCCAGCCATGGGAGCCGGCACATACTCCGCAGACACGTTCTGTAACATACGTTGCATCCCGAGGATCACGACCACGGAGCATAGGTTCAATTCCCCGGTACATGGTACCTATAACATGTGCGTCAACAACTTTACCATTCTCGACTTCTACTTCAATTCTTAAATGTCCTTCAATGCGTGTTAAAGGATCGATAACTACTTTCGCCATCTACATGTCCTCCTTATGATCCTTTTTAAGTCTTCCGCTGGCTGCTGTCGCAATTAAGTGGACCCCTAAGCCGACTGCTGCAGCCCCTCCGATAACGGCCCCAACGGTATCTGCATTAACCTGGCCTATACCCGGAAGCTTAAACATTTCTTGTTTAGCATATAATGGGCTAAATCCATCATAAAAGTCCTTCTCTGAACATCCGGCACATGGAGATCCAGCATTTATACAGTAGTTGGCGTTGTCATTCCACCATACTTGCGCACAGTCGGTGTAAGTCTTCGGACCTTTGCAGCCCTTTAGAATCAGGCAATACTCTTTTTGGATAGGGTCGTTCCAATCGGTTAGGAATTCACCATTTTCGAAGTGACCGCGCCGTGGACAGTTATCATGTAACAAACTTCCGTAGAAGACAACGGGGCGATTTTGTGAATCAAGTTCTGGAGCTTTTTTATAGGTTAAGTAGTATAGAATAGTGCCAATTAAAGTAGTCGGTTTGACCGGACAACAAGGAAGGTTAATCACGGGTTTGTTAATGCCCTGTTTTCTGAGGATTTCCGCCACGCCGACGGCACCAGTCGCACAAGCCCCTGGAATGCCGCCCCCTTCGCTGGCACAACTGCCAATGGCGATAATCACTTGAGCTTTTTGGGCTGATTCAATCAGGATATCGCGGAAGGGCCTTCCTCCAATCTTACAGAAACGGCCTTCTTCGGCAGGACAGGACCCCTCTACGACGAGAACGAATTGTTCTTTAAGGGCTTCTTGGTAAGCTTCTTCTGATGTATGACCGGATCCGGCCATAATAGTTTCATGATAGCGAATCGAGAGCATATCTAGAATAAGTTCGGCGGGTGAAGGGTTTAATGTGGCAATGGCGGATTCTGTGCATCCGGTACAATCCATACCTTCCAGCCAGATAACAGGTGGTTTTTTTAGTGCTTGTTCTACGGCATTGGCCGCTTGAGGGACAATAAGCTCGGGTAGGCCAAGTGCTGCTGTTGTTGCTGCAATTAATTTCATAAAATCACGACGAGAAACCCCTTTGGCTTTGAGTAAATCGAAATTACCCATACTTTGCAGAACACCTCCTAATTTGTGTTGTCTTATTGGTTGGGGATGGCAAGTATTAATACCAAAGAGTATTAACGCTTAATTACTTCTAGACTATTTTTAAAAGGGTTAGTAAAAAAGGATAAAAGTAATAAGAAAATAATGGGGTAATAAAATAAATGGCAATGATGGAGCGACCGAAAAAACCTATAAAAAAGATTTGTTGAGGACCCTATTTGAGAGAAATTTTGTTTCCACCTCCATTTAAGATACTTTAGTAAATTTTTGAATTTTTTGAACTTTCGTTAATTAACAATATACTTGCAAATTGCGTGCCACCATAATAAGGCTCTATTATGGCCACTTTGTCCAATATTTAGACAATTCAGTATTATTGAGCCATTGCTATTTTCGGATTAACGCCCTTTATAAGCTTGTCCTGGCTCTTAGTGTCTATAACTTGTACATGTACAAGTTATAGACACTAAGACTGTGCGAAAGTTTAATCTAAGAACCCATACTCTTTAAGTTTCAGGTAGAAAGTAGCTCTAGGGATCCCAAGAGAGTTGGCGGCGGCTGCGCGGTTATCACCTGTATTGAGCAAAGCCTGAGTTATCATTTTCCTTTCCAAATCTTGCACTGCTAGCTTAAGCGGCTGAATCTCCAAAGCCTGGTAATTCTCGATATAACCACCTAAAAATTGTGGTAAATGATACACTTTGATCACATTATCTTCAACTGAATAAAGTAGTCGTTCTATTATATTTTCTAGTTCCCGGACATTTCCCGGCCAATTATATTGCATCAGGCAATCTAAGGCCTCTGCTGAGAAAATCTTAGGGGATATTTTTTTAGTTTGAGTAATTTTGTGCAAGAAGTTAATAGCCAGTGGTGCAATATCCTCCTTGCGTTCCCTAAGTGGGTCAATATAAATATTAATCACATTTAAGCGATAATAAAGGTCTGCTCGAAACTTTCCCTCTCTAACAAGCTGCTGGAGATCTCGGTTAGTCGCTGCCATAACTCGGGCTTCCAATTTTATGGTTCGAGTACCACCTACTCGCTCAAACTCTCTCTCTTGTAGAACACGCAAAAGTTTGGCCTGAAGAGTCAAAGGCATATCTCCCGCTTCATCCAAAAGGATGGTTCCGCCTTCAGCTATTTCGAACTTACCACGTTTGCCACCTTTTTTGGCCCCTGTAAAAGCTCCTTCCTCATACCCGAACAGTTCTGATTCCAAGAGGTTTTCCGGCAGAGCAGTACAGTTTATTCCGATAAAGGGATTATCCCGCCGTTTACTTAGAAAATGGGTAAGATGGGCAAAAACCTCTTTGCCTACGCCACTTTCGCCTAGAATTAAAACGTTGGCATCATTGCGACTGGCTTGGACTGCCAAACGCCGTAATTCCATAGTACTTTTGCTCTCTCCAATCAGAAATTGCTCATTCTCTTTATAGACCTTTTTGAAATTTAAGCGCTCTTTATAGATTTCAAATTCACCGCGGGATTGTTCCAACAAATGGGGTAAACACATATCTATTTCCGCTAGGCCTTGGTATACAGCGACAGCTTTTTCCTGGCAGGTATTATAGCCACAAGAACCGCAGTTAAGCTCATCTTCAGGCGTGAATTTATTAGTAAAGCGTAGAATCTCTTTAATGTTAGTCGGAGTAGGTTCAGGCAAAGGATTATAGCGGTTTGTAAAGCTGCGCTGCAAGTCAAAAAAGGGTATTGTCCCCAAACTGTCTTTCTCCTTGCTTTTGGCATATCTTAAAATACTATGCTTCCGGCTAAATAAGTCTAGAGGACTGTCCATTTCTGGTCCATCGATACACCCTTTGCACAAAAGTATATCGATAAATTGAAATTTTACCTTTCCACTATGCAGGTTTTGCAAAAAATGTAGAGAATCCTCTTTTCCGTCGACAACCGCTATTTCTTCTTCTCGATAAAGAATCCCCTGGGGATCAAGGTTGCGGGCTAGACCACCACTAATCGGAAAAAGTGGTGGCAGAGAACTGAAACCCTCTGGCGCTTTATAAGTCCGATCTTGGTTCTCATGTAATCCTCGCGAATCAAACATTCCTTTTAGCTCTTTAAAGGTGAGTACTGCATCCAGAAAACCAGTACCAAAATCAATCATTTCTTGTTTTTTAGCAATGCAGGGACCAATGAAAACTACTTTAGCCCGGGGATACTTCCAAGATGCATATTTAGCTGCCGCTAAAACAGCCGAATCAACGGGTACCAGATAAGGCAAGAGGGATGGAAATTGTCGTTCGATCATTCCAACAATAGCGGGACAGAATGAACTAATAGCCATTTCAGGATTTGTAGCCAAAAATTCCTGATAAGCCGGGACAGTTAATTCAATACCGAGAGTTACTTCTAATACATCTGTAAAACCTAACTCATTAAGTGCTTCAAAAAACTCTGCAGGCTCCAAATAGTGAAAGCTAGCAGGAAAAGAAGGTGCCAGTAAAGCCACTACCTTTTCACGGCCCAAGAATTTTTCTGTCTCATCGACATAACTGACAATTTGCTTAGCATTTTGGGGACATACCCTAACGCAATTGCCACAACTGATACAACGTTCTTCTACGACTCGTGATTGACCCAATTCTACCTTGATAGCCTTTACTGGACAATTTCGCACACAGGAATAGCAGGCCTTGCATTTATCATCTATTGTGCTAACGATTGACATGATAATACCCTCCTAAGGGGTCTTTATCTAGTGAACTCGTTCAACTAAAGCTGAACATCGAGTTACTCCCACTTGGAGAAGAGGGAGTCACACGGGATAAATGTCTAATAATTGTACACTTTTTCTTAGTTTATAGGCAATATTCCAACTTTGTCAAGGTCCAAAATATCTGATTTTATTTAACAAAAATTATGTTACTATTATTCCCTTGAAGGAAATACAGCGAGGCGTGTACAATAGAGAGGATTAGAGGGAAACGTAATACAAGGAAAAGTATTGAAAGCTGGTTGTTAAGATATGACTTTACAGGCAAAGGCGATTTACATCAATGGAATTGTACAAGGGGTAGGGTTTCGGCCGTTTGTTTTTAAACTCGCCCAAGAAATGAGCATCAAAGGGTGGGTGAATAACTCAAGCCGTGGTGTAACTATCCATGCCGAAGGGGATAATCTCGATTTGTTTTATCATCGTCTGCTTAAGGAAGCCCCTCCTTTGGCGCAAATTGTAACTGTACGAACCCTTAAGATAGAGCTTAATAAGTATAGAATGTTTGAAATTGTTGAAAGTGAAGCAGAAGAAAAGGCGGATGTCTTAATTTCACCTGACGTTGCAACGTGTGGAGATTGTTTACAAGATATGGCGGACCCGATGAACAGACGTTACCAATTTCCTTTTACGAATTGCACCAATTGTGGTCCGCGCTATACAATTATCCGTGATGTTCCGTATGATCGAGCACAAACGACTATGTCTGATTTCCCAATGTGTCAAGCTTGTGCCGTAGAATATCAAAATCCTTGGGATCGGCGTTTTCATGCTCAACCCGTGGCCTGTGTAAATTGTGGACCCAAGGTTCAACTCTGTGATGCTCTTGGTCGACTGCTCCCAGGTCTAGGAATAGATCAGCTTGCTCAAGGTGGGATTCTTGCCGTAAAAGGGCTAGGGGGTTTTCATCTCGTTTGTGATGCCCGCAATGCGCAAGCTGTACGCCGCTTGCGCGAACGAAAAGAGCGGGGGGCCAAGCCTTTCGCTTTAATGGCACGGTCAGTAGAAAAAGCTCGCGATGAGGTGGTCATTGGCTCTAAAGAAGAGATGTTGTTGCGAAGTCCGGCTGCCCCGATTGTTGTTTTGGAAAGGCAGTTTAGGCTTGCAAATTCTTTGCCCGAGGATATCGCGCCAGGTATCCACTCCCTAGGAATTATGCTTCCTTATACACCGTTACACCAGCTTTTATTTGCAGGACCGTATGACTTTTTAGTCATGACGAGTGCTAATCTCAGTGGTCGTCCACTTATTTACAAGAATGCTGAAGCTCTAGAAGAATTAAAGGAAATTGCCGACTTTTTCCTGTTCCATGATCGAGATATTTACCACCCGTGTGACGACTCTGTTGTTCAAGTTATTGGGGACGAGACGGTTTTTTTTCGGCGAGCTCGCGGCTATGTTCCGTTGCCGATTCTAATGTCGTCGACTCAGATCACTAGCCCACTTCTCGGTGTCGGGGGAGAACTTAAAAATACATTTTGCCTCGCCTCTGGGCAGAGGGCTTTTGTAAGTCAATACATTGGAGATATGGAAGGGTATGAAAATCTCCAGCGCTTTCACCAGGAACTAGCATCCTTTCAACGTGTCGTCAATACTACGCCGAGTGGGATTGCCTATGATAAACATCCAAACTACCAACTGACGAAATTTGCCCTGGAACAGACTTGGCCTAAACATGCAGTACAACATCATCATGCCCATTTAGTTAGTGTGTTGGGGGAATGGGACAGAACCGAACCGACACTGGGGGTTATCTGTGATGGAACTGGTTTCGGAGAGGATCAATGTATCTGGGGATTTGAATTTCTGTATGGCAACGCCTTTGGTTATGAACGCAAGGCACATCTTGAGTACTTGGGGCTTCCCGGGGGAGATGCGGGTGCCAAACAGCCTTTGCGAATTGCTTATTCTTATCTTAAAACTCTTTTTTCGAGTGAAGCGTGGGAAGAGACTGAGCCCCTTTGGTCAACTCTTTCCAGCTTTGAACGTCAGATCTTAGATCGTCAACTGGAAACTGGTGTTCAAATCTTCCAAACCTCGAGTGCAGGTAGGCTCTTTGACGCGGTGAGCGCCTTACTGGGTGTGTGTACCAAGGTAACCTATGAAGGACAAGCGGCGATTGAACTGGAAAGCGTTGGGACAAGATTCTTGCAGCAACAGCGACTGGAAGACGCAGAACATAGGCTGGAAAACCTAGAATTACTCTATTCTTATGAAGTAAGAGAGGAGAACGGGGTGCTTATCCTTGGGGTCAGACCACTCTTCCAAGAACTAGTAAGTGACGTTCTCCAAGGCGTGAGTCGAGGTGAAATAGCCTATCGTTTTCATCAAACTATGGCTCAGGCTATTGTAGATCTAGCGCTGCAATTAGGGGTTAGTGATGGTCCTTTGGTTTTGAGTGGAGGGGTGTTCCAGAATAAACTCATGAGTGAAGCAGTCCTTCGGAACTGTCAAACCCAAGGAATTAAAGTCTTGCGTTCTCGAAGCCTCCCTCCGGGGGATGGAGGCCTAGCCTTCGGACAAGTATTAATTGCGAATGAGGTGTTATAAATGTGTTTAGCCATTCCTGCTAAGATTGTTACGCTCGAAAGATCAATGGCCAAAGTGGATATGATGGGCAATGAACGTCTAGTGAGTATCGATTTGGTCCCAGAGGTTAAAATTGGCGAATACGTTTTAGTTCATGCGGGATTTGCCATTGGAATTATCGATGATGAGAGCGCAAAAGAAACGGAAAAACTTTTATTGGAGGTAGCCGAAGCCTATGCAGAAGGAGAGTAAGGAGCTTTTAGCAAAAGCAGGTGACTATTTGTCCGAAATCCAGGCCTTAGCCCAGAGTTCATTGACGATCATGGAAGTTTGTGGAACGCATACAGTGGCCATCGCCAAAAATGCACTTCGTGAGTTGTTGCCAGAGACGGTTCGCTTAATTTCCGGACCAGGTTGTCCGGTTTGTGTAACAGATAGCAGTGATATTGACCGTTATCTTTATTTAGCTGCCCAGCCTAAGGTTATTACCGCAACCTTTGGGGATATGATTCGAGTGCCCGGGACAGAGAAAAATTTACAAGTTTTAAGAGCAGAAGGGGCGGATGTTCGAGTTGTTTATTCGACCCAAGATGCCTTAGAGTTAGCCCGTAAAAACCCAGACAAAGAGGTTGCTTTTCTGGGGATTGGGTTTGAAACGACGACCCCTACGGTAGCTTTAAGTTTAGAAACAGCCAAACAAGAAGGAATCGAGAATTATAGCGTCTTATCCATGCATAAGGTCGTTCCCCCAGTCTTAAAACTGTTGGCAGAAGACAAGGAACTGGTTGTCGATGCCTTTTTGGATCCTGGACATGTGTGTGCCATTATCGGAATTAAACCGATCGAATTTATGGCTAAAGACTATGCTTTGCCAGGCGTGGTGACCGGATTTGGTGCCCTAGATATTTTGGAAGCCATCGTTATGCTCCTTCGTCAACGTGCTGAGGGGCGCTCGGAAATTGAAATTCAATATAAGCGTGTTGCCAAAGCAGAGGGAAATCCTCATGCACAAAGGGTTGTTGAACGGGTCTTTGAGCCTGTCGATGCGTCCTGGCGAGGGATAGGAATAATCCCTCTTAGTGGCTTGGGTATACGGGAAGATTATTGGGCCTGGGATGCAGCGCGAAAATTTGCCCTACCAGTTTTTCATTCTCCGGAAACTCCGGGTTGCCGGTGTGGTGATGTCTTAAAAGGACTGCTTTATCCGACACAATGTCCTTTGTTTGGTAAACGCTGTACACCGCTCAAGCCTGTAGGACCTTGTATGGTGTCTAACGAAGGGTCTTGTGCCGCTTATCACAGATACTCACAGAGGAGTGTGGATTAATGGAACGTATTATGATGGCCCATGGAAGCGGTGGACGGCTTAGTCATGAATTAATTAAAACCATCTTCCAGAAACACTTGGGAAACCCATTTCTAGATCAAATGAATGATGCTTCTTTGTTACCGGGGCAAGAGCAGATTGCCGTAACCACAGACTCTTTCGTGGTTTCTCCTTTGTTTTTTCGCGGAGGAAATATTGGTAAGCTAGCAGTATGTGGTACGGTCAACGATCTGGCGGTGAGTGGAGCGATCCCTAAGTTTTTAACACTGGCGCTTATTTTAGAAGAAGGCTTACCCCTGGCTGAGTTGGAACGGATTATTGAGAGTGTCGCTGTTACTGCCGCGGAAGCAGCCGTCGCGATTGTCTGTGGGGATACAAAAGTCGTGGAACGCGGGAGTGCGGACAAAATCTTCATAAACACGACTGGGATTGGGTATATTACAGATCGTTTAGTGGGTCCAGGGCTGATTCGGCCAGGTGATGAAATCCTGATTACCGGAACTATAGGAGACCATGGGATCGCGATTTTATCTGAGCGAGAAGGACTTGAATTTCAAACTCCGGTGGTTAGCGATTGTGCACCTTTAAACGGACTTATTGACGCCTTTTATATGCCAGGAGTTAAATGTATGCGAGACCCTACCCGCGGTGGTGTCGCGACGACACTCAATGAATTGGCTGGGCAAGCTGGAGTAAGCATGCTCTTAGTAGAAGAACAATTGCCTCTTTCTCCTAGCGTGGAAGGGGCCTGTGAGATGCTAGGCCTTGAGCCCCTTTATTTAGCAAACGAAGGAAAAGTATTGGTCATCGTCGCCCCAGAAGTGGCAGAAGAAGTTCTTCGAAATATGCAAGCACACCCACTGGGATGCCAAGCTACTCGTATTGGGCAAGTAAAAGAAGGTAAGTCGGGGCTCGTTCTATTAGAAACTCCTCTGGGGGGAAAACGAATTGTTGGCATGCTTGAAGGTGAACACCTTCCCCGTATTTGTTAAGAAGGAATCAGGAGGGTATTTATGCGGATAGCAGTCATTGATGGACAGGGTGGCGGTATTGGAAAACATATAGTTGAACAGTTACGCAAAAAAATGCCTGAGTTGGAGATCCTGGCCTTGGGCACCAATGCCCTTGCCACTGGTGCTATGGTGCGTGCTGGAGCTACCGAGGGAGCTTCGGGGGAGTCAGCAATTTGTTTCAATGTGGATCGAGTAGATATTATTGTAGGCTCGCTAGCAATTATGATGGCTTATGGTTTATTGGGAGAGATCACTCCGACCATGGCTACTGCGATTTCTGCCAGTAAAGCGGATAAAGTGTTGCTGCCTATACAACGGGGAAATATCCTTCTTGTAGGGGTTCCACGTTCACCTTTGCCCCACCAAATTGAGGCCTTGGTGATAGAAATTGAGGAACGACTCATGAGGTAGTTGTCGAGACACTGTTCCCTTGACAAAGGGGATACAGCTTGTTATTATTAAAGCATACTAAATTGATAAGAAATGGGGGTATTTGATAATGCAAGTAGTTAATGCAATTACGGATTTGATAGGGCAAACCCCTTTGATTCGTTTACAACGGATGGTTAAGCCAGGAATGGCGAGTGTTTATGTCAAAGTTGAATTTTTTAACCCGGGCGGGAGCGTTAAAGACCGAATTGCTTGGGGGATGATTCAGGATGCTGAGCAAAGTGGAGCACTCCGTCCTGGAGGGACAATCATTGAGCCAACAAGTGGAAACACGGGAATCGGACTGGCCATGATTGCTGCTGCTCGGGGTTATCGCCTAATTGTCGTAATGCCAGATTCCTTAAGTGTTGAACGAAGGATGCTCATGGCGGCCTATGGGGCTGAATTTGTGCTAACTCCGGGAGCAAAGGGGATGAATGGGGCGATTGAAGAGGCTAAACGATTACTGGGCGAAAATCCGGATTTCTATATGCCTCAGCAATTTGAGAACCCTGCTAACCCTGAAGCCCATCGAAAAAGTACTGCTTTAGAACTTCTTGAGCAGTTCCCAGGTCTGGATGCTTTTGTGGCAGGGATTGGTACAGGCGGTACAATTACCGGGGTAGGTGAGATTTTAAAGGCTCGCCTTCCTGAAGTTAAGATTATCGGAGTAGAACCTGCTTCATCTCCGGTTATTTCCGGTGGGAAACCCGGACCGCATAAAATCCAAGGAATTGGCGCAGGGTTTGTTCCGGCAATTTTCAACAAAACGATCCTGGATCAACTCATACAAGTGAGTAATGAGGATGCCTTAGAGACAGCGCGACGTATGGCACGAGAAGAGGGAGTTTTAGTGGGCATTTCTTCTGGTGCAGCCGTTTATGCAGCTCTTCAGGTAGCGGAAACCTTAGGTGAGGGTAAAAATGTTGTTGTAATAGCTCCAGATACTGGGGAACGTTATTTAAGTACGGAACTGTTTTCCCATAAAAATTAACGAGTCATAAGCTGTTTTTCATCACTAAGACCCGCGGGAAATTGGATATTGCTTTACAAGGGAAATTACCCTATGCTAAACTATTCGATAGTGACTAGCATAAGGAGGAGTATGTCATGTCTGGACATTCAAAGTGGGCAAACATTAAGCATAAAAAAGGTAAGGCGGATGCTCATAAGGGGAAAATGTTTACTAAACTTGGCCGGGAATTGGTAGTTGCCTCCCGAGCTAGTGGTGGGGACGTTAACAACTTTCGCTTAAAGATTGCCATTGAAAATGCTAAAGCAGCTAATGTGCCCAATGATAATATTCAAAGGGCTATTCTTAAAGGGACTGGCGGCGCAGAAGGAACAGTCTATGAAGAACTGCGTTATGAAGGATATGGGCCAGGCGGGGTTGCCGTCATGGTTGATATACTTACGGATAATCGAAACCGTACGGCGGGAGAAGTTCGTTATATCTTCTCCAAAAATGGTGGTAACATGGGTGAGACTGGCTGCGTCGGTTGGATGTTCAAGGAGAAAGGCCAATTGAGAGTCCTGCGTGAGGGAATCAAAGTGAGTGACGATGATTTTATGATGTTGGCTTTAGAAGCCGGAGCAGAGGATATTGAAATCGATGAGGATGGCTATGTGGTCTACACGACTCCAGAGACTATGGAGGAAGTGCATCAAGCCCTTTTGGATCAACAGATTGCTGTTGTGGAATCTGTACTCAGCCCAATTCCCGAAAATACCCTCGAAATCACGGATGTTGACCAGGCCCGCAAAATCATGCGATTGATGGATAAACTTGAGGATCATGAAGATTCCCAAGGAGTGTATTCTAACTTTGAATTGGCCGATGCTTTGGCAGACGAAGACTTGTAGAGAAAAATCTGAGCTTAGAGATAAGTCAGTCGCAGAGATAAGTTTAAAGCAATAATTGAATGATTAAAGAAAGCCCTCCTGGCAAGACTAGTACTAACAAGATAATGTCAGGAGGGCTTATTTCGTATGTCTCGATGGAAAGTTATGAGTATCGTACTTATTCTCGGCTTGGGAATTGGAACCCTTGTACCTAATGTCACTGCTTGGTGGGATGATAGAAAATTCGCTGAATCTACCATAAATGATTTAGAGGTTGAACCCGTTTTGACTACGGAAGCTCCAGCCAAGGAAATCTATCATTTTGGTTTGGAGCAAGGGGTCCTTTCTGTGATCGAAGGAAAACCAGGCATGTGTGGTAAGGTTATTGTCACCGGAGTAAGTGTTGAGTCTTGGCCCCAAGAGATTTTGCAAATGGTTCCTAACGTCGAGTTTTATTCCTTAGACGAGGTGCAATCGTTTATTGATACGGTCGACGAACCTTTGTGGCTAGAGTAAGAGTCTATAAGAAGAAAGGGAATCGTCCGTCTTCTGTCGAACTAGTAGTCATTGAAAGGAAGACGTGAGATGATTATTTTAGGGATTGACCCCGGAACGGCGATTATGGGTTATGGTTTAATTGAACAAAAGGGGAATCATTTAAGCGCTCTCGCTTATAGTTGCTGGCGGACACCAGCTCACACACCCTTAGCAGAGCGATTGTTAATGCTATATGAACAGATTAATCCGTTTCTCAGGGAACACACCCCCGATCACATTGCGGTTGAAGAGCTGTTTTTTAATCGTAATACTACGACTGCTCTAGCAGTGGGGCACGCTCGGGGTGTAATCTTATTGGCGGGTGCCCAGCAGGGTATTCCGATCTATGAATACACCCCTTTACAGGTTAAGCAAGCCGTGGTCGGATATGGTAGAGCAGAGAAAAACCAGGTACAACAGATGGTCAAAGGGTTGTTAAGACTGGACGCAATTCCTAAACCTGATGATACAGCAGATGCCTTAGCCATAGCAATTTGTCATGCTCATAGTTACGCTTTAGACAGGAGAATGGAGGAGTTCCGATGATTGGAATGTTGCGGGGTAAAGTTTGGGAGATCCAGTCCGAGCGTTTGGTGATCGATGTTAACGGGACTGGGTACCTGCTTACTGTGCCTTACAGTCTCTTGGCGAAGGCCTATCCTGAGCAGGAACTTGTCGTGTACACCCATGTAGTGGTGCGCGAAGACGATTTATCCCTCTATGGGTTCTCCTCCTTTGAAGAGAAGCAACTCTTTCTGGAAATGCTGAGTGTTTCAGGGGTTGGTCCGAAAGCAGCAATTTCTCTGCTCTCAACGTTTGGGGCAGTTCAGATCCAAAGTGCTATTGTAAGTGAAAACCTTAATTTATTAACCAAAGTTCCTGGGATCGGTAAAAAAACCGCGCAACGACTTATCTTAGAACTTAAAGAAAAGTTTAAAGGGCATAGTTCGTTTCCAACCGGAGGGGTCTCGCTCGGCGAACCAGCTTCTCACACACACTCCGAGGCACTACAAACCTTACTGGCACTTGGTTTTGGTCTAGACGAAGCACGGCAGGTTCTCGGTCAGGTTCTGAAAGAGAATGGGGATTTAACGACTGAGGATCAGGTGAAAAAGGCTCTGCGCTTATTGGCGCGGGGTTAGGCACTTGAGAAGCCTAGTTTAGAATGCGCCAAGTAAAGATGAGACGTGAGGAGGACAAGAGATGGAAGAGCGTCTGGTTGCTCCCCAAAAGCAACTGACAGATCATGAAGGGGAAGGACTTCGTCCTCAACGCTTGAGTGACTATATTGGGCAGAGAAAAGTAAAAGACAATTTAAGTATCTTTATTCAAGCCGCTTCTACTCGAGGAGAGGCGTTGGATCACGTCTTATTATATGGACCGCCGGGATTAGGAAAAACCACCCTCTCGAACATTATTGCGGCAGAAATGGGCGTTAGCATTCGCACCACTTCAGGCCCAGCAATTGAACGGCCTGGGGATTTAGCCGCAATTCTTACGGCCTTAGAGCCAAGGGATGTGCTTTTTATCGATGAAATACACCGTTTGAGCAGTACAACAGAGGAGATTCTTTATTCAGCCATGGAAGATGGGTGTCTAGACATCGTGATTGGAAAAGGGCCAAGCGCGCGTTCAATTCGTTTGTCTCTGCCACCGTTTACGCTGGTGGGGGCTACCACCCGTGCAGGACAATTAACCTCCCCCTTGCGTGATCGCTTTGGGGTTATAAGCCGTCTGGAATTCTATGAGGTGGAGGATTTAAAAGAAATTATCTTGCGTACAGCAAGTATCTTAAGATTGGGAATAACTGACGAGGGTGCTGATGAGATTGCCCGTCGTTCACGGGGAACACCCAGAGTGGGGAATCGCTTGTTGAAGCGAGTGCGGGATTTCGCCTTAGTTTGGGAAGACGGCGTTGTCAATCAAACGATTGCCAGAGAGGCCCTAAATAGGTTAGAAGTCGATCCGGTAGGATTGGATAATATTGACCAAAAGACCCTGAAAACCATTATCCAAACCTTTGCAGGTGGACCAGTGGGCTTGGAAACGCTGGCCGCAACGATTGGTGAGGAGTCAGAAACCTTAGAGGATGTTGTCGAACCGTTTTTGCTGCAGATGGGATTCCTGCAACGTACTCCCCGAGGTCGGATGGCTACAGCAAGAGCTTATCAGCATTTTGGCTATTCTCTTCCCCAAAATCGAGTGGAAAGTGGACTCTTCCCAGAGTAAGGGAACGAGGGATGATTCGTTTGAGGTCTTTTGAAAGTAAGGGGCGATTGCACGTTCACACACGTTACGTTCCGCACCGCCTATCGCCATCCTTGGCGGCGGTGCACTCGACACATCCAGTGTCAGCGCTCGATCTGAAGAAGCTGAAGCAATTACGCCAACCTCTGGGTATTTAATTTCTGGTCGACAGAGGATAGGGGACGATGGGCTCGAGGAGGGGGCACAAGAACCGTCCCCGCTGCCCCATCCAAAAAAAGTTAAGAGCATATATGCCGAGAAAAAAGGGTAATCTGAGCATAAAGAAACTTGCTTCCACCAATAAGCTAACTTTCTGATGAGGTAAGAAAGGGTGTGAAGAGCATGCTCCGGATGGTGTATCGGTTACCCTTTTTGTGGATGGCTTTGTTAGTACTCGTACTGATCCAGGCTACACCGTGTCAAGCAGAAATGGTCTCGGTCGAGTTAGTATGGAAATTGGGCCAGGCCGGATGGGTACAAATAGAAGTTGAAGAGGGAAATTATCAACTTGTTTTAAATGACACAGCGGTTAAGTTTTCGACTGGCTCTACACTTCAGGTGGGTTGGGGGGGATGGACCCCTGTAGTGCGGATTAACCATGGTGATTTCCAAGTTTTTAGTGGATCAGAATTGAAGGTTTATGAGCTAAAGCCAGGTTCTCTGCGTGTAAAAACTCCTGAAGATAAAGAGGTAGTTTATCGCGGGGGACTTCAACTCAATTGGCAAGAGGGTCATTGGCGGTTAATTAATCTGGTCGATAGCGAAGACTACCTCAAAGGGGTCGTACCCATCGAAATGAGTAACGAATGGGCTAGGAGTGGGACCGAGGCTCTTAAAGCTCAAGCGGTTGCGGCTCGGACCTATCTCATGAAACATTCGGAGAGTGGTAAAAAAATGATTACCGACTCTCCTGATATTGATCAGGCCTATGCTGGTAGGAATGTGGAAGGGGAAGCTTCTGCAGCAGTTGAAGCTACTCGGGGCGAAATTTTAGTCGATGCTCAAACCAGGCAACCGATTGATGCCTTGTATTCTTCGCATAGCGGGGGATATACTGAGGACGCCAATAATGTCTGGGGAAATACAGATATCCACAATATATCCCACCCTGATCCTTATTCCCAAGGTGTCGGGGGTCCTGTCGATCATTGGCGGTATATTGTCTCTGCTCCTCTTCTCGGTTCAACCTTTAGCTTAGGACCTGTACGAAACATTGAACTTGACAAGTTCCCCTCTGGTAGGGTAAAAAGTGTAAGTATGGAAGATGGATTTGGAAATATCGAGACGGTTAAAGGTCGGACGTTCGTCAAAGCGTTTTATCCTTTTGGGCAGCCCATTCGAGCAGAAGCTTTTCTGGGGAATTTCTTTGAAGCTCAAATTATTCCCCCAAAATGGGACTCCTACGAGAAAACAGGATTAGCAGTGTTTCTCAAATCTTTGGGAGATAGGGGGATAACCAAGGGGTATCAAGCAGAGCAAGGCCCTTTACTATCTAAAATTCTCAGTACCTCGTTAGGAACGAATCCTGATTCTCAGCCGTTTGGAGTGTTTATTTTTAAGGGTCGTGGTTGGGGACATGGGGTGGGGATGTCACAATGGGGTGCTTACCATATGGCGCAATTAGGGTATAATTATCAAGATATTTTAGATTTTTATTATTCCAACACTTTAATTTCTAAAGGATCATGAATTTGACAAAAAGTATGTTGATTAGAAAAAGGAGAATCCGTCGTTGAATGTTTCGGAGTTTGATTTTTATTTACCGGAATCGTTAATTGCTCAACATCCAGTGGAACCAAGAGATACTTCTCGCCTGATGGTGGTCAATCGTGGCCATGAAACGATTGACCACCATACGTTTAGAGATCTAGTGTCCCTCTTAAAATCAGGTGACGTGCTAGTAGTCAATAACACTCGCGTGATTCCTGCGCGTCTGATCGGAGTGAAAGAGGGAACTGAGGTAAAGATAGAGGTTCTCCTCTTAAAAAGACTAGAATTAGATGTATGGGAAGCTTTGATTAAGCCTGGGAAACGCCTTAAACTAGGTCAGAAGGTCCATTTTGGGCAGGGTATCTTGGAGGGAGTACTGGAGGGTATCTTAGAAAACGGAAATCGGAAGATCGTATTTAACTATGCAGGGGTTTTCGAAACAATCCTGGACCAGCTTGGCAAGATGCCTCTTCCCCCCTATATAACGGCCCAACTAGAAGACCAAGAACGCTATCAAACAGTATACGCTAAGGAACGAGGGTCAGTCGCTGCGCCAACGGCAGGGTTGCATTTTACGCCTGAACTTTTGGACCAACTCCAGAAAAAGGGCGTGGAAATTGTAGAGATCCTTCTCCATGTTGGTTTAGGAACGTTTCGTCCAGTAAAAGTGGACGATATTCGTGACCATGAAATGCATTCGGAGTATTACCGAGTTGATTTAGAGGCGGCCGAGAGAATTAACTGCGCCAAGCGAGAAGGACGACGGGTCATTGCAGTAGGGACAACAGCAGCGCGGACGTTAGAATCCGTGGGCAAGGACGGAAGGGTTATATCAGGAGTAGGGTGGACGGATATTTTTATCTATCCAGGCTATTCGTTTCAAATAGTGGATGCTCTTTTGACCAATTTCCACTTTCCAAAATCAACCTTGGTGATGTTGGTGAGCGCCTTGGCGGGGCGCGAACTTATCTTAAAAGCGTACGAGATTGCAGTGCAGGAGAACTATCGGTTCTATAGTTTTGGAGATGCTATGCTAATTCTATGAGTAGAGCGATGTGCTATGCTATGGATGGTACGCGAATCGCCAAAATCTTGGAGTTAGGACATGGCTTTCTCGTGTCTTTATAGAAGTTATTTTTTAAAATAAAAGGAAGTGAAGGGTTTGGCTGCGGTTCATTTGGAAATACTTAAGGAAGATTCTCGAACGAGAGCGCGCTTGGGAAAATTACATACTCCACATGGCGTGATTGAGACACCTGTTTTCATGCCGGTTGGGACTCAAGGAACGGTAAAAACGATTACCCCAGAGGAGATCAAAGAGATCGGAGCTGGGATGATCTTAAGTAACACTTATCATCTCTTCTTGCGTCCAGGCCATGACTTGATTCGCGATGCGGGTGGACTTCACCGTTTCATGAACTGGGATGGGGCTATTTTGACGGACAGTGGCGGGTTCCAAGTATTTAGTCTTGGTGATTTGCGCACGATTAAGGAAGAGGGCGTAGAATTCAGATCGCATATCGACGGTTCACGCCAATTTTTAAGCCCAGAAATCGCGACTCAGGTGCAGATGGCACTTGGCTCCGATGTGGTGATGGCCTTCGACGAATGTGCCCCTTATCCTTGCACCCATGAGTACGCTAAAGATTCACTTGAGCGCACGACGCGTTGGCTTAAGCGCTGCAAAGAGACGTTGACTACGACGGATACTCAAGCTTTGTTTGGGATTGTTCAGGGCGGCATGTACGAAGATCTTCGCCGGCAGAGTGCTGCTGAGATCACAGAACTGGATTTGCCGGGTTATGCGATCGGTGGGTTAAGTGTCGGGGAGCCGAAAGAAATGATGTATGACGTTTTAGAGTATACAGTCCCCTTACTTCCTAGGGAAAAACCTCGCTATCTGATGGGGGTTGGTTCGACCGATGCCCTTATTGAAGGGGTTATCCGGGGGGTAGATATGTTTGATTGTGTTCTCCCCACCCGGATTGCTCGAAATGGGACAGCAATGACTCGTTTCGGTAAGGTGACGATTCGCAATGCTAGTTCCGCCCATGATTTTGGTCCAATTGATCCAACTTGTGATTGTTATACCTGTCGCAATTATTCGCGGGCCTATGTTCGGCACTTAATTAAAGCTGAAGAAGTTTTGGGTCTGCGCTTAATGACGATTCATAACTTGCGTTATTTACAGAACTTAATGCGTGAAATCCGAGAGGCGATTAAGGAAGATCGTTTAACTGAATATCGTCAAACCTGTTTTACAGATTACGGGTACATTTGACAGAGGTAAGAGGTTTGAGTTCAGATGCCGGGGGTCAGAGAACGAATTTCTTGAGTAGAAAAGCAATTAGTCTAACGCCCTTATATCTGTTCAACCAAACTTCAGGTGCCGTAATTCTACGGAGAGTTTATTTTTTGCAAAAAACCAGAAGGATTTTCACTCTGATATGGTGAATAGTTTAGGATATGAATAAAGGAGGAATTATTAATGAATCAATCGACATTAACCTTAGTCCTATATTTCGCTGTCTTTTTTGGGATTATGTATTTTCTCATGATTCGCCCCCAACAAAAACAAGCAAAAAAACGGCAGGCTATGATGAGCAGTCTTCGCGCGCGAGACCAGGTAATCACAACCGGAGGAATCTACGGTAAAATATCCAAAGTTAAGGACGATTCCGTTATTTTGCAGATCGCGGATAAGGTAGAAGTTGAAATAGCCAAAAGTGGGATTGTGAGCATTGAAAATCGTGAGATCGACTTGGAAAAGGATAAATAAAGACTCAGACCGATGACGGTATAGTGGTTAGTCTCTGTAGAGAACTTAAAGAGAGATATGTGACGAAAAAGAATTCTTATCCAAAAGCAAGTGGCGCAGACCACTTGCTTTTGAGCTATTTTTACATAGAGTGAAAACGAGGTGAACACCGTGCCCTTGTCTAAAGATCAGAAAAATAATGATCATACTTATGAAGAGCATGTACGAGCTGATTTGAACCGCTGGATTAGGAAGTTGTTACAAAGGCCTGGATTTTTAGAACGCACCTCGAAAGTAATTCAAACGAAAGTTAATGATAAAATTCCAGAAAAAGTCCATACTGTCATCACCGCAACGGTTAAAGGGTTGGTTAAATCGGTCGTCTTTGGACTGGAGTATATCCCTAATAGCCCTACCTTTTATGGAATGCAGCTGCAAGAGCGCGACCAAAGAGCTCAAAGACTTCTTGTAAAATATCGGAAGATTGCTGCAGCCGAAGGAGCTGGAACAGGTGCAGGTGGCTTTACCCTTGCAGTTGCTGATTTCCCAGCCCTGATTGTTATAAAAATGAAATTTCTCTTTGAGTTGGCCCATATTTATGGGTTTTCAACCAAGGATTATCGGGAACGGTTATTTTTACTGTATGTTTTTCAATTGGCGTTCTCTAGTCAAGAGAAACGCCCGGAATTATTCCAGGTTATCCTCAATTGGGAGAAGACTTTGAGTGAATTGCCTGCAGTGGCAGGGGATCCACAGCAGATTGATTGGGAACAATTTCAGCGGGAGTACCGGGATGCTATTGATTTTCGAAAGACACTTCAGCTGATACCGGGTTTAGGTGCTGTGGTAGGTGCTTGGGCAAACTATGGGCTGTTAGATGATCTGGGAACCATCGGAATGAATTGTTATCGATTACGAATTGTTGGAGGGATATAGGTTGTCAAAGGTTACTCTGCAAGAGATAAAAGCGGATCCTTATGTTCATGCATTAATTGAAGCAGGAAACCGTCACCTGGAAGCCATTGGTTTTACTGAACATGGGCTAAGGCATGCGGGATTGGTTTCCCATATTGCCTCGAATATTTTAGTAAAAATGGAGCATCCCGAAAGGGAGTGCGAACTGGCAGCCATTGCAGGTTACTTACATGACATAGGGAATGCTGTGAATCGTGTGGCTCATGCTCATTCAGGGGCAATTCTCGCGGCAGGGATTTTAGAACGCCATGATATGACACCAGAAGAAATTGCGATTATCATTGGGGCTATTGGAAATCATGATGAGCAGGATGGGAATCCTGTCAATGTTATTTCTGCCGCCTTGATTCTAGCCGATAAATCGGATGTTCATCGATCAAGGGTTCGTAACCATGACCTGGTAAAATTCGATATTCATGATCGGGTTAATTATGCGGTTAAACGCTCTTTTCTAAGAGTCTATCCTCAAGAGCGTATTGCCTTAGAACTCACGATTGATACTGAAATTTGCCCAGTCATGGAGTACTTTGAGATCTTTCTTGCGCGGATGCTTTTGTCCCGTAAAGCAGCCGAATTTCTGCTTACTACATTCGAATTAAAGATTAACGAGGTTAAGTTACTCTAGTGCCATTGTTTTCCTATGATTGACAGAGCAATCCAGTAAGTTTTATAATGGTGGATGGTATGGGCAAGTCCCATCATATTAAAAGGGAGGAAAGTAGATGAGACGGGGAAACATCATCAAGCTGGTAGTTTTGGTGCTATTAGTGGCAGCAGCTGTTGCACTATCGATTAAACCCCTAGTGGATCCCGTAAAGGGCGTCCTGTTGGGACTTGACCTGCGCGGTGGAGTGCACTTGGTGCTACAAGCCGAGCCAAATGAAGACGGTACTCCTATTACTAAAGATGATATAGACAAAGCGAAAGCGATCATCGAGAAACGGGTTAACGATCTCGGGGTATCCGAGCCCATAGTCCAACCGGATTATGATAAAAAGCGAATCGTAATAGATTTGGCTGGGGTTACCGACCCAGACAAAGCAGTCGATATCTTGAAAACGACTGCTAAGTTAACCTTCAGGGATCCTCAAGGAAATGTCGTCTTAAAAGGAGAGGACCTCAAGGATGCTAAGGGTGGGCAAGGTCAAGTCAGTGGATACGTTGTCAATTTAACCTTCTCATCTGAAGGGGCTAAAAAGTTTGGGGATTTAACCACCCAGTTAATCGGTCAAAGACTTGGTGTGTATTTGGATGATGATCTTTTAACAAATCCAACGGTTAATACACCCATTCTCAACGGTCAAGCGGAGATCACTGGGTATGATACTTTAGAGTCTGCAGCAAATGATGCTGTGCTCATGCGTTCTGGTTCTCTGCCTGTCAGCATGTCGATTGCCGAAAAACGTCAGGTAGGAGCGTCTTTAGGGGTAGACTCCTTAAATAAAAGTATTCAGGCAGGGCTATACGGTTTAATCTTTATCTTCCTCTTTATGTTAATTTTCTATCGAATACCAGGGGCTGTCGCCAATTTCTCATTGTTCGTATACGCCCTTATTGTGCTTTGGGTTTTTTGGGGTTTTCGAGTTGTATTGACCCTTCCAGGCATCGCCGGGTTTATTCTCTCGGTCGGGATGGCTGTAGACTTCAATATCATTATTTATGAACGGATAAAAGAAGAAATTCGGGCTGGTAAATCCCTTAGAGCAGGCGTGGAATCTGGTTTTAGCCGCGCATTTATCACAGTTATTGATGCTCATGTAACAACACTGATAGCTGCGCTAACTCTTTACTACTTTGGAACTGGCGCCATCAAAGGGTTTGCTTTAACCTTAGGTGTTGGGATTGTTGTCACACTGTTTACTGGTATTACCTTTACTCGAACAGTGCTACGATGGATTGTGGGTACTAGTCCAAAAATGAACACAACATGGTTTGGCGTTAGGAGGGATGGATAATGAAAACTGGACATCCAGCGACATACGATGAAGTGAAGCAGGTCCACCCACTTTACTTTAATATTGTGCAGAGACGGTTATGGTGGTTTGCCCTCTCGTTAGTTGTCCTTATTCCAGGAATTATTTCCCTTTTCATGCAGGGGCTTAATTTAGGAATTGACTACAAGGGCGGATCAATGCTTGATATGACGTTCAACAAACCAGTGACCCAGGCAGCAATTACTGATACGATGAAATCCGTGGGACTTGAAGGACCCGTGCAATTGTCTAATGGGGATACTTCAGCGTTAATACGAACAGAAGCTCTCGAAGAAGAAAAACGCAATGAATTACTAGCGGCCTTGCAAACCAATGTGGGGGAATATGACAAAACTTCTCTTAAAGACGATAAGGTTGGCCCAGCGATGGGGCAAGAGCTGACCAGAAATGCTTTATGGGCATTACTCATTGCGATGGGTTTAATGATCGGTTATATTACGATCAGGTTCCAGTTCGTTTTCGCAATCTCTGGGATTATCGCCTTATTACACGATGTTTTAGTGGTGGTTGGGATTTTCTCGTTGTTCCAATTAGAAATCGATTCCTCCTTTGTAGCGGCGATCCTAACCGTTTTCGGATACTCGATCAATGATACCGTGATTATCTTTGACCGGATTCGTGAGAATGAAGCTAAGATGAAAAAGGGAGATACTTTCGAAGATATGGTGGATAAATCTATTTGGCAGACTATGCGCCGTTCCATCAACACGTCTCTCACGGTACTGATCGCCTTGCTCTCGATATTTATCTTGGGCGGCGTATCCACAAAGTTGTTCTCCTTAGCTATGTTGATCGGGGTATTTACAGGAGCCTACTCCTCGATCTTTATCGCCAGCCAAATCCTCTTGGAAATCAAGAAGCGTATGAAGAAGCCACGTAAGGGTGGTAAAGTAGTTCGCGCTTAAGTTCAACTGAACGATAGGTTATTAATGGGATCTTGAGATTTATTCTTGAGGTCTCCTTTTTTATCAGGATGGATAAGCTTCGGTACAGGGGAATATTCGGTTCAATGGAATAATCGGGTGCATGAAATATATTGGTGACTAAATAATGACTGATGAACGCCGAATTATATGCTAAAATGAGATAGAAAATACTGAACTACACTACTGAACTACCGGCATATTCTAATTATCACTTGAAATGTTCGACATATCATCAAAGGAGTTTATGATGCTGAAGAAAGTTATCAGAGTGCTCATCTACACTATGTTTGTACTTGGAATCAGTGGTTGTGGTGGGGCGTCGATGATGCCATCACAAGATCCATCGAATCAGACAGATACTCGTGAGGCGCCTCCTCCTACTTATCAAGCTCAATTGGAAGAAACAAATCCTAGCGCTGTATTGCCTGATTCGCCAGCTAATACATCAAGATTACCAAGCGTACAAGAAGCTCAAGCGGTACCTATCCTTTACTACCATTCAGTTATGCTGGAGGTCGGGAACGAAGTAAGAATGCCTCCCGACCAGTTTGAAGCTCAAATGGCTTATTTGCGTGACAATGGGTATCAAAGTATAACCTTAGGGCAGTTGTACCAAGCCTATTATCAGGGTGGTAGTTTACCTCCCAAACCCTTTGTAATCACTTTTGATGATGGCTATGTCGATAATTATACGACTGCTTTCCCTATTATGAAAAAGTATGGGTTCACGGCTACGGTCTTCATGGTCTCAAGTTATATTGATGGAGAAGGTTTTTTGTCATGGGCGCAGCTCAAAGAGCTTGCCGCTAATGGCTGGGAAGTCGAAGGTCATACGACTACTCATCCCTATTTAACAAAAGTTGACGGTGCATCTTTGTTGCAGGAACTCAAAAGCTCTAAGGATCTATTAGAAAAAGGGATAGGAAAGACGGTGAATTTCTTTGCTTATCCATATGGAGACTTTAATTCTGCTGTCTTAAAAGCGGTGCAGGATACTGGGTATCTGATGTCTTTTACTACACAACGAGGCTGGGCAAGCTTCACAGTCGATGAATTTCAGGTTAAACGTGTTTATTGCTATGCTAATATGGGGCAGAACGAATTTGCTCGGCGTCTACAGAACTCAGACTATTAATAGTTATATAAAATCCCGCACTCCGAATACTCGAAGTACGGGATTTTATATGCCATTGAACTCTTCAGGGATGTCACTCCTCGTTGAAGTGGTAGCCTCAGGGTTTTATAAAAAGAGAATATATTTTAAGGAAATTATTAACAATTAAGCATTTATTTTCATATTGTACTGTGAGAGCACGATAATTCAAGAGATGGAAAAGGAGTTGTTCGATATGGCATATGGGGCAGGCGTTGTTGATGGTGTTGAAGCTGTAGGATGTGTATGTCCGCCAAATTATTTACCTGGTATTGCAGCTGTCGTAGTCATAATTCTCTTATTGATTGCTATGGGTATCGTATTCTAAATTCAATTAATTCTAATGACTAAAAAAATAAAGGAGGGTATACCATGTACGGATTTGGAGCAGGTTATGCAGGATATGCAGCAGGTCGCACAGGATATGGAGTTGGTTGTTGCCCACCTCCATGCACACCAGTCGTTGCACCTGTTGGAGTCGGGTGTGGTGTTGGTGTTGGGATCATTGCTATCGCAATTCTAATCTTAATCGCTTTAGGCGTAATTTTCTAAACTAAAAGATTCTTTAACGAAGGGGGTCGAAACTATGTTTACAGGTGGAACCGGAATTGGCGCTGGAATCGCTGCTGTTGTCGTAATTATTCTTTTGCTGATTGCAATGGGAATCGTATTCTAAGAAACTAATGAAAGTTGTGATACTTGGAGGTGAGTTTATGTACGGGTATGGAGCTGGCGTTGGTGGATGTGTAGGAGCTGGGATTATTGCAATTGCGATTTTGATTCTCATTGCCTTGGGGGTTATCTTTTAAACCATCTCAAAGCGAATTTAAAGAGGACCCTTATTTAGGGGTCCTCTTTAAATTAGGAATGGTGACACTTATTCAATTTAAATACAAAGGACCGCTAACATGTTGAACATGAAGCAATCCTTTTGATTTAGAATATATGCTTAGAATTTAGAGATTCATAAGATTTAAGAATCAACATAAAGAAATTAGTCCTTAGGTTAAGCAACGCTTACCACCACCAACGACGAAAGCCCCACCATGGACCAAATCCAAAACCGCCCCACCAAGGGAAACCAAAGCCCCAGCGACCCCACCACATAGAGAAAACCTCCTTCTTGTTATAATTCGCCTTGTAGAAGTTAATGCTAATACAGAGTATGAAAAATAAAGGAATAATGTTCCAATTAAAATTGCGATACAATTACAGTATAGAAGCATAGATTGATTAGATTGGATTTTATTGGGATATACTACAACGAGCAAAGAGGGGGGGAGGTAATTGGAATTTCTTCAATTGGTATTATTAGAGGGGGTGCTCCTTATTTCCGCAGGATTAATTTTTTTTGGGGGAATATGGGGAACTTTTTTAGCGATGATTGTCCTAAGTGGGCTTAATCATCTTGTTTATGATGCGGTACAATTTTGGCAATGGGAAATACCTTTTCTGATCGGTGGAACGATAGGCATAATACTCCAACTTATTATTGGGAAAATATGCAATCACAATAACAAAGCAAGCGGGTTGGTCGGAGGATTGATCAGTTTGGTTCTCTTCGGTGCTTTTCTCACCCCGCTTGCGGCTTTAATTATTTGGTTCATGGTGGTTGGTACAGGAATTATTCCGAAGAATAAAAAGAGACAGGTCATAAAAATCTACTCTCCCACAATTATGCGCTTACTTATAGGGCTGGCATTAATCTTCTATGGTAACTTCTTAACAATCTGATCCAGAATAAACCTTGCTTTACGGTATAATTTTTGATATCTTATACATAAACTATCTTTGTCAGGCAATAGCTGGGCTTCATGTGTTGAGGCAGCGGAGGAATCCGCGGGACTTCCTTGATATAAGGGGTCCTATTTTTTATGTGCAGTCATGATTTTAAATACCTTAGGCAGAGTTTTTGAAGGTGAGGAGAGTAGGTCGTGAATGAGAAGACGCAGGTGGCATTATTATCTGTCGTTTCTAATACTTTCTTAACATTTAGTAAAATCGTAATTGGGTTAGCTAGCGGTTCGATGAGCATCCTGTCAGAGGGAATTCATTCTGGTATTGACCTGGTGGCGGCTTTTATCGCGCTTTTTGCGGTGAGGCAGTCGGGAAAACCAGCAGATTCTTGTCATGCTTATGGACACGGAAAAATCGAAAATGTTTCTGGTACGATTGAGGCTGCTTTGATATTTGTTGCTGCCCTAATGATCATTTTTGAAGCGTTTCAGAAGATTATGGAGATCATTTATGGTCAAGGTGGGCATGTCTCAGATTTGGGCTTGAGCCTAGGTCTGCTCGTCATGGGTGTTTCGGCAATCACTAATTTGATCGTATCAACACGACTTATGAAGGTAGCTAAACGTACTGATTCAGTAGCCCTCGAAGCTGATGCCTTGCATTTACGGACCGATGTGTTTACCTCAGTGGGGGTTTTTTTCGGGCTACTACTAATAAAAATTACTGGCTGGACCATTCTTGACCCGATCATAGCGCTCGGTGTAGCGTTAATGATCATCAAGGCATCCATCGATTTAACGAAGAAAGCGTTTGCACCCCTGGTGGACGTTAGTTTACCGGATGAAGAACGTGAAATAATTGCCGAAGTTCTCTTACTTCATGCGGATGAATTTGTGGAGTTTCATAAGCTTCGCACTAGGAAGGCTGGAGCGGAAAGACATATCGATTTACATTTAGTCGTTCCGAAGTACACTCCAGTCGTTGATGTGCATGAACTTTGTGACAGGATTGAGCAAGAAATTAATGTGAGATTACATTTAGCGTTTGTCCTGATTCACGCAGAACCTTGCAGTACCAGGGATGTGGAATGCCCTGTTGAAGAAGGGATAGCGACCGTCTGTCAACGTTGCCAACTTGACCCAGAGACCAGAAGTCAGAAGCCAGAGGTCAGAAACCAGGGGTTAATCAAAGGTCAGAAGTCAGAGGTTCAAGATTAATAAGTCGAGGTCCGAAGTTCGAACATCGAGCCTCGAACCTCGCGCCTCGAGTATGGGGGAGTATAAATGAAACGAATATGGTCCATGCAACAATCTTCCGGACGAATGTCAGAAATCCTTTGCGGTTCCTTGGGTATTTCTCCAGTAGTAACCGATATTTTGGCCCAAAGGGGTTTTCGGGAACCAGAGGAAGCGATCGAATTTTTGCGACCAACACTCTTGAATCTGCTTTCACCGTTTTGTTTTAAGGATATGAATAAAACTGTCCAGCGCTTGTCCTTAGCTTTTGTACAGAAAGAAAAGATACTCATTTATGGAGACTATGATGTAGATGGGGTGACAAGTACTACTATATTATACAAAGTCCTCAGTGATTTGGGTTTCCAAGCAGTAGCCTATATTCCCCACCGCCAAGACGAGGGCTATGGATTACATTCTGAAGCTATTGAACGGGCCGCAAAGGCCGGTGTAGGTCTTCTAATAACGGTCGATTGCGGAATCACAGCTGTTTCGGAAGTGAGACTTGCCCATACCTTGAAGATTGATGTCATTATTACAGATCACCATGAACCTCCCGATACTTTACCGGAAGCCTTTGCGATCTTAAATCCCAAAGTTGAGAATTCAGGTTATCCATTTCGAGATTTAGCCGGGGTAGGAGTGGCCTTCAAGTTAGCCCAAGCGTTACTCCATTCATTCGGAAATCAGGAAGTGGGCATTCATACTGAAACCCAACTCTTAGATTTAGTGGCCTTAGGGACGATTGCAGACCTAGTTCCATTGGTTGGAGAAAACCGGATCTTTGTTCAGTTTGGCCTTCGCCAGATGGCAGATACTCATCACCTAGGACTATTAGCTCTACTCGAAGAGTGTGGGCTGAGGAACGGCTCTCCTCTAAAAGCAGGTCAGATTGGCTTTATGGTAGCTCCTCGGATTAATGCGGCCGGACGGATGGACAGCGCACGAGCAGGACTGGAACTGCTCTTGACGGGGGATCAGGAACGAGCGAGTGAGCTTGCTCATCAATTAACTCTAGAAAACCAGGCACGTCAGGACGTCGAGAAAGCGATTCTGGCTGAAGCGATTGCTATGCTGGAATGTGAACCTATCCCTAGGGTAATTGTTCTATCTGCAGATCATTGGCACCACGGTGTGATTGGGATCGTGGCATCTCGCTTGGTGGAACGTTATTATCGTCCAGTATTTATGATAGCGGAAGAAGGGGACGAAGCTAAAGGCTCAGCTCGTGGGATAGCGGGTTATCCTGTCTTGGAACAACTGAGTACCCAAGCGCAGCTGTTAATAAAGTTTGGCGGGCATAGACAGGCGGCTGGCTTTTCTCTTCTCACAGCAGATATCGGGCATTTTAGAGCAGGATTAAATGAACAGGCCTTGGTTTTTGAGGAAACTCTTTTTCAAGAAGTCCTAAAAATTGACCGGCAAGTTTCTATCGAGGCGGTTTCGGCGGATTTGCTCCGTCAACTTGAACAAATGGCCCCGTTTGGCTATGGAAATCCTGGACCGACTCTAGCCTCTCAAGCAATTCCCGTGCATTCTGTCAGTGCGGTTGGCAAAGAACGGAGTCATATAAAGTTTCGTTTCGGAGCTCAAGGAGAACAGGAAGGAATTGCCTTTCGATTGGGAGATCGCATGAATGAACTAAAGGATAAAATAAGCCTTGATGCAGCGTTCAGCTTAGATTGGAATACCTTTCGAGGGCGGGAAAACGTTCAATTAATGATCAAGGATATCCAATCTGAAGCGCAATGGTCTTCAGTTCAGGAAATTGCGGCTACGAATGATGAACCTACGGTGGAGTGGTTGGACTGGCGCAACTTAAGCCAAGAAGATTGGCCTTTACGAGATGAGGAGCCACTCTGGATATGGGACACGGATCTGAGCGAGCTTGCCCTTCGTCGAGGGAAGAATGAACTCGTTTCACAGTTGGATCAAGAAGAGACTGGAATTCAGGGTGCAGGTTTTGGTGTGATTCTCGGTTTACCGCTAACGGAAGAAGATTTTAGGGAAGCGGTCGAGAAGCTACAAGATTTAGGAGTTTTTCGGATTGCCCTTGCAGGATTTCAAAGTCCTGATGAGGAAAAGGTTCGTCAGCGGTGTAGGTTTATAGCGCGTGAAGAACTTATCAATCTGTATCGGGAGCTCCTTGCTAAATCGAAAACAGGGAATCCCTTTCATTGGGAGTTTGACGCCAAAGTCTCACAAAATGGGAAGCTCGCCCTGAAGATTTTTGAAGAATTGGGGCTACTCCGTATTTTAGGGGGAACTGATAAGCTTGCCATAGAGTGGATTCCGGCGCAAAGCAAGCTAGATCTTGAGACATCTTTACGTTTTCGGTTTGCAAAAGAACGCTTAGAAAAAGCTCTGAAATTTCAGCTTGAATTATTAAATAGTGTTGGAATAGTTTATAATTGAAAGGCGGCCTAATTACAATGGATTTTCGAGATCATATTCGCATAATTACTGATTTTCCTAAGGAAGGGATATCCTATAAAGATGTTACTACCTTGCTTAAAAATGGTGAGATCTACCGCTCAGCGATAGACGCCCTCGTAGAAAAAATTAAACCATGGCAACCTGACGTGATCGTCGGTCCAGAGGCACGGGGCTTTTTATTCGGAGCTCCGGTCGCCTATGCCTTGGGAATTGGCTTTGTTCCTGTCCGCAAACCGGGCAAGTTACCTGCTAATACAATCGCTGAAACCTATGCCTTAGAATATGGTTTTGATACCTTAGAAGTCCATGCCGATGCCATTCGTCCGGGAGAACGGGTCGTGATCGTTGATGATCTGCTAGCAACCGGAGGAACAATGCTGGCAACCGCAAATTTAATGCAGAAAATTGGAGCGGACGTGCTGGGTATGGGATTTTTGATTGAATTAACGTTTTTAAAGGGTAGGGAAAAGCTTGTAGAATATCCCGTTTTTTCATTGGTGGAGTACTAATTTAACGCTGCGATATAAATAGCTTAATCGATATCGGATGAGAGGAGGTTCGCCAATGTCCTTCGCGGAGTTAAGGGTAAAACTACAAAAGAAATCTCCCCAGGCACGTCTAGCAATTGTAGATAAGGCCTATGAATTTGCTGAAGTGGCACATCGAAACCAACTTCGAAACTCCGGAGAAGACTATATTCTTCATCCTCTTGAAGTCGCGCAAATTTTGGTCGAACTGGAATTGGACGAGGCGACCATTGCCGCTGCCCTGCTGCATGATGTTGTGGAAGATACTTCGTTCACCCTTGCAAACATTGAGAAGGAATTTGGTTCGGAAATTGCGTTATTAGTCGATGGGGTTACCAAGCTTGGGCGAATTGAGTATAAGAGTAAAGTGGAGCAACAAGTCGAAAATTTACGCAAGATGTTCTTGGCCATGGCCAAAGATATCCGTGTAATTCTCATCAAATTGGCTGATCGACTCCATAATATGCGTACGTTGAAATATCATTCGCTTGATAAACAAAAGGAAATTGCTCAAGAAACACTTGAAATCTTTGCACCTCTGGCTAATCGTCTAGGAATATTTCGGATTAAATGGGAGTTGGAAGATCTTTCGTTTCGATATTTAAAACCTCAAGAATACTATGATCTAGTGGAAGGGATTGCCCTCAAACGACGTGAACGGGAAGCCTATATCAACGAAGTTATTGTATTAATGCGAGAACGTTTAAGAGAAGTCGATATTTATGCGGACATTGCTGGTCGTCCCAAGCATTTTTACAGTATCTATCGTAAAATGACCACTCAGCATAAAGAACTGAGTGAGATTTACGACCTAATGGCGATTCGAGTGGTTGTGGAATCAGTCAATGATTGTTATGGCGCACTCGGAATCGTCCACACTTTGTGGAAGCCTCTACCAGGTCGATTTAAAGATTATATTGCTATGCCAAAGCCTAATATGTACCAATCACTACATACTACACTGATCGGGGTTCACGGGGAACCTTTTGAAATTCAAATTCGAACTTGTGAAATGCATCGCACGTCAGAATATGGGATCGCTGCGCATTGGAAGTACAAAGAAGGTAGTAAAGAGGGCGGCAAAGAGGCTGGTAACAAGACAGCAAGCGTTAACTTTGAGCAAAAACTTTCTTGGTTGCGTCAATTACTCGAGTGGCAACATGATTCCCGGGATGCCGGAGAATTTATGGAATCCTTAAAGATTGACTTATTTACAGATACGGTGTTTGTATTTACCCCTAAGGGAGACGTGGTTGAACTACCAGCGGATTCCTGTCCGATTGATTTTGCTTACCGAGTCCATACGGATGTAGGGCATCGTTGTATTGGTGCGAAGATTAATGGTCGGATTGTTCCGCTGGAAACTAAACTTACCAACGGCGATATTCTAGAAATTCTTACCTCGAAGCAAGGAGGCGCTCCCAGCCGAGATTGGCTAGCTTTTGTCAAAACGTCTCAGGCTAAGAATAGGATTCGGCAATGGTTTAAGAAAGAGCAAAGAGAGGATAACATTGTCCGAGGGCGAGAAAGCTTGGAACGGGAGGTCCGTAAACATGGAGTGGATCCGGATATTCTCAAGCCAGAAAGCCTGCTAGCCATTGGCAAAAGTCAAAATTTATTGGCTTTGGATGATGTATATGCCGCTATTGGAGATGGTGTACTTACCACCAATAAGGTCTTGATGCGTTTGCGTGAGGATCTCTCCAAAGAGGAACGCGAAAAGCTGCAGCTTGCGTCACTTCAGCAGGGAGAGGGGAAAATACCCACTCAGACTTCATACGGTAAAGCTTCGCACGGTGTAAGGGTTAAGGGTATTGATAATGTGTTAATTCGGTTTGCACAGTGTTGCAATCCGCTTCCGGGGGATACCATTATCGGTTACATTACTCGTGGCAGAGGAGTTTCTATTCATCGTGGAGATTGTAGCAATATCCTCAGCCACTCTGAAGATGAGAGTGAGCGGGTTGTGGAAGTCGTCTGGGCAGAACAAGTGGATTCCACTTATCCTGTCGATATTCAAATCTTTGGGATGGACAAGCCGCGTCTGGTTACGGAGGTCATGAATACAGTCTTAGATACTCGCACGCATATTCTGGGAATTAACGCTCGGGTAGGTAAGGATAACTTGGCTCATATTCAGTTGCGGATTGAGATTCGAAACCTTGATCAGCTCAAGATGGTCATGCATAAAATCCGCAAGGTTAAGGATATCACGGAGGTTAAGCGGATCCATTCAGGAGGAAGATAGAATGCGCAGTGTGATTCAGCGTGTTAAACGCGCCTCTGTAACCGTCCATGGTGAAACCGTGGGTCAGATATCTGGTGGTCTCCTAGTTTTGTTAGCCGTCGGACAGGGAGATGGAGCAGAGGATTTGACCTGGATGGTGGATAAACTTGTCGGTCTGAGGATTTTCGAAGATGAAGAACAGAAAATGAATCGTTCGATATTGGAGGTAGGCGGAGAAATTCTGGTGGTCTCTCAGTTTACTCTCTATGGAGATTGTCGGAGGGGAAAACGTCCAAGCTTTTCTTCAGCCGCACCGCCGGAGCAGGCCAAGGAAATGTTTGAGCGAAGTGTGGAAGCAATTCGCAGCTATGGTCTTAAGGTCGAAACGGGGGTCTTTCAAGCTGAAATGGACGTTGAACTGATCAACGCTGGACCAGTGACGATACTGTTGGATAGTGAAAAGAAATTCTAGGAGGAATGCAAATGATTGAAGGGCGAGCTATGGGGGCTATGGGGGCAAATTGTTATCTGTATGCCTGTACGGAAACAAAGAAAGCGGTAATTATTGACCCAGGAGCTGAAGCTAAGAAGATTCATCGCTGGATTTTAGAGAAGGGTGTAAAGGTCGACTATATTCTTCTGACCCACGGACACATCGATCACATTGGTGCTGTCGATGAACTAAGAGAATTATTAGGAGGAAATGTCCAAGTAGGGATTCATGCGGGCGATGCAGGCATGCTGACCGATGGGAGGAAGAACCTCTCAGGTTATATGGGGCAGAATCTCGTCCAGAAAAAAGCAGATATCCTGCTGGAGGACAGGCAAGAACTCATGATTGGCAACGAACGGCTCAAAGTTATTTCCACTCCGGGGCATTCTCCTGGCGGGTCATGTTTTTTATGTTCTGAAGGGTTGTTTAGCGGGGATACGCTTTTTGCAGGGTCGATAGGTCGGACGGATTTTCCAGGCGGATCGTTAGATCAACTCCTAGCTGGAGTCAAGAAAAAACTCCTAATCCTGCCTGAAGAGACACTTGTTTTTCCTGGGCATGGCGAAGCGACCACTATCGGAGAAGAAAAGCGCGATAATCCCTTTTTAGGGTAAAGATCTTCGTCCAAGAGCTAAAAGTTGCTCACTCATAATTTGACAAATGGCCGTAATATTTGATAATATGTTGGATGAACATTAAATAATAAGTAAAAGTATTCATAATACCTTTGGAAAATCCGCGTTATTCTTTCGACAGGGAGGGCTAGCAAGACTGGAACTAGCCTGGGAGACACTCGGTTAGACACTCCAGAAGGGAATAGTTTTGCATCGGGTAGTCTCGTTACGGACTGTAAAGTGGGCGGAAACCTTCCGTCAATTAGGGTGGCACCACGAGAAGTTCTCGTCCCTTGCAGCAAAGCAAGGAACGAGGGCTTTTTTTGTACTAGTCAGAAAGTAGAGCTGAATGTTATATACTTTCTGCAACTAAGGCGACCGCCTTCGCTGAAGCTGACAGAATGACCTATACGTGCGAAGACAGTGTCTTCGGGCGCTAGCTAAGTTTCTATATGCATATAGAGGAGGAATCATTATGGCGATACAGCGTCCTAAAGGGACTCAGGATCTCTTGCCAGGTACAATTGAACAATGGCATTATCTCGAAGAGACGATCCGAAGCGTTTGTCGTGAATTTGGTTATGAAGAGATTCGTACACCAATGTTTGAAGCAACTGAACTTTTTCAGCGAGGGGTAGGTCAAACGACCGATATTGTCAAGAAAGAAATGTATACTTTCTTAGATAAAGGGGACCGTTCCATGACCCTTCGTCCCGAGATGACGGCTTCTGTTTGTCGCGCTTATGTGGAGGACAAGCTACACGGTCAACCCCAACCGGTCAAGTTATACTACATGGGCCCCATGTTTCGCTATGAGCGGCCACAAAGCGGGCGTTATCGCCAGTTCCATCAATTTGGAGCTGAGGTGTTGGGAGCAGACCAACCGCTGGTTGACGCAGAAGTAATTAGTTTAGTCTGGAATTTATATAAACGTCTGGGCTTAGTGGGTCTAGAGGTCCATGTCAATTCAGTTGGCTGTCCAACTTGTCGGGCTGAGCACCGCAAACAGCTTCAGGAATTTTTAGATAAACGCCAAAATGAACTTTGTAGCGACTGTCAGGAACGGTTTGAACGTAATCCTTTGCGCATTCTTGATTGCAAGAATAGCTCTTGTCAAACGCTTACTACAGGGGCCCCGACCACAAAAGATACCTTATGCGAGGAATGCAGCACTCACTTTGAGGGAGTTCTTGCTTTATTAGGTGCAGCGGGAGTGGCGTACCGAGTTAATCCACGCTTAGTTCGAGGGCTTGACTATTATACAAAAACTGCCTTTGAAGTGATGGTTGAGGAAATTGGTGCACAAAGTGCTATCTGTGGTGGTGGGCGTTATGATAAGCTAGTTGAGGAAATTGGTGGATCTCCTACCCCAGGTATCGGATTTGCTATGGGGATCGAGCGTGTTTTAGCGGCCTTACAAGTACAGAACAAACTTCCCCAGGAAAAGCCAAAACTATTTGCTATGGTGATCCCTTTGGGCGAAAAGGCCCAGAATAAGGCTTTTTCAATCCTATGTGAGTTAAGAAATCTAGGAATCCCTGTGGGCATGGATTTGCTCAGTCGAGGTTTGAAAGCCCAACTTAAAGCGGCTGATCGCCAAAACGTCCGCTATGCCCTTATGCTTGGAGAAGCAGAATTGGAGAAAAATGTGCTCCTAATTCGGGATTTAACGCTTGGGGAACAAAACGAGGTTCCGTTAGCTAGTGCTGTCGAAGAAATCAACAAGAAGTATCAGAGGGGTGTTTAGCATGACGATGTTTTCAGAACGTATCAACAATGAAGCGCTAGGCCTAGATAAAGTAGGTGAGGTCGTACGCTTGCTGGGCTGGGTTCAACGTCGCCGTGACCACGGTGGATTAATCTTTGTCGATCTAAGAGATCGTTCTGGTCTTGTGCAAGTGGTCTTTGGGCCAGAAAAAATGGGAAGTGGATTTTCTGATGCCGAAAGTCTTCGTTCAGAGTTTGTAGTCTCCATCCAAGGTCTAGTGATTGCGCGTCCGGAAGGGATGATTAATCCGAACTTGGCTACTGGGAAAATCGAGATCGTTGCTGAATCCTTAGAAATCCTGAATGGAGCCAAGACTCCTCCTTATTATCTTGTCGATCAAGTTGAGGTCGATGAAACAGTGCGTCTCAAACACCGTTATCTAGATCTGCGTCGCCCTGAGATGCAGGCAGTGTTCAAAACCCGGCATCGAGTAACGCAAATCATGCGCAATTTTTTTGATAACCAAGGCTTCTATGAAATCGAAACTCCGATGCTCATAAAATCCTCCCCAGAAGGAGCAAGGGATTACCTTGTTCCCAGCCGTGTCCATCCAGGAGAATTTTACGCCTTACCTCAGTCGCCGCAGATATATAAGCAACTTCTGATGGTGGGCGGTATGGAGAAGTATTTTCAAATAGTACGTTGTTTTCGGGATGAGGACCTTAGAGCGGATCGCCAGCCAGAATTCACTCAGCTGGATATTGAAATGTCCTTTGTCGAGGTGGAGGACATTCTACCTATGATGGAACAATTGATGGCTCGAATTTTCTCAGAGACGATTGGAACGTCGTTAATGATGCCTTTTCCTCGTTTAACGTATAAGGAAGCTATGGACCGTTATGGTTCGGATAAACCGGATACGCGTTTTGGGATGGAACTCATTGATGTGGGGGACCTTGTAGCTAAGACCGGTTTTAAGGTTTTTGCCAATGTTGTGGCCAATGGCGGAAGTGTGAAATGTATCTGTGCCAAAGGTTGTTCCGGAATGCCCCGTCGAGAGATTGATGACTTAGCAAAGTATGTCAGTACCTATCGCGCCAAAGGCTTAGCCTGGATTGTCATGGCTGAGGAAGGAATTAAATCTCCGATTGCCAAGTTTTTTACAGAAGAAGAAATGAACGCCCTCATCAAACATGTTGGTGCTGAGACAGGGGATATCGTGTTCTTTGTCGCAGACACGTACTCGGTTGTCTCGGATGCCTTAGGTCATCTGCGCTTAGAATTAGCCAAACGATTGGGCCTGATTTCGGAGGATGCGCTTAATTTCTTATGGGTTACAGAGTTTCCTCTGCTAGAGTACGATGAGGAACAAAAACGCTATATTGCTATTCATCACCCGTTTACTGCTCCTATGGATGAAGATTTACCCCTTCTAGAGACGGAACCACTCAAAGTTCGGGCTAAGGCGTACGACATGGTCCTTAATGGTGTAGAACTGGGAGGCGGAAGTATTCGTATTCATCGCCGCAAGGTTCAGGAACAGTTATTTAGTGCCTTAGGTTTTTCCGAGGAAGAAGCGGTTGATAAGTTTGGGTATCTTTTAGAAGCCTTTGAGTATGGTACACCTCCTCATGGTGGAGTTGCCTTTGGGCTCGATCGGTTGATTATGCTTTTAACAGGTAAAGATAACATCCGAGACGTGATTGCTTTTCCCAAGACGCAGAGTGCTTCTGATTTAATGGCACATGCTCCTTCGCCAGTGACACTAAGACAACTAAAGGATTTGCATATTATGACTAAGATTGAGGTCGTTGGAGTAAAATAAACAAAACTTCAACGCCCTATAGGATTCATGGGACATATCTTATTTTTCCGATAAACTCAGTGTGCGTTAAGAGTTGACAGGGGAGGGGGTTTTTAGCTATAATATTATTGTAGCTACCCCCTTAGGGTATCGGAGGAACTGAAATGAAAAATTCAACGACATATTCTGAATCTAAAGAAGACCTCGTCCGAAGGCTGAAAAAAATCGAAGGTCAAGTCAAAGGGATTCAACGCATGGTCGAGAGTGATAAATACTGTGTCGATGTGTTGATTCAAGTGGCTGCTGTGCGTGCTGCAATCAATAGAGTTGGCACTATTGTGTTTGAACACCATTCACGCGGATGTATGCGTAATGCCGTTGAAAACAATGATCAGGAAGCTGCAATTGAAGAGCTTATTGGGGTGCTTACTAAGTTTATAAAGTAGTCGAATTTAGGAGGAATTTAAATGGCAGGTGCAAATGTTAAAACCTTTACTACAGAAAACTTTGAGTCGGACGTTCTGAAGTCTGAGCAAGCTGTTTTAGTGGATTTTTGGGCTCCTTGGTGTAGTCCATGCCGCATGGTTGCTCCTATTGTCGAGGAACTTGCTGACGAGTATGTCGGACGGATTGCTATTGGAAAGCTCAATGTAGATGAGAACGGTCCGATAGCCAGCCAATATGGAGTCATGAGTATTCCGACGCTTGGTATTTTCAAAGGTGGCAAGATGGTTGACAAAATCGTAGGTTTCCGTGGCAAACCTGATCTTGTCAAAATGCTCGATGCGCAGGTCTAATTTCAGATAGAAAGAAAGCGATGCCCTACTGACTAGGGCATCGCTTTTATAGTTTAGGAAGATAGAATATGGCCTATTATACTTAACCTTCTGGGTTGATTTTTTTAACGCTATCATTTGTGCAAGAGTTCATACTTTCTTTTCCCATTTGCGAGGGGACATAAAAGGTTTGCCCTTGGATACTTGGGGGGAGGTAGGATTGTTCGACACAGTGATTGGGGTATGCGTGGGGGTAAAGATATCCTTGCCCGTTTCCTAATTTATCGGCACCGGGGTAGTGACTATCCTTAAGATGGACGGGAACTTCTCCGGTGGGGTGTTTTCTTACGTAAGCTAGGGCACGGTCGATGCTCTCGACGGCGCTATTGCTTTTTGGGGCGGTGCTAATGGCTAGTACTGCTTGAGCTATAGGTATTCTTGCTTCAGGCATTCCTAGCCATTCGAGCGCAGCGGCAGCAGCATGGGCCTGAAGCATAGCCATAGGATCAGCGAGTCCTACGTCTTCCGAGGCATGGACTATAATTCTGCGCATGATGAAACGAGGGTCTTCTCCAGCATCGAGTAAAACGGCTAACCAGTAAAGAGCAGCATCGGGGTCTGAGCCGCGCATGCTTTTGATAAATGCCGAAATGATGTCATAATGATTATCTCCAGATTTATCGAAGCGGATGGCCCTTTGTTGAATCGATTCTTCGGCAATATCAAGGGTTATCTGGCGAATCCCGTTTTCTAGCGATGTAGTAAGAACGGCTAATTCTAAGGCATTAAGAGCGCGTCGCAAATCTCCATTAGCGTAATTAATCCAATGCTCCCAAGCCTCAGGAGCTATTTCTACCTGATATCTGCCCAGACCACGTTCGGTATCTTGTAAGGCTAGTTCAAGGCCTAGGCGGATTTCTGGAGGGAGAAGTAGTTCTAAGCGGAATAGAGTAGAACGGCTTAGGAGGGCAGAATTAAGCTCGAAAAAGGGGTTTTCTGTTGTAGCTCCAATAAAGGTAATGGTTCCGTTTTCTACCGCTGGAAGAAGAGCATCTTGTTGTCCTTTATTAAAGCGGTGAACTTCGTCACAAAAAACCAAGGTTCGTTTTCCGTAAAGATGTAAATCATTCGTGGCTTGCGAAATAATTTCACGAATGTCTTTTACGCCCGAAGTGACAGCGTTGATGCGAATAAAGTGTGAGGCAGTTTTGGCCGCAATAACTTGTGCTAAAGAGGTTTTGCCCGTTCCAGGAGGACCATAGAGGATGAGTGAGGATACTCGGTCAGCTTCAATAGCCCTTCTTAGGAGTTTACCAGGGCCGAGGATATGACTTTGACCGATATATTCATCGAGCGAGCGTGGGCGCATACGCTCCGCAAGGGGTGCTACTTGATGTTGATTAAATGAGGCGGAGAAAAGATCCATTTTAGTTTTTCCTTTCTGGGAGGAAGTGGAGGAAGTGTCTTAGCATCCTACGGCGATAAGTGTTCGTTGTGGGTTAGCGCCTTCGGCGATACTCTATCCTTCGCCGCGAAGTGTTCCTTTAGGGATCAGCGGCTTCGGCGATACTCTCCACTGGAGACTATCGTTGTCGATTTGTCTAAAACGCAAAACCTCTGGGCTTTATAGTCGAATGCTATGCCGTCCTGGCGCATTCGACACTAGGCACGTCCTGTGCCGTCGCATGTGCGCCGCTCCTTGCCATCCTTGGCACCGCGGCATCAGTCCATCCATGGACAAGTCTCGTTGCGTTTTTTAACGCCACATCGACTGCGCTCATTGACGCGATTCCACTAATCGTGTTCTCTAAGCTAAGAAACTTCCTCTGGCTTGGGTCGACGGGGGTTAGAACGGTAGGGACGTGCAAGTTATGCAAGTAAGGGGCGGTTCGACTTGACTTGCATAGGATCGGTGCTGTTTGCGTTATAACGCAAAGACGCTTGCTGGACATAATTATAACATGAGACAGTCCTCTGTCTGAAGTTAATCTTTAAAGGATTATTGGTGGGATATATGGCAATAGAAAGAGTCTTTCACGATTAATATATAAATGGTGAAAGGCTCTCAGTATTTATGTATTTACAGTGAATCATGGGGATGTGGCATGCCGGACGAGTTTTGCTATACCCCTACTTTTTCGAGTATTCAAGTTTACCGTTTATAAAAGTATAGAGGACTTTTGAATTTAGGTTAAAGGGTTCTCCGCTGAATACAACTAGATCTGCATCGTAACCTGGACTAATTTCACCAACCTTATCACTACAGCCCAATATTTCTGCCGGATGAGAGGTTAACAAACTGAGAGCGTCTGCCTGATTTAGACCCTCTGCGATGGTCAAGGCAGCGATTGTTCGTAATTGATCAATAGAGTTATAAGGATGATCTGTAATAAGTGCTACTCTCACGCCCGCTTCAACTAAATTGATGGCAGTCTTATAGTTCCGACTCTTTAGTTCCATTTTTATTCTAGGGGTTAACATGGGACCAAATGCGACGGGAATCTCCCGTTCCTTGAGATACTCTTTCACTAAATCCGCTTCAGTACCGTGTTCTATCACAAGTTTACTGATTTTGAATTCTTCCGCAATGCGTATAGCTGTAATAATATCGTCAGCCCGATGAGCATGTGCCCGTAAGGGGATTAGCCCTTTGAGAACTGGGATTACAGACTCTAGACGAATATCTCGGTACTTAAGTTTACCCAGTTCTTTTAAACCCATGTAATCCTCAGTTTTCATGAACAATTCCCTAATCAAGGAAGCAGTACCCATTCTTGTAACTGGACATTTACTATCTATTCCATACGTGCTGATTGGATTTTCACCAAGGGCGACTTTTAAGCCAACCGGGTTCTTTAAAATCATCTTATCAAGGATATTCCCGGCGGTCTTGATGGCTAAAGATAAACCACCGACCGCATTATTACTGCCTGGGCCGGTCATAACGCTTGTAATCCCTGACTTAACGGCATCTTGAAAGGCTATATCTAAAGGATTAACTGCATCGATACCTCTTAAATGGGGTGTTACGGCGTCTGATGTTTCGTTATTGTCAACGCCTATTTTCCCTGTACCTTCTTCGATTATTCCTAAATGAGTGTGGCAATCAATAAATCCCGGCAAGACATAATGTTCTTTCATATCCATAATTTCATCACAACAATCGGAAAAGAGGGTGTCTGAAATACTAGAAAATTTCCCAGACTGGATTAATATATCCTTTTTTTCTGTTTCGCCTTTAATTTGAAAGACAAGACAATTCTTCAGAAGTAACGATTCCAATGAATTCCCCCCCTTTTTCTGCCGACAAAGTTAGTTTGCTCAGCTTAGTCAAGTTTGGTATGTCTATCTTGAGATAAACAGTAAAACATATGCTACTCTAGGAAACATGCTCATAAAATTACCTTTTGGACCTATAGACGGGGTCAAAAAATTATTAGGGAGATCTCATTGATTGAGATCCCCCTGATTGAATTTAGTTACTAGATTTAATCATAGATTTAGAACAGTTTCAGCATTATGTAATCCATTAGAATTCGGCGATTTACATAAGCATCATACCAGCCCTTATTTGCCATGAAGTTACTAGCCTTCTCATTCCTATTAAGAGCATCCTCGAGATGATTACGCAGTAATTGTCTAACCTCTGTTGAGGATGATTCAGTCAATGCCAGAGTTATCAATTATTATAGTTACCAATCAATTCAATTACTATCCATCGACAAAACGACCTTGTTCTGGTACGGCGATTTCATCAAAATGGTTCCAGAGCATGTCTAAATTATTATCTCTGCTCAGATCATATATATGCCCTTTCTAAAGAGGAAACTTTCGTGTAAAATACAAAGGTGTTATGTTCATGTTCAGACTTGACAAATTCCGAGTATTTTTATAAGATATAAGCAATATAAATAAGAGATTCAAAGAATATAGAATTTAACTTGCGGAAAAGAGGTGAGGGTGTTGAAACTCTCGACCAAAGGGCGATATGGTGTCAAAGCCATGTTTGATTTAGCTCAACATGTGGGTGAGGGCCCAACTTCTTTGAAAAGCATTGCAGAGAGACAAGGCATTTCCGAGCATTATCTAGAGCAACTGATTTCAGGTTTGCGTAAAGCAGGGCTTGTCAAGAGTATTCGCGGCGCTCAAGGTGGTTACTTACTGGGAAGAGAACCCGAAAAAATAAGAATTGGAGATATTATTCGCGTCCTAGAAGGGCCCATTGCGCCATCAGATTGTGTATCAGAAGAGGCCCCGGAAATGTGTTCCAAAGCTGAATTTTGTGTTACACGAACAATTTGGGAAAAGGTAAGAGACTCCATCGCGGATGTTCTTGATTCGATCACTCTGGAAACGATGCTCGAAGATGCTAAAAAGATTGAAACGGAGCGGAGCTTATATATGTACTATATTTAAAGCAACGCTTCACACGCTAGAATTACGATAAAGGGAGTGAACCCCGTCATGCGAGTTTATTTAGACCACAGTGCAACCACTCCGGTTGATCCAGAAGTGGCTGCCTTGATGATGACTTATTACACTGAGAAATATGGCAATCCGTCTAGTGTTCACGGTTTTGGTAGGGAGGCTAAACAAGCCTTAGAGCAAGCAAGAAGCCAAGTCGCAGAGCTCATAGGTGCTACCCCTAAAGAGGTTACCTTTACTAGTGGTGGGACTGAAGCGGACAACCTTGCAATTTTAGGCACTGCTGAAGCACTCCGCAAAAAAGGGAAACACATTATTACTTCTTGTATCGAACACCACGCTGTTCTTGAAACCTGTGAATACTTAGAAAAAAATGGCTTTGATCTAACAGTTATACCTGTAAACGAAGAGGGAATTCTCTCAGTCGACGAGGTTAGAAAGGCAATTCGCCCGGATACGATTTTAATCAGCGTGATGCATGCCAATAATGAAGTGGGATCAATCCAGCCAATTGCTGAACTTGGTAAACTGGCCAAGGAACATGGTATAACGTTTCACGTGGATGCAGTTCAATCGTTAGGCAAGATTCCTATTAACGTGGATGAGATGAATGTAGACCTATTGACTGTTTCCAGTCACAAGATTTATGGTCCCAAGGGAGTAGGGGCTTTATATATTCGAAAAGGGGTACGGGTTGTACCTATGGCTCATGGGGGGGGGCAAGAAAAGAGGCGTCGAGCCGGAACAGAGAATACCCCCGGAATCATAGGGTTTGGCAAAGCTTGCGAGCTGGCTGGGCAACGAATGGCGGACGACACTAAGCATCAATCGAAACTGCGCGATAAACTCATGAATGGAATCCTAGAGCGCATCGAATACGTAAAAGTCAATGGACCGCTTGGAGATAAACGCTTACCCAATAATGTGAATGTCAGTATTCGTTATGTCGAAGGAGAGTCCTTGTTATTATCACTTGACATGTTGGGAATCGCCGCCTCAAGCGGCTCCGCTTGTACGTCAGGGTCATTAGATCCTTCCCACGTGCTCCTGGCTATGGGGCTGGTCCATGAGATTGCTCACGGCTCCCTGCGCTTTACCTTAGGACGTCAAAACACGGAAGCGGAAATTGATTATCTGCTTGAACAATTACCGAAAATTGTAGAGCGTTTGCGTATGATGTCGCCGCTGTACGATCAGGTTATTCATAAGCAAAAAGCACAATAAGGAGTGACGGGAAAATGTATACAGAAAAGGTAATGGATCATTTCAATAATCCTCGTAATGTTGGCGAAATGGAAAATCCAGATGGCGTCGGTGAAGTAGGAAACGCTAAATGTGGAGATATTATGCGTATCTATTTAGATATTGAGGGAGACATTATTAAGGACGTCAAGTTTAAAACCTTTGGCTGTGGTGCTGCCGTTGCCACAAGTAGTATGGTTACTGAAATGGTCAAGGGGATGACGATTGACGAAGCGATGGTAATTTCCAATGCGGCTGTTGCTGAGGCTTTAGGAGGGCTACCTGAAACGAAAATGCATTGTTCCAATCTGGCAGCTGATGCGCTCCATAAAGCGATTGGGAATTATCGCGATAAACAACAAACGAAGGAATAGATGATAATTATGGCTCTGACAACGAAACCAAAAGTGGTTGTAGGTATGAGCGGCGGTGTGGATAGTTCCATGGCCGCCGCTTTACTTAAAGAAGAAGGATACGATGTGATCGGGGTTACGTTACAAATTTGGGAATCAGCGGGCCCGGAGACAGAATGGGGCTGTTGCTCTAACTCAGCGATTGATGACGCCAGGCGGGTGGCCTTTATCCTGGGAATTCCCCATTATGTCATGAATTTCCGTTCGTATTTCGAGGAGACTGTGGTGGATTACTTCACACAGTCTTATTTGTATGGAGAAACTCCAAACCCATGTTTAGCCTGTAATAAGTATGTAAAATTTGGGGAGCTACTCCGTAAGGCACGTGGGCTGGGGGCTGAGTTCATCGCCACCGGACATTATGCTCAAGTGTTACGAGATCCGGGAAGTGAACGATTTCTTTTAAGTAAGAGCGCAGATCAGCGCAAAGATCAAACCTATGCACTGTATATGTTGACCCAAGAACAGTTGGAGCACACCCTTTTCCCTTTGGCAGGCTACAAAAAAGAACAGGTTCGAGAAATGGCTAGAGAACGTGGTTTAGGGGTGGCTAATAAAGCAGAAAGCCAAGAGATCTGTTTTGTGCCCAATGATGATTATGCCTCATTTGTTCGAGAGCGTATCAAGGTTCCCATTAAGGCAGGTTATTTTGTAGACCTTGCAGGAAATAAGTTAGGTAAGCACGAGGGGATTCTTCACTTCACGGTGGGGCAGCGCAAAGGGCTTGGGGTTACCTTTGGTAAACCGATGTTTGTAGTGGGGTTGAATCCTGAAAGTAATGAGGTTGTTTTGGGGGAGGATCCGGATGTATATACTGATACGCTCTGGGCGATCGAGCCAAACTGGATATCGATTCCGGATCTAAAGGAACCTCTGAAGGTCAAAGCTAAAATTCGTTATAACTCCATAGGGGCTGACGCGACTCTTTATCCTGCTGAGATGGGGGCAGACTATGATCTAAAGGTTTGTTTTGATGAACCACAACGTGCTGTAACCCCTGGACAAGCAGTGGTCTTTTATCAGGGGGATTTAGTCGTTGGAGGGGGAAAAATTATTTCCGATCCTCGAGGACAAATGCGAGGCTCGAAGTTCGAGGATCGAGGTTCGAACGTTTAGACCTTGCCATCCATGGCTACAGAGACACTTGGCCATCCATGGCCGGCGCATGCATAAAGTTTAGGATTGTCGGGCAGAGTATAGATAGTACTTTTTGGCGAGGTGGAAGTAAACATGCGACGCACTCGAGAGATTGTCGGACTACCTGTTTTGGATCTGAAAAGCGGGGACTCGATTGGTTGGGTACATGATTTGGTCCTCGACAATGACAAAGATGAGGTTGTAGGAATTCTCTTAGAGGGCGGACACTTCTTCCAGTCCGCAAAAGGCATTCCGCGAAAGGCCATCATAACGGTCGGGAAGGATGCTTTGACCGTCAATAAAAAAACAGTTGAAGTACTTAAGGGGACACGATGGTCTGATAAAGTGGGTAATGAAGTCTATACCCAAGGTGGAGAGGCTAGAGGCACGATCGAAGATGTTTTTCTCGATGATTCCGTAGAAAGAATGGTAGGATTTGAAGTTTCAGACGGGCTCTTCGCTGACCTACTTCATGGCAGGGGAACGATTCTTAGACCCCATGTTATGATGGATGGAAAAGACATATTGATCGTTGATAATCAAGTATCCCCCTTGGATCAAGCGAATGAAGGGGGTATACTATCATGAATTGTCCAGTTTGCGGTGGACGAGCTATTGGTAAAGTGGGAGTAGAGCAGTTCTATTGTTGGGATTGCTGCGTTGAATTTACTACTCAAACAGACAAAGTGGTTATTTATGATCTAGCGGAAGATGGTTCTCTCGTTGCTTGGGATGATCCAGCCCTAGACTCGGGTGTTTCCTGTGCCGCTATAGAGTAATCCATATCAAACAGAGATGGAGAGATGAATAATGAGATCTAAGCAAATGCTAAGCGGTTTCGTTACTGGGAGTGTCGCTTTAGTGGGTGCTCTCGTTTTATCCATGTTTCCTCGACAAAAGAAAAAGCCGATGCTTATGCGACGTGGCATGAATGTTTTGACAAAGGGTAGCCGTATGTTGCTGAAAAAAACTAAACTATTTCATTAAGATTTAGAAATTAAAAGCGCGCATCGCGTGCTTTTTTTTATACTAGTCAGAAAGTATAACTTACGTTATATACTTTCTGGAAGCATGAGTGCAACTAGGCGGCCGCCTTCGCCAAGACTTGGCGCCAGCCAAGTTTTCTTTACTAGTCAGAACCCTATGATACTACGCGGCATTACTGATTAATGAAAAAGGTTCTTTGCAGAAGAAAGCATAAATACAGCTTCTTCAATTTTAATAAGAAGGAGATAAGATGAAGATAAGATGAAGTTTAAGTATTGGAAATGGATTTTTACGGGAACTTGCCTACTCATAGCAATCTTAGTTCTTTTCAAGGTGAGGGCAATTTTAGGTCCGTTTTTTCTTGCTTTTGTCCTTGCTTTTCTTCTTAATCCCTTTGTCGAAGGATTGGAACGCTATAGGATCAGCCGGAACAAATCCATAGCGATTGTTTTTACTTTAATTATGACGATTTTAGCTACTGCAATATTTTTTATCCTGCCGATAATTTACAATGAACTTAATAAATTGGTGGTAGTGCTACCTAAGACAATTCAGTCAATTACAGTCATGATAGAAGGCTTTCGTGAGCAATTTAAGGCGACTGGCTTGCCGAGCCGTGTGGCGCAGGTCTTGGATCAACAATTAGCGCAGAGCGAGATCATAATTGCCGATCGGCTTAACCTTTTCTTAGCTAGTTTACCTAATGTATTGTCCACATTCACTCTTTACATGTTATCCCCGGTTATAGCCATCTATTTCCTTGCTGACTGGAAGGGCCTAGGAAATGGTTTCTTTCGAATTATTCCACAACGCTGGAGGATGGAATGGCGACGGTTGTGGCAAGATATCAACCATGTGATTCGCCAATTTATACGGGGAGACCTAGTCGTCGCCGTGATTGTAGGGATATTAATCGGTATTGGTGTAAAATTAGTGGGGATGGAGTATGCTTTGTTGATTGGTTTGATCTGCGGAGTATTTGATCTGATTCCCTACTTTGGACCAGTAATTGGGGCGGTACCAGCAGTTTTGTTGGCTTTAACGCAGTCACCTGCTATGGCCTTGAAAGTTACTTTAATTATTTTTATCGTACAACAGCTCGAAGGCAATATTATTTCGCCTAAGCTCATGGGTGAAAGTGTAGGACTCCATCCTCTGTGGGTCGTTTTTGCCCTTTTGGCCTGTGGGGAGATTGCCGGCTTCTGGGGCATGTTCTTGGCAGTCCCGTTGGCTGCTGTTATTCGAGTCATCTTGAATCATGTATATTTTAGGTTAGTTTCGACAAAAGTTTAATTTGGTTGACAAATAAGACTTACCCTGTATATACTTTATAAACAATGGGGAATTTGTCAATTGAATTGAAGATTAAAGTTCTTTGAACCGTAGAATATGCAGGGTGATCTCAAAAAAATCTCGTCCCTGATTTATAGGGTGAGGTTATTTTTTTATTGTGCAAGCAAAGTTTAGATTGAATTTCTAAAGGGGTGTTCGTATGTATTCTGGTAATGAATTGAGGGACATGTTTTTAAAGTATTTTGAGGCTAAAGGACATAATATTTTGCCCAGTGCCTCGCTGATTCCCAAAGATGATCCGACGTTGTTATTAACTGTCGCAGGCATGGTTCCTTTTAAACCCTATTTTCAACGCAGGGTAGAACCTCCCTTTCCCAGAGCCACAACTGCTCAAAAATGTGTTCGTACTCCGGATCTGGAAGAGGTAGGGAAAACAGCTCGCCACCATACATATTTCGAGATGTTGGGAAATTTTTCGTTTGGTGACTACTTTAAAAATGAGGCAATTCCCTGGGCTTGGGAGTATATTACCGAGGTGTTGAAAATCCCAGTGGAAAAACTTTGGGTAACTATCTATCCTGAAGATGAAGAAGCCAAAATGATTTGGGAGAAAGCGGGCGTCAAGTCCGAGCGAATCCTAGGAGATCCTGAGAATTTTTGGGCTGCTGGTCCTACAGGGCCTTGTGGACCTTGCTCGGAAATATATGTCGATCTGGGAGAAGCCAGAAGGTGTGACAAACCTGGTTGTGCTATGGGCTGTGATTGCGATCGCTTTTTAGAGATCTGGAATTTAGTCTTCATGCAGTATAATCGCGATGAAGGGGGTGTCTTGACCCCTCTTCCGAAGCAAAACATTGACACAGGTATGGGTTTAGAGCGGATTGCGTCAGTGATGCAAGGGGTTGAGACCAACTTCGATACGGATCTATTCCGTCCCATTATTGACCATGTGGCAACCTTAGCTGGAGTTAAATATAGGGAGAATGCTAAAAATGATCTGGCTTTAAAAGTGGTATCTGACCACGTTCGGGCGGTGTCGTTTATGTTAGCAGATGGGATTCGCCCGAACAATGAAGGTAGAGGGTATGTTCTTCGTCGTATTTTGCGGCGCGCTGTCCGGTATGCTAAACTTTTGGGAATTGACAAACCGTTCTTGGAATCGGCCTTTCAGATTATCCAAAGAGATTACTCTGATGCCTATCCAGAGCTTAAGGAAAATGAGAATTTTATCTTAAATCACTTAAACTTAGAAGAAAAGAACTTCCAAGCAACTTTGGAGCAAGGCACTCAGCTCTTGCAGGAGAAGGTCAAGGCACTTATGAAACAAGGGGAGACGGTTTTAGCCGGACCGGATGCTTTTTATCTCTATGAAACCTATGGCTTTCCGGTAGAGTTGACGGAAGAAATGCTTGAAGAGCAAGGCTTAACCGTTGATATGGGGGCGTTCCAAACTGCGGCTGAGGAGCATCGCCTGAGGGCAAAAGAGCAATCTCAGCAAATGCGCGCTGTGGTTGAAAGCCCACAACTCATGGAAAAAGCCAAACTCTTAGGGCTGACTCCTTTTGTGGGTTATGAGAGGCTTTCAACAACGACTCGAATTGAAGGGTTGTTTGTTGGTGGTGAGGAGAAGCAGGATGCAGGTGAAGGGGAAGAGGTCCTCATCTTCCTTGCTGAGACTCCTTTTTATGCAGAAAGCGGCGGTCAGGTGTCTGATTGGGGAGTGATCCGAACCCCTCGTGCCGAGGCTCGTGTGCTTGAAGTGAAAAAAGGTGTTACTGGGACCCTTTATCACCGTGCTCAGGTAACCACAGGAGTCTTGCACGTTGGGGAAACAGTCGATGCAGAAATTGATCTCGTTGCCCGCCAAGCCACCTCTCGCCATCACAGCGCGACGCACCTGCTTCATTTTGCCCTGCGCTCTGTTTTGGGGGAACATGTCCAGCAAGCGGGGTCTTTAGTTTCTCCAGAACGCCTGCGTTTTGACTTTACCCATTTTTCTCCGCTGACGGCGGAGGGACTTAGAGCAGTTGAGGGTATTATTAATGAAGCAGTGCTGAAAAGCTTGCCGGTAGAAGCCACTGAAATGCTCTTGAATGAGGCTAAACTGAGCGGGGCTACGGCACTTTTTGGAGAGAAATACGGAGAAACAGTTCGAGTTGTTAATATGGGAATGGTCAGTAAAGAACTGTGCGGTGGGACGCATGTTAAAAATACTGGAGAAATTGGGCTGGTGAAAATCCTCAGCGAGGGTGGAATCGGGGCTGGCCTGCGCAGGATTGAGGCTATCACAGGCTTAGAGTCCTTAGCGTATTTCCGTGCTCTTGATGAACAAGTCATGGAAGTTGCCCAAAACCTTAAAGCCCAACCCTTAGAAGTAGGAAAACGCGTCCAAGGGCTGATGACTCAAGTCAAAGACCTTGAACGTGAAATTGGCCAGCTTCAGGCAAAACTCGCCAAAAATGAAGTGGAAGGATTGCTAAAACGGGTTACTGAGATCGAGGGAATTCCGGTCTTAGCCTCTCCGGTGCATGTTTCTGACATGGAAGGCCTTCGTCAAATGGCAGATCTTTTGCGAGCTAAACTCAAGTCTGGAGTCATCGTCTTAGGTGCGGCAAGCGAAGGTAAGGTGAATTTTGTAACGGTTGTAAGCCCTACAGGTTTAAGTGGGTTACATGCCGGACAGATTATAAAAGAAGTCGCTAAAATTACGGGCGGAAGCGGGGGCGGTCGGCCGGACATGGCACAAGCTGGTGGTAAAGATCCTAGTAAACTGGGTGAAGCCATTGATCGTGTACCAACAATAGTAAGAGGATTTCTCAAAAAATAGAGAAGGATCTTTCTTAAACCTAAAACAACCCTTGGCAGTAGGGTAATCAGTGCTAACGAAAGGCGAAAGGGGGACAGGAAATGGATCGAATGGAAGAAACCATGATGTTTAAGGCAGTGGGAGAAGAGGAAGTTTCTGCCCGCGATATTTTGCAGAAGGTGTACGCTGCGTTGCAAGAAAAAGGATATGACCCAATAAATCAGATGGTTGGCTATCTCATGTCTGGCGACCCCGTATATATTACGAGCCACAATCAGGCACGAGCGATGATTCGTAAACTTGAACGCTTTGAGCTGATCGAAGAGCTGGTCAGAACCTACTTGCAAGAAAAGTAATGCTAAAGTTAAACCCTCACTCAACCTGGTGAGGGTTTAACTTTAGCGAGGCGCGAGGTACGAGGCGCGATGCGCGAAACACGCTGAATAAGAGATTAGAAGCGATATATGAAGCTCGGACTTTGGGTCTCGGACTACGGACTTTGGGTCTTGAACTTCGCGCCTCGCGCTTCGAACTTCGCACTTCGCACTGTTTCGAAAGGAGTAAGAGATGCGTCAGGTCAAACTTGGTTTATGGGGATCGGAAGTTTCAGAGGTATGCTTTGGAAGTTTAGCTATATCCCCGTTACAAGGACGTTTGACAGCGGCTGAAGGGGCTAATGTTTTGCGCTATGCCCTTGAACAAGGGGTTAACTGGATTGACACAGCAGAAATCTATAACAATTATGAGCAAATTGCTACGGTCATCAAAGATTACCCTGACGTTCAAATTGTTAGTAAGAGCTACGCAGTGACGGCGGAGGAAATGCGTTTGAGCCTGGAAAAAGCTCGTACTGCTCTTAATCGAGATACTCTCGACTTTTTTCTGCTCCATGAGCAGGAAAGCGCACTTACTCTCAAGGGGCACATTAGGGCTTGGGAAGAACTTCTAAAAGCCAAGGAAAAGGGGATTGTACGCTGGACCGGCCTTTCAACGCATGCCGTGGCAGGAGTCCGGGCTGGGGCCCTCCAGCCCGGACTTGATGTGATCCATCCCATCTTAAATTATCAGGGTCTAGGGATTATCGATGGTAAATTAGACGATATGCTTGATGCAGTTACTTTTGCAGCGGAAATGGGTATTGGGATTTACGCAATGAAAGTTTTCGGGGGCGGGCATTTGACGAATGATCCAGAAAAAGCCGTAGGTTTTATCCAAAGGGTTCCGGGTGTGCAAGCAATAGCCTTGGGTATGTCCAGTCGTGAAGAAGTGGATTATAATTTGCTCTTGGTTTCAGGGCAAGAAATCCCGCAGAAGTTGCGGGAAAAAGTGAAGCGCAGAGAGCGAAACCTTTATGTGGCTGATTGGTGCCAAGGGTGTGGGTTATGTTTGGAAGCATGCCCTCAGAGTGCATTGAGTATTGAAAAAATAGCCGTTGTGGATAATGAAGCGTGTGTGCTTTGTGGGTATTGCGGAAGGGCTTGTCCGCATTTTTGCCTTAAAATCGTTTAGGATTTGGAAGGAAGACCGAGGTGAATTGCTCGAGGGGACTGTGCATGTCGGGGGAGTTGGTGGGCTTCGCTTCGCACACTGTCGTTTGACGCTTAGCTCCGGCTACGCAGCCCCCCCTGCTTGAAGGTCGGACCAAGAGGGTGCTTGGGATGCAAATCGCCTCGGCTCTTGCTTAGATGGGGGACTTGGTGCATATCGCGGGAGAGGCTGGGCCTTATGGCATTTAACTCGATCAGAAGGGAGATGAAAAATGCTTTTTACAATGATAGTCCTTCTAATTTGGGGAATATACGTTTTTATTATGAAGAAAAGATTACAGCATAAGTTTAGATTTTTCGATCCATTGCTACCGTTAATTATACTTAGCGTCATTGCTTCGCTTAGTTTGGGAACAAACTATACTGCAGCGGCAATTCCGAGCCTTAATGATGGAATAGGGATACATAATTTCTTAGCCTATTGGATTATAGGAGAAGATAATTGGAGTATTGCTTTATTTAAAAATTATTTTGAATATTCCCTAGTGGTTAGTATTATTTTACTAATAGTGTATTCAGGGTTAAAAGTTGTAAAGGATTAATATGCCCTGCCGTGGCTCGTTACTATTTAGACTTGGGTATCTGGAGGAAACTATTATGCGAATTATGGGTTTGGATTTTGGGTCGAAGACGATTGGTGTGGCGATGAGTGATGCTTTATTATGGACCGCCCAGGGGGTTAAAACGATTAAGCGTTCCAAGAAGGAAATCGAGGAGTTGCGTGAACTCATTCGCGAGTATGAGGTGATGGAGATTGTCGTAGGTTATCCTAAAAATATGAATGGAACCTTGGGGCCCCGTTGTGCCTTGACAGATGAATTTGCCGAGACTTTACGTTTGGAGTTTGGGCTTCCGGTGGAGTTGTGGGATGAGCGATTAAGCACAGTGGCAGCACAGCGGACTCTTCTGGAAGCGGATGTATCGCGCTCGAAGCGAAAGCTCGTGATTGATAAGATGGCGGCTGTTTTTATCCTCCAGGGTTATCTAGATCGTCGGCAGTCGAGAAATATTCCAGGATGATATTTGACAATCATTACCTACAATAGTACAATGACCATATTCTTTGATAAGAGGTGAAATAAATGTCCGACCAAACACATAACCATGATGAGCATGACGCTGAAGAGTTTGACACAGTCGTTCTCACAGATGATGAGGGAAAAGACCACGAGTTTCTCCATCTCGATACCTTGGAACTTGAAGGCTCGACATACTTCGTTCTGATGCCTATTGCAGACGAAGACAGCGAAGAAGAGGATGCAGATGAGGCCATTATTCTTAAATTAGGCAAAGATGCTGAGGGCAACGAAATGCTCCAAGACATCGAAGACGATGAAGAGTGGGAAAAAGTTGCTGACGCTTGGGAGAACTTAGTTGAATCCGAAGACGACGAAAAAGAATAAACTCTTGTCACTTTGTTTTCATAGCCACAAAGAACCTGTTGAGACGATCTCAGCGGGTTCTTATGTTTTATAAAGAAAATCTCGTGATTTATTACTGAAAAGTTAATAAATCACAAGATAAACGTTAAGCTCTGTGGAAATACTAAGATTGACGAAAGCAGAGGAGTGTGGATTTTGAAGCAAATACGACAAACATGGATGCGGACGTTCTATACAACGTTAGGTCTTCTATCGCTAACGTTCCTATTAATAGGATGTATCCCTTCAAGTCACACCTTAGAGAATGATAGTACTTCGCATAATAAGGTAGGAACCAAAACAAAATCTATTGTTATTTCAAATGGCGTAAAAGTGGATGATTTGGATCTAAGCGGCACCTTAGTATCTGAAGCACCCTCGAAAATAGATGCTTGGGCAAATGACAAGCTGGAAGAAACGCGTGTCCTGTTGTACAATGAAAAAGAGATTCCGATTTCGTTAAAAGACATGGGTATTGAAGTTGATACCCAGAAAATTGTTGAAGAGGCCCAACGTATCCCTGGATTGGCAGTGTCAAGTGTGCTTAAAGTCGATCCTTTAGCTGCTAGTCAGGCGCTTCAGGAAAGGTTGAAGAAATTTAATCGACCGGCAAAAGATGCTTTTTATAAGATCGAAATGGATAATGTGGTTATTCATCCGTCAGAGAGTGGCCGGACAGTGGATGTTGACCGCCTAATAAGGGATATTCTAAAATTCAATCTCAGTGAGGTTCCGTTAAGGATAGACCTTCCGATGGAAGAGGTTCCGGCAACAGTGACGACTGAGTCTATAAAAGCTTTGGCTTTTGATTCAGTTATCGGGGAATTCACGACAAAGTTTTCAGTCAAAGAGGAGAATCGTTCTGCGAATTTAACAGCGGCCGCTAAGGCTTTGGACGGCAAAGTCATTCTTCCGGGGGGAACTTTTTCATTCAACGAGACAGTAGGTCCCCGAGAGCCGGAGACAGGGTATAAAGAGGCCTACGTGATTGTCAATGGGGAATATGTGCAAGGAACCGGAGGCGGCATATGCCAAGTCTCTTCGACGTTATATAATGCCGTGTTACTAAGCAATTTAGAAATTATGGAACGGAAACCCCATGAGGTCGTCGTTAGTTATGTTCCGGCGGGTCAAGATGCAACCGTCAGTTATCCCAATCTTGATTTTAAATTTAAAAATAATTCCCTGAGTATGGTCTATTTGCGGACAGATGTAAAAGCAGGCGTTCTTACTGTTCGGATATGGGGTAAGAAGACGGGATTATCCATCAGTATTGAACGACAAGTGGAGAAGGAACTCAACTATAAGGTAGAGAACCGACTTGACCCCAAACTTTCTGCAGGCCGAGTTGTTCAGGAGCAAAAGGGTTCGAAGGGGATCGTTGTCAACACCTGGAAGGTGACTCGAGACAAGGATGGCAATGAAGGCAAGCAGTTTTTGGGTCGTGACTGGTATGCACCGACGAACCAGATTTTTCGTGTGGGGACTAGAGGTATTTCTGAAACATAGTGGAGAGGGAGTGAGAAATGTCCAGAAAGAAAAAGTCCTTCGGCATCGGCATCTTAAAGTGGGTTATTCTACTTTCCATGGCTGGGGGTTTTGGTTTATTGTCTTGGTGGTCTTGGGCTATAAAGCCCTATTCGTCTACCGACAAAAGTCCAATAATTATTACGATTGCTCCAGGAACAACGGCTGCTCAATTAGCTGGGGAGTTAGAACAGCGTCAGCTGATTCGCAGTGCATGGGCGTTTAGATATTTAGCGCGTGTACGGAACGATGAATTCAGGCTTTATGTTGGGGATTACCAACTAGCTCCGATGATGTCCCCGGATGAAATGATCAATCGATTGATAAGAGGCACAGAATATGTGGACGCTGACCGTGTGACGATCCCTGAAGGGTATACTACAAATCAAATTATTGAACTACTAGTAGAGAAAGGATTCGGGAGTAGAGAAGAGTATACTAAAGTTGTTACGCAAGATGTATTTCCATATGCATTTTTAAAGGATGTGCCAAAGGGAATTCATCGCTTAGAAGGATTTTTGTCTCCTAATACCTATGAGATTGACAAGAAGGCAAGCCCCCATGCTGTGATCGATTTATTACTTGGACAGTTTGAGAAAGAAATCACGCCAGAGGTGCAAAAGCAGCTCAACGCGATGAATTTATCCGTTTCTCAGTGGGTGACCTTGGCTTCCTTGATCGAAAAAGAGGCAGTGAAAGCGGAGGATCGCTCTTTGATTGCTTCAGTGTTACTAAATAGATTGAAGATTAACCAGCCCCTTCAAATTGATGCTACAATTCAGTTTTTGCTTGAGACTCCCAAGCCGAAACTGAATTACAAGGATCTGCAGATTCCCTCTCCGTATAATACATATCTCTACTCAGGATTCCCGCCGGGACCGATTGCCAATCCTGGACACGCCTCTCTGCAAGCGGTATTGTATCCGGCCCAAACGGAGTTTCGATATTATGTGGCGAAAAAAGACGGGTATCATGCGTTTGCTAAAACCTATGCGGAGCATTTAAAGAACGTAAAATTATATCAGTGAAAGTAAGCAAGATGGATTTTGCACGTTCACCCGAAACTCCGTTTATGGGATTCACTTTGCAAAATCCATCTTTGCTTTAAGACACCCACTTCTTGTAAGTGGGTGTTCCATATTCTCTTCGATGGGGGGAGATATCCTACGGGCTACAGTGTTCTTTTGGGGTTGGCCCTTCGGCATTAGTCTCCAGCGGAGACTAATGTCTCCTTCGCCGCGTAGTATTCCTTTTGGGATATGCAGCTCGGCGAAACCCTATCCTACGCCGGTAAGTATTCCTTTAGGGATCGCGGCTTCGGCGATACTCTTCACAGGAGACTATCGTACTGGAAGCTTTCGTCAGAGAAGTCCCGATGCTCGGCTTTACCTGAAGGAGTTCACTTGGATTACTTACTCATGTTGAAGATTTGTTCTACGTCTTTGTCGCCGCGGCCGGATAGATTGACGATTAGGATTTGGTCAGGATTCATGGTAGGGGCGAGCTTAAGGGCATAGGCGACTGCGTGTGCGCTCTCTAGGGCAGGGATGATGCCTTCAGTTCTAGAAAGTCTGTGGAAAGCGTCCAGGGATTCCTGGTCGGTAATGCTCACATACTCGGCACGGCCGATATCTTTCAGGTAGCTGTGTTCAGGTCCTACACCGGGATAGTCTAGGCCAGCTGAGATGGAATGGGTGGCCAGGGGCTCTCCCTGTTCGTCTGCCATGACGTAACATTTAAAACCATGCACGATTCCAGGAGCTCCGGCAGTGAGGGGGGCTGCATGTTTTCCGGTTTCTAAGCCCAGACCAGCTGGCTCGACCCCTATGAGTCTGACGTTTGAATCGGGGATGAAATTAGCAAACATGCCGATGGCGTTGCTTCCACCGCCGACACAAGCCATGACTGCATCGGGAAGTTTCCCCTCGGCTTCCAGGATTTGTTGGCGTGCTTCGCGTGAAATGATCGCTTGGAAGTGTTTGACTAGGGTGGGGAAGGGATGTGGCCCCACAGCTGAACCAAGCATATAAAAGGTCGTTTCATAGTTAACGGCGAAGTCTCCAAGGGCTGCGTCTACAGCATCTTTAAGTGTGCGTGTTCCAGAAGTTACGGAAATCACCTGGGCTCCTAAGAGTTCCATCCGGAAGACATTGAGGGATTGGCGCTTCGTGTCCTCTTCTCCCATATAAATGACGCATTCCATGTCAAAGAGGGCACAGGCCGTTGCTGTGGCTACCCCGTGTTGCCCTGCTCCAGTTTCTGCGATGACTCGTTTGGCTCCCATGCGTTTAGCAAGTAAGGCTTGACCTAGGACGTTGTTAATTTTATGGGCACCGGTATGGTTTAGATCTTCTCGTTTGAAATAGATTTTTGCTCCGCCTAATTGTTTGGAAAGTTTTTCAGCGAAGTAGAGTGGGTTGGGACGGCCAACGTACTGGCGTAGATAGTAGTCTAGTTCCTCATTGAAGGCAGGATCGTCCTTATACGTCTCAAAGGCATCGTCCAATTGATTTAGAGCATCCTGTAATTGAGGTGGGACAAAACTTCCGCCATATTGACCAAAATATCCTTTTTCCATTCCGAATTCCTCCATCACTCATTTAATTTTTGAAACTAAAAAACTTTCCGCCCTAGTAAAGGACGGAAAGTTAATTTCCATTATGCCACCTTTTCGCACAGGTTCCATCAGAACCCATACTTCAGTTCTTAGATACGGAGTAGTCTCGAATCTCTTGCCTATAAAAAACTACAAGCGCCAAGCCTCAGCGAAGGCGTCGTTTAGTTGTTCTTAGACCACCTGAAATTTATACTTTCAACTTTGGTACAAATAAGCAGATGCGGAGAGTCGACCTCTCGATATCCGTGTCTCTGTAACGGGAAACCCCCGGTATCACCTAATGACGCCAAAGCGTGTTCGGATTACGACTCTGAGATCCATTCGGTCTACAGGAAGTGTATCAGACTCTCACCATCTCTGACTCGCTAGAACATTCCTCAAAAGACTTACTAATTCTCATCATTGTCTTGCATGTTAATTTTCTGTATTGTAATATAGCAGAAGAGTTTCGTCAAGGGGTGTTGAGTAAAAGATTTTCGGTGGCTGACTTTTAGCTTATTTGTTTAACAATCATCGAGTGGGGTTGAATTCAATCACTGCCGAGAGTATATTTGTTCATGATAAACTAAACGGATAGGGTACGTATGCACTGCTAACTTGATGTTATTGCTTTTATATCGTATAATTACTTTAAAGACCGCATACAATAATTAAAACCGGGATGGTGCAAACATCCCGGCTATACAACTGGCCGTAGTGTGCGGCTAAATACAGGGTAAAGAGCAAGAGCTCCTTGGGGTGGACTACTTGCTCTTTTGCTTTTCTTTAAGTATGAATACAACTAATGTCGCAAATGCCACGGCAAACATCAATGCTTGGTACGTACTCATAAGCCTCACCCCCTTTCGTAGAGGGATCGGCCGCCCACCCGCCCTATTCAGTTGTATAAGTAAAAGAATATCATATCTTTGACTGAATTACCAAATATTTCTTCATCGTAATACGGAATTGTCGAATCAAAAGGAGTAAAGACTGATTTAACGGAACGCAAGAAGAAACTTTTTGGGTTCCTCTATCTACTTGCGTACCATTAGTTTCTTAATAGCCCGATCAAGCCCCTCCAGAGTTAATTCAAACATCGGATAAATTTCACGCACTATTTTTAGCGTTTGGTATCCGTGAATGCGTTCCCAATACTTCTCTGGAATAGGATTGAGCCAAACGTTATACGGGAACTTCTTAGCTATCCGCTGTAACCAGGTAATTCCGGGTTCTTCATTGCCAAGACCCCAATAGATGTTACCATCACTCATCATCAATTCGCTGGGAGCCATGGCTGCATCCCCAATAATAACCACTCTGTAGTCTGAGCTGAGCGAACTCAGGATGTCCTCAGTTTTAATGGTCTTTCTGGGGTTATTCGAAGCATCTAAATACAGTAGGTCATAGAAGCAGTTATGGAAGTAATAGAACTTCAAATCCTTAAAATGAGAGGCTTTATGAACCGCTGAGAACAATTGGCTACAGATATTGGCATAAGGTGTCATCGAACCACCGACATCCATCAGTACGATAACCTTGACGGAGTTTTTGCGAGGTCTTGTCCAGACCAGTTTTAAGCGTCCGGCATTTTTACAGGTTTCATCAATCGTATCGTCTAAGTCAAGTTGATCTTTGACGCCATCAAGGCGTGTACTGAACTGACGCAGCTTACGTAAAGCAACTTCGAACTGACGTACTCCTAAGGTTTCATCACTGCGATAGTCTCGGTAATTCCGTTCAGATGCCACTTTAACCGCGGACTGCCCGTATGACTCACCCCCGATTCTCACTCCACCAGGATGAAAACCAGAGTGACCGAAGGCTGAGGTTCCGCCCGTACCAATCCAATTACCTCCACCGTGATGAGCGCCATCTTGCGTGCGTAAACGTTCTTCCAAAGCGGCTTTTAAACTCTCCCAATCCGGCAAGCCCAATTTCTTTAACAGCTCGTTGCGTTCTTCTTCAGAGAACATTTTTGGAGGCAAAGGATTTTCCATCCATTTCGAAACCTGATCCAATAATTGTGCTGGGGTTTCTATGCCTTGAAAATACTTTTGAAAGGCAAGATCATATTGGTCAAAATGACTTTCACTTTTAACCAAGACAGCTCTGGCCAAGTAATAAAAACCAGACAGACTAGAGTCAGCTAAGCCAACTGAAAGAGCCTCCATCAAGGTCATCCATTCTGTGATAGAAACGGGAATCCCCTCACGACGTAGTGTATAGAAAAAGTTTGTATACATAGTCTACCAGCCGCGTTTGGCTCGAGACGAATTATCAGTCCCGCGCGTATGAAGTTGCCTTAAGGTCAAATCAAAATCCTGATTCTTCTTTAACAGGGCCCCTAAGAACGGGATTTCCTGAGCAATCTTACTGGGCTCGATACCACCGATCGTCAAGGCTTGAACCCAATCCAGAAGTTCGCTAGTACTCGGTTTTTTCTGTAAACCTGAGATACTACGCAACCAATAGAAGGCTTTTAAAGCTTCAGCCAGTAATTGTTTTTCCAAGTCTGGAAAATGGACATGCACAATCTCTTCCATCATTTTTTGGTCAGGAAAGTCAATATAATGGAAAACACAGCGTCGCAAAAAGGCATCGGGTAGTTCTTTTTCGGCATTGCTCGTTATGATGACGATCGGCCTATGGTTCGTTGTGATGGTTTCGCCCGTTTCCGGTATGTAAAAATTCATGACGTCTAATTCCCAGAGTAAATCATTGGGAAATTCTAAGTCTGCCTTATCGATCTCGTCAATTAAGAGGACAACCCGCTCCGTCGATTCAAAGGCCTCACCTAATTTGCCAAGCTTAATGTATTGTTTAATGTTAGAAACATTCTGCTCTCCAAATTGACTGTCATAGAGGCGCTGGACTGTATCGTAGACATAAAGACCATCCTGAGCTTTGGTGGTCGATTTAATATTCCAGATAATCAAGCGCAGACCAAGTGAACGAGCAATACTTTCCGCTAAGACTGTTTTGCCTGTGCCAGGCTCTCCTTTAATCAAGAGGGGTCTTTTTAAAGCCACTGAGATATTAACGCTGTTCTGAAGATCATTTGAAACAATGTAATCCTCAGTTCCTTGATAAGATAATTGTTCGGTCATTCTATTGGTGCCTCCTCAACGTTTTGAACTTCTTCTAACATAATCATACCACTATTGTATAAGGTTTCCTATTTAGTTAAGAAGATTTACACCGGAGTCCCATGGAGAAATATTAAGGGCATGAGGAATATTATGGCCCATAAATATGGAGATATTACTATTCCAACCGTATGGGAAACCATTAATCATGATGTGCCAGAGTTATGTGAAACAGTATCGTGTTCTCGAGCAACCAGCAGTAGAAGTTGACATTAAGGATGAGGAAAATTGAAACTTTAGGAATAACGGACTCCAAAGAAGGAACCCATACGGGTTCCTTCTTCAACTTGCAACATTTAGAAGTCGCTACAATTAATATTGTCACTTAAGGCTATGATGAGAGATAAAATTTTATTAATATTCCTTTGTTTATGATAAACTACATAAATAAGCCTGATTAAATCGGGCTTAGAGTAAACGTTAGGGGAATCTTCATGAGAAAACCAGAATTGTTAGCACCTGCGGGAGATTGGGAAAAGTTAAAATACGCTCTGGCATATGGAGCGGATGCAGTCTATATGGGCGGTCAGGTGTTTGGCCTTCGGGCTTATGCAGGGAATTTCAGCTTAGAGGAAATGGAGAAAGCGGTTCGCTGGACACATGGGTTGGGCAAGAAACTCTATGTGACGGTGAATATATTTGCTCATGAACCTGATTTTGAGGAACTTCCGGCTTATCTAAAGCAATTGGAAGGGCTGAGAGTGGACGGAGCTATTGTCTCTGATCCGGGCATCATTGCGATGGCTCAGGAGGTGGCTCCGGGCTTGCCTCTGCATTTAAGCACCCAAGCGAATAGTACGAATTCCTATGCAGTTCGATTCTGGCTGAAACAAGGGATCGAACGAGTCGTGCTCGCTCGGGAACTAATGCTTGAGGAACTACGGGATGTTCGTACCAAGGTTGAGGGCGGGCTAGAGATCTTTATCCATGGAGCGATGTGTATGTCCTATTCTGGACGGTGTTTACTGAGTAATTATTTAACCGGGCGAGATGCCAACCGGGGCGAGTGTACCCAGCCCTGTCGCTGGGGATATAGTCTGGTGGAGGAAAAGCGACCGGAGCAAAGGTTCCCTATTGAGGAAGATGAACGCGGGACTTATGTCTTTAACTCGCATGATTTATGTCTTTTGCCACATCTACCCTTGTTAAAGCCGATTGACCTGAACAGCTTCAAGATTGAGGGGCGGATGAAAAGCGTTCAATATGTTGCCAGTACTGTTAAAGTCTATCGTGAAGCAATCGATACGCTGTGGGATCAAGGGGAGGAAGCATTTCAAGAAAAGCTCCCTCAGTGGTTAGAAGAGATGGATAAAGTCAGTCACCGAGACTATTCACCAGGTTTTCTGTTCGGTAAACCTGGGGCAAAATCGCATAATTTAGAGTCCTCCCATTATGTCCGGGATTATGATTTCGTCGGGGTGAGGTTTTCTGACGATGAACCTGAGGACGATGAACCTGAGGGCGACGCTACAGACTCTACAGATAGTTACACGGCATGGATCGAGCAACGGAACAACTTTAAGCTCGGAGAGGTGTTGGAAGTTTTAACTCCGCAGGGAATTCCCTGGTCATTTGAAGTCAAGGAGATGTGGGATGACGAGGGAATTCCGATCGAAGTCGCTCGCCATGCCCAACAAAAGATCAAAATGACGGTACCTGAGAGGATCCACCCGTATAGTATTTTGCGTCGGGCGAAAACTGACAAAAAGTAGGTTGAATTAAGGGGGACGAGTGCATGAATTCTTTGCCCATCGCCAAGAGAGAACTCTCAGCAAGTTCTCAATTTGCGAATGCTGATGTTATTGTTAAAGCCCGCTTAGAACGCGTGGAAATGCAAATATTAGATAAACTTGTCGAGGGATTAGGTTATCTTGGTATAGTAACGACGACAAATAAAGCATTAGGGGAAGTTATGATTTGAAACATTCGTTGGATTTCTTCTCTAGAAGTGACTTTGCGTTTATCGGCACCACTTATAACCCAGAAGGCCCCAGTATTATCTTGATAAGGCTTGTTGAACCCTGGATCAATAGTCACTATAAGCACGATGCCTTCTGGTAAGGCTATGTTGTCTGTATTCTCAAGCGTTTACGCTCAAAAGTTGAGGTGCCTTGTTGTGTGCACGAGCTTAACGATCGTTTACCGGTAATAAAGAAGGTTCTATCAAGTAGCATTTTGCTGCGATAAAACGAAAAATTTGCTTGGATGTAAGGGAGAATCGCTGATGAATGTTTTAGAAGTACAGAATACCCCCCCAGGGAACTCTGTGTATGCGGATGCTGACCTTATCATCAAAGCGCGCATAGACCGCTCAGAAATCCAAATGCTATGCAAATTGGTTGAGGGTTTAGGTCATCTTGGCATTGTCACCACGACGAACAAAGCACTGGGAGAGGTTATGATCCAAACGACGAAGGATTGTTGGCCAGAGTTGAAGAGTGTGATAGAAAAGATGCCGATTGAGATAGAATTTATCTGATGCTCTAGAGAAGGAACCCCGCGTTTTTAGAATATAAAGGAGCAGTCGTAGCAATTGTACACGCTGACAATAGTGTAGTCGTATATGGCTGTGACGAAGCAGGGAAGCTGATGGCAGGGTTACAAATGACTATACAATTATAATGTTGTAATTGGCTAGGATTCAGAATCCATAAATATTCCAAATTATCTTGACACGGTACGGTACGTTCTTGTAAAATTTTATCAAGAAACTAATTGAATAGAAATTTTTATTGGGTTAATGACATAGAGACAGAAAAGAGGAGTGATTCTATATGCCATTACCGCAAGACAACAAAATAAATACCTATGCGGATTATTTAACGTGGCCGGAAAATGAAAGATGGGAGATCATTGATGGAGTACCCTATATGCAGGCTGCCCCAACCTGGCAACATCAAGCATTATCGGCGGCATTACTATCACAGTTTTACAATTACCTAGCCGGGAAGTCTTGTCAAGTGTTTGCGTCTCCTTTCGATTTGAGGCTACCCGAGGGGAACGAAAAGGACGAAGAAACCACATTTGTTGTACAGCCGGACATTATTGTTGTATGTGACAAAAAGGGTCTAAAAGGAACGGGCTACTTTGGAACGCCGACCCTTGTAATAGAAATATCCTCCCCTTCAACAACGAGAAATGATAAGATTTGGAAGTTCAACAAATATGAAAAAGCTGGTGTTAAAGAATATTGGATAGTAGAAACGGACGCTAAATTTGTCACTGTATTTACTTTACAGCCGAATTATAGATATGGCCGTCCGGAATCATATACGGAAACAGATAAAATAAAAGTTTCTGTTTTTCCAGACTTTGTAGTAGATTTAAAGCCGGTATTCGAAGGTATTTGATTCATAAGATATCGAAATCAAGCTTTTGGACAGAATCCCTGCCTATATACTCAGAAGCGGAGGTTAAGATCGACCGGAGGAAATCTTCCTCTCGTGGATTGTTTAGTTATTTGTCCTTCACTGGAACACTGGGGTCAGACCCCAAAGAAAAGATGGGAGGTTGATTATCATGTTACCCAAAGAAAAACTCCAAGATGAACTAAATCGAATATCGCAGTCAATGACTGTTGAGGAATTAGAAAAAGCTATTAAACTCCTTCAATCCTTACTAGGTCATCAAACTTGGGAGGATGCTCTTGCAAATCCTCGTTATGATGATGAGCCTTGGACAGAAGAGGATGAAGAAGCCGTTAGGGAAGCAAAAGAGGCTATTTCAATAGGGGAAGTATCTGATTGGGAAGATGCGAAGAGGGAGTTGGGTTTGGTTGAAGGTAGTAATTACTAAGCCTGCGCTGAAAGATTTAGCCAAACTTGACAGGACAACACAGAAACAAATATCACTTGTCCTCGACAAGTATATTGCAGGAGAGCAAGTGGATATTTTAAAGTTATCTGGCAAACAATTATATCGTATACGTTCAGGGGACTACCGAATTATTATAGAAAGAGCAGGAGACTATTCCGTAGTAGTATATGCTCTCAGGGTACTTAACCGTAGGGATGCTTATCGTTAGGAGCACAACCAAGGGGTCGTATAGCTAATAAGATTATATTTAAAACGAGTTCAAATGAACTCGCTTTAAATATAATCTTTTGTCTTGTTCCATATCAAAATACTCTTTTCACTCAAATTAACTACCGATTCACTAGAGAGACCGAGGTTAGAACTCCTACAAAATGGCAACATTTTATATGTAGGAGGGATAGATTAATATGATCCGACGAAAAAAAGAGGACGGGTATACCCTAATCGAACTCATGATTGTCATTGCGATAGTGGGGGTTCTGGCATTTCCAGAAGTAGAGCAGGTTAGAACATCTGCGAAACTTACCGGGGTTCAATCAAACTATAGATCAGTAATAACGACAATTTACGGACTGCAAAGCACGGATGATGTAGCCACAAAATTAACGTCTCTTTTTGGCAATTCAGTAAGTCCTAAAGTTGAAGATATGACAAATCCAATTACCAACAAGATGGGGGTGGCAACTGCAGTGGCCCTCACCGATGAACCAACAGCAGCAGTCTATGTATTAGATGCAGTACCATCAGGAGTAGAGCAGTCAGAATATAAAGGAGCAGTCGTAGCAATTGTACAAGCTGACAATAGCATAGTAGTCTATGGCTGTGACGAAGTGGGTAAGCTTATGACAGGGTTGCAAATGACGATACAATTCTGACTAAAATAATGTTCTATAAAGAAATCAAAATTTGAGAATTTACCCTATTGACGATCAGTAATAAAACCGATAATATGAGCATATATGAAAAAATAGTCAATAGGAAAAAGGCCCCAAGTGAATAGGCCGAAGGTCCTAAATGTAGTGTTGAGAAAGGGAAAAAGTACACAAAGGAGAGGGATGAATGAGTTGAATGAAATGATCAAACGGAGAAAAGATGAAGGTTTCACTTTAATCGAACTTATGATTGTTATTGCAGTAATTGGGATTTTGGCGGTTGTGTTGGTGCCGAAGGTGGGAACTGTTAAAACTCAAGCGAAAGCTACTGGGCTGGATACCAACATTCGGTTAGTAGAGGGCTATGTTCAGAGCAAAATAACAAAATGGGCAGACAAAAGTGTTTCGGCCGCTGCTATTCAGAGTGACATATTAGCTGCATTTGATTTAAATTCAAGTAGTGAGAAAATTTCAAATCCCTTTACTCTTTCAACTACCATAGATGATGCTGCAGGTAATAATGCTTTAACCGTACTAATACAAGATGCTGATGCAACAACAAATAAAGGAGCAGTAGTTGTTAGTATTGATGTGGATCCATCATATGCTATAACTATTACTGGTCATGATAATAATACTGGTGCAACTATTACTGAGAAAACAGTTACAATAACTCCTTAGTCATGATAAGGTATAGAAACGTAGTAAAAAATTGATGTTTGGAAGGGTGTTTACCAAAACACCCTTTTCCTATATCCTTAAGGTAATCAGAAAGGAGGCTCCGCCATGGCCCTACGCCAAGAACGCAAACGTCTCGGGGAAATACTTATCGCTGGTGGTGTGATTTCTTCGACGCACTTGGAAGAGGCTCTTGCTATGCAAAAGTCTCTTGGTCTTCGTTTAGGCGAGGTTTTAATTAAGCAAGGGCTTGTCACGGAAGAGGACATCCTGCGGACGATGCAAAGTCAGTTGGGGCTGCCTTCGATTGATCTAAACCGCGTTGTTGTGCCTGATCAAATTCTCAGGTTACTTCCCGAGAACGTCGTGCGGAAATATACGGTCCTTCCCGTGGAAATGAGCAATGCCCAACTTCTGGTGGCTATGAGCGATCCAACCGATTATTTTGCGATCGATGACATACGCTTGGCTTCAGGAATGATGGTTAAGCCTTGTCTAGCCAAAAAAGGGGATATCCTCCGGGCCATTGATCGCTTCTATGGTCGGAGTGAAGCAGAAAAGGCGGCCCGTGAATATTCGAAACAATTGGGAGTGGTCCCAGTTGCAGCAACGTCCCAGGCGTCTGCAAACGTTGTTGCTGGGATGGAAGTCGTGGATGAGGAATCAACCCCTATCATTAAATTTTTAAACACGATTATCGAGAATGCAGTCAATAATCATGCCAGTGATATTCACATCGAGCCCATTGATGAAGAACTTCGGGTGCGCTTTAGGATAGATGGCGTGTTACGGGAGATCATGCGTACCCCTATAAGCATGGCCAATCCCGTTGTTAGTCGCGTGAAAATTATGGCTGACCTTAATATCGCGGAACGTCGTTTGCCGCAAGATGGTCGAATTTCCTATCTTGTCGGGGGTAAGGCGATCGACTTTCGGGTGTCCACAACTCCGACAATGTACGGGGAAAAAGTTGTTTTGCGTATTTTGGATAAATCTAGTGTTATACTAGAGACGGAAGCTTTGGGGCTGGTCGGGAAAGATTTAAAAACGTTTGAGGATCTGATCTCGCGACCTTACGGGATCGTATTGGTTACGGGACCGACGGGAAGTGGGAAGACGACAACTTTATATACGGCTCTGAACCAATTAAACTCACCCGAGAAAAACATTGTGACTCTTGAAGACCCAGTTGAGTTTAACTTTAAAGGGATCAATCAAATGCAGGTAAACCCTAAAGCGGGGCTTACGTTTGCCACAGGACTTCGTTCTCTTTTGAGGCAAGACCCGGACATTATCATGGTAGGTGAGATGCGGGACAATGAAACAGCTCAAATAGCTGTGCGTTCGGCCTTAACGGGTCATTTGGTGTTATCCACCATTCATACCAATGACGCAGCCAGCTCAATTACGCGTTTAATGGATATGGAGATTGAGCCTTTTCTGCTTTCCGCTTCGGTCCTAGGAATCATTTCTCAACGGCTTGTCCGGCGCATCTGTCCACAATGCCTGACTCAATATGAGGCAGGCGCTAAGGAGCATTCGTTACTAGGAATTCCCAATGCAATCCACCTTGGATTAAAAAAAGGGCAGGGATGCACTTACTGTAATAAGAGCGGCTATAAAGGACGGATTGCCATCTTTGAGATTATGCCGATTACGGCAGGACACAGACAACTCATTGACCGGAGAGCAACTGCGGACGAATTAAGAAACTATGCGATTGACCAGGGGATGACGACCCTTAAGCATGCGGCAACGCGACTGGTTTTAGAAGGAGTCACGACCATAGATGAACTCCTGCGGGTTACTTATGTGAATGAATAGGCTGAGGTGAACGGCAGGAATGCAATTTCGCTATAAAATTATCAATCAAGAAATGCGCGTGACAGAAGGAGTATTGGAAGCGGTTGATCTGGAGAGCGCGAGGCGACAAGTTCTCGAGAACCGCTGGCAAATTATTTCCTTGGAGCAAGCATCTAGTCTCAGTAGTATACTCTCCATGGGATTTAAGAGTAAGGTTAAGTATGATTCCATTGCCGCTTTTTGCACACAAATGGCGATGATGATCCGGTCTGGCGCCAATTTAGTTCGGGGACTGGACATTCTTCAGTCTCAGATGGAGGATCGCCGTCTAAAAGAAGTCGTAGAAACGATTCATCGTAGTGTCAGCAGAGGAAGTTCGTTATCCGCGGCTATGAGAGAATGCCAAGGGGCTTTGCCGGAGCTGCTGATTAACTTGGTAGGTGTCGGTGAGGAAAGTGGAAGTTTGGACTCGGTCCTGACAAGTATGGCTGAGTATTACGAGCGGGAAAATTTTATCCGAAAAAAGATTACGAGCGCGGCAGTTTATCCAGTAGTTCTCACCGTCGTACTCATCGGACTTGTGATCTTGTTTTTGAACTTTATTCTCCCGGAAATCACCGAACTCATGAAGGGGAACGGGCAAAGCCTACCCGCAGCTACCCAGATGATTGTCGATGCGTCGGATTTTCTTTTGAATAATGGATTATACCTCTTAATTAGCATAGTCGCACTTGTTGTTCTTTTGAATAGGGTTTTCAAGATTCCCAAGTACCGCTATTATCTGCATGCTTTCCTTCTGAAAACCCCTCTTTTGGGGAAGAACATGAAAGATGTCATCATTGCTCGTTTCTCCCGAACCCTTGCCTTGTTTCTACATTCTTCTATACCCATTGTGCCGATTTTGAACTCGCTCGAAACCATAGTGGGCAACGAAGTTCCCCGTTTAGCAGTTGCCCGCTCAAAAGACCTTATTATTCGTGGAGAGACGATGGCTTTGGCCTTTGGAATGGAACCCTTCTTTGATCCGCTCGTCATTCAAATGATGTCCATTGGGGAAGAGACTGGGCGTTTAGAAGAATTAATGGTGGAAGTTGCCAATCACTATGATAAACGGGTGGAGATTGGACTTGCTCGTTTAGTGGCCTTGGTTGAACCGATCTTTACGGTCATAATCGGGGTTTTTGCAGGGGGTTTAATCATAGCGATAGCCTTACCAATTTTCAACATGGCGAGTGGGGTCAGTGGGGCAAAGTGAATAAAGTTGAAGTTGAGGTTCGATGATATTGATGGGTGGGGAGACAAACCTTACAAAGATGTAGAGAGTAGGGCGCCTAAATGTTAGGGTTAACTAGAGTTCGTCAAAATGCAAAGCTAACGTCTGGTTTTACTCTGATTGAATTGATGATTGTCTTGGCGATTATTGGCATTATAGCGGTAGTTGGGGTACCGAAATTTCAAGCTATTAAAAGTCAATATCGTCTGGAAGCTTCTGCTCAGGCTGTAGTAGCAGAACTTAAGTATGCTCAACAATTGGCCAAGGATCAAAGACGAAAGACCTATGTCGTTTTAAACACAAATAGTGTTCAAGTCATGCAAATAAGAAACGGAAATTATCAAACGTTAGATAAAAAGGAATTTGACACTGGAGTCACATTTATCTTTGACCCAGTGCGTGATTCTTGGATGGTCCCCCTAGTTGACTTAAATACCAATGCTCTGCTTGGATACGGCGTGTATTACAATTATCAAGGATTTATATCTGAGTTTGGGACAATTTTACTTAATCCGACCAGTCTAAGACAAGTGGGTGTGCAGATTGCAGAAAAAACGGGCTATTTTTCTATTACTTGGCCATAAACGTTTACTAGTATCGAGGAGGACTTAGATGAAGCGCTCGACCGATCAAGGAATAACGTTACTTGAAGTAGTTTTCGCCCTCAGTATTTTCATGATTGGTGTTGGTTTTATCTTTAAGAGCGACGCGGTGGCACATAAGTACTTCTACAAGGGCCAAGTCAGACAACAGATGACATTTTATGCTGCAGGACTATTAGAGGCCCAGATCGAAGGGATCAGGCCCACCGTAAATTCCGAGCCGTTTAGTAATTTCCAAGCGGATATTATTACAGTCGATCAGAGTGCTCATCTTGAAAAAGTGCAGGTGAAGGTATACCTTACAAGTTCTCCCACAGACCCAGAACCTGTAAGTCTGTTTACATATAGGGTGAAAAAATGACGAAGAGAGACAAAGGATTCACAATTCTTGAAGTGATGATTGCTATTGCAATTTTCGGGTTCTTAATGACCATGATTGCTCAAATCATGCGCGGAGAAATCCGAATGTTCAACAATGCCAGTAGACAAAGTGAGATAGAGCACAAAGCAAGGACAGCTATAGTTCAGATGATGGATGAAATCAGGCTTAACCGATTCACGTATTATTCTTCCGGTTCTGGTTCCTATGACCATGGTGTGTATACAACGGAACCCGGTCAACCTACGAAGTGTCTCATTGACATATATCCTAACCCTACAGTGCTAACGGGCAATATCAGCGCACTGCCGAGTGGAACAAAAATATATTACGACTATGATGCCAAGAAGCTTTGGTATAGGAACACAGGTTCGAATTCCGTTCATTTAATTGCTGACGAGATCAATTCCGTAACCATACTTCCAGTTACTGAACATTTAGTGCAAATCTATCTTGAAGCCAAAGATGATTCGGGGGATTTAAATCACGAACTACTAACATGGGTGCGTTTGTATTAAGGAGGGATATTACTGTGAAGGACCGCGGCTCTGCTTTATTGACTGCAGTAATATCCATCATGATCCTTGTTTCGATTTCTGGGGTGTTTTTTACCATGGTTATGTCACACACAAAGCTCGAATCTTCTGAAGAAAAGGGTCTCACGGCTTATTATTTGGCTGAAGCGGGTGTACAGTATGGAATTGCGAAAGTACTGGATGAAAATATCAAAAAGGGGGATCCTCTTCCAGAATCTGAAACAGTCAATGACCCTTTTGGGCAAGGTGGAAGTTTTAAAGTTCAGTGGCAGGATAGTGAAGATGGACCTTCCTTCATTGTTACAAGTACGGGTACATATTTAGGTATTATCAGGAAAAAAGTTGCCGAGTATAAGTACGGGGACGACAACGATGACGATGACGACGATGACGACGATGACGATTGCGAAGATGACGATGTTCTTCCGGATTATCCATTATGGGTTGCACAGGTATATTCTACGAGTGGAACTTATGTCATCTATAACGGAAGAGTTTTTTATAACATTTGGTATGCGCATGCCAGTGATGTTCCAGGAGCAAGCATTGGCGGTCCATGGCAAGAGCTAACGAAACAATGGAGAAATTTCAATGTATATCACACAAATGATATTGTATGTTATAATGGCAAAAAGTTTCAAGCTAGGAATAATTCAACTAATCAGCAACCTGGGTTAGTAAGCAGCCCTTGGCAGGAGCTAACGAATCAGTGGCGGGACTTTAATGTATATAATACAGGAGATATTGTAATCTATAACTCCAAACAGTTTCGAGCAAGGAATTATTCGAATAATCAGCAACCCGGATTACTAAGCAGCCCCTGGCAGGAATTAACGGACGAATGGAGATCGTTTAATGTTTATATTACCGGGGATGAAGTCGTGTATAATGGACACAGGTATAGAGCTGAGTGGTATTCCCAAAATGCCCAACCGGATATTTCCGCTGCCTGGAAATTAATGAGTTAATCGTTTCGGATGATGGGGGTGGTCAGTCTATGTTGAACAGTTTTAAACTGATCAGGAGTGTTATTTTCCTTGTATTGGCTTCCTTTTTGCTTACAGGCTGTTGGGAACAATATTATCCCGGGGATGATGCCGAAACGGATCATACCTCTCGTACTTTTGCAATTGCAGATGTCTATCCTTATCCGGAACAAGATTATCAGATACCGAATAAACAGGTAGGCCATACCTATTCTGCTTACATTTATATTATAAACAATGGTGGATACGATAAAGACATGTCTGCTCAAGATGTAAAACTAACGATTATAGATGAAACACGTTCGAAAACTATTGAAGTTGGGACAACCACTATTAATGAGGGCGTTGGTTACGCTGTCATTAGTAATCTATCTCTTGATTATGAAGCAAGGGTACATTTACATGTTGAGGGATATATTAGTAAAAATAAAAACCATGAAATATTTGCCAAAGCAAACAGCAATTCTTTTAATATTAGTGTCCCTCCTCCAGTCCTGCAGACCATTACTATAACCCCAGCTAATTCTACGATTCAAGTGGGTCTGACTCAAACCTTTACCGCTATAGCAAACTATTCTGACGGGTCCACGGAAGATGTGAGTGATTCGGCCATTTGGTCCAGTTCAGACGTAAGCAAGGCGTCAATGGCGGGTAACGTTGCGACTGGGGTGGCACCTGGTACCTGTAATATCACAGCGAGTATCGACGGTAAATCTGGAACAACTAACTTAACGATCGCAGCGCCATTGCTTCAGTTGATCCTGGTGACCCCGACGAATGCTTCGGTTCAAGTCGGCCAAACTCAAACATTCACAGCTATGGCGATTTATTCTAATGGTTCTTCTACGGATATCGATACGGTAACTTGGTCCAGCTCAAATGAAAGCATAGCGACGATGGCTGGTGGTGTTGCGACAGGTGTAGCCGCTGGAACTAGCACTATCACAGCCACTTTCGAGGGCCAATCAGGAACAGCTGACTTGACGGTCAATGCTGTTCCGCCAGCTCCGGAACCTAATAATAGACTCATTTGGGAAAAAGAAATAGTTGATGAATAAGCTTTGAGGGAGATTGCAACGTGTTCAAACAAAAACAATGGCTGGCAGTTGTACGGGGAAACCACTGGGTTGTTGCCAAAGTGGCTCGCCGGAAGTATAATCTGGATATTCTTCGCTTGTCTGAATTCCGCGTCGAATCAGAATCTGAATTTGAATTTGAATCCGAAGACGGTCAAGAGCAACTCGGGGAGAATGTTCTCGCACAGAAAGAAAGTTTTCAAGAAGAGAAGCGCTCGAATGGTGGGAAAAACACGGCTTTACTTAAAGAGTGGTTGGATAAAAACCGTGTTCCCGTCAAAAAACTTCGCATTGCGGTTTCTTGCCCGGGAGTGATCACGCGGATGATCACTCTTCCGCTAATGTCAGCCCAAGATTTAGATAAACTTTTAACCTTGCACGTGGATCAGTATTTCACTTTAAATATTTCGGATTATGTTGTAGATTATAGAGTGTTGGAACGTTTAATAGAAGACGGGGAAATGCGTCAACGAGTTCTTCTGGCTGCTCTGCCTAAGTATCAGTGGGAGACATTATGGTCAGAGTGGGAAAACATCGGGTTTAAACCAAAAGTGGTGGATTTAGCTGCAGATGGATTGGCTCGTTTATATTCGCAATTGACTCTGAAGGGTAAGAACAAAAAGAACACGGCTGAGTTGGAGACTCCTCTTGATTTAGCGATTGTAGAACTGAGTGCTGATCGAGTGGAATTTATTCTCATGGAGCATGGAGTGTTTTTTTTGTATTCGGATTTAGAGGTTTCTTTAAAAGGATTGGATCAAGTTAAGATAGCATTGAATGTTACTTCTCGAGAGAGTGGGGATGGACTAAGCGAAGATACGCAAGATTCTGATCTACAGACAATGAGATTGCATGAATGGGCTAAAGCGGAAATTGAGTCAACTTTGGGAAATGTCCTACAGTCAGTATCCGAATTTTTCGGATTTTTTGCGGCAAGACATTTTGGTAAATCCATTGATCGCATTTATCTTACCGGGGACTATTCGGATCTTCCCTTTATACAAGAGATTTTTGAGTCTAATTTAGAAGTATTTACCCAGGTGGGCTTCCCTAATGCTTGGCGTCCCCGTTTTAGCAGAAGGATTACAACTCTTCAGAAAAACGGGATGAAATATGGCAGCCTTTATGGTTTGGCCTTGCGGGAGGGCTAAATGAGGGAAAAGAAAGAGTTTAATTTTGCCCAACGATGGGTTGACGGGCTGGCCCGAGAGAGTGAGAGTCCTACAAAATGGAAAAAAAGAGCATTGCTTTGGGGAACGGGAAGCCTATTAATCTTAGCAGTAGTAGGAAGTGCTCCATGGCTATGGGAGTATAAGGTGAAAAGAGATATCACCCTTGTTGAACAGCAAATCTCCGCGCTCGGGGAGATCCCTAATCAGGTTAAACAACTTAGGGCGTTAAAGGTTCAAGCTGAAGGACAACAGCAGTTATTAGATCTTATGCAAAAAAGTACCCGAGATCCCGGTCCTATTTTGGAAAAATTAAAAAATACCTTACCTATAGGGACGGTAGTCAATACGTTTTCCTTGCAGGAAAATACTTTGACAATGGGCGTGAGTGTTCCAACACCGGTGGACGTGGCGCGGCTGTGGGTCAGTTTGCGCGATTCTGGGATGTTCCAAGAGGTTGATATTCAGACCGTATCGTTACAAGATAAGGCACAAACTCTGAATTTCAATTTAAAGTTAAAGTAGAATTCGGATTCGACTGTCAGACGTAGAAGAGTTAGGAGCAAAAAGGGTGAAGGAGTTAAAAAAAGAAAAACTAGAAATAATAGCACTAATCCTTTTTGTGATGTTCGGGCTTGTCTATGCCTATATGACACTTCTTTTTTTGCCCGAATGGATGGTTATTAAAAGTTCAACAAGTCAGTTATATGCTCAGAAAGATCATTATCAGGAATTGCTAACCTTCCAAAAAAATCAAAGCGGGCTTCAACAGGAAATTAAAACGTTGGAGACTAAAGTCCTCCAATTGAATGCCCAGCTTCCCAATCGGCTTGATAAACCCCAACTCATGGTTGGGCTCTATACTTTGGCTAAACAACACTCAGTTATTCCTCAAACGATAGCCTTTGAGCAAGCTCAAAATAAAGGTGCCTATCAAGAGATGGGGATGAGCTTCAGCTGTTTGGGTAAAACGGCGGACATACTCACATTGATTCAAGATTTGCAATTCGGAGGGAGTCAACGATTGGCGATCAAAAGCATAAACCTTTCAGTTTCGCAAGGGATCATGCGGACGGAGTTAAAATTGACGGCTTATGCAAGCATCGGAATCTCAAACGGTTTGAATCAAAAGCCCACCTTTATGAATTCGCCCATCGGAGTGGATTCTCCCGTGAAAATATTTCAACCTTAGTAAACCGCCTCCCGAAGACAATCGGGAGTGCGGATTTTTATTATAACGTGGATAAGCAAAATTCCCTCCTCTGAAGCATAGGTATTAGAACAGTGCGAAAGGGGTGGAGAAGATGTTCGCGGAACTCTTTTTTGTCAGTATGGCACTCTCTGTTCTTAAGGGAGTTTCATTGCTAGTCTCGTATATAAACAACAATGCCTTTCCTCAGCCCTTAAATGAGCAGGAAGAAGCGCGTTATTTGAAAATTCTTAGTGAAAGTAAAACAGAACCCTTTACCTTAACCCGTGAAGTAGAGAACGCACGCAACACTTTAGTGGAGCATAATCTGCGGTTGGTAGCTCATCTTGTCAAGAAGTTTGACGGAACAGGGGAAGATGGTGATGACTTAATTTCCATTGGCACGATTGGTTTAATCAAGGGGATTAATACCTTTGATCCAGGGAAAGGGACGAAGCTGGCCACCTACGCTGCCCGCTGTATTGAAAACGAGATCTTAATGCATTTGCGATCTTTGAAAAAATCCCGCGGCGAGGTTTCTATTTACGATCCGATCGGAATGGATAAAGAAGGCAATGAAATTTCGCTGATCGATGTACTAGGGTCGAACGAAGAGGACATCTCGTTGAAGGTCGAAAATGAATCTGAACAGAAAGCTTTGCTAGAACTCGTTAAAAAACTGACTAAAAGGGAAAAATTAGTACTCCAGTTGCGTTATGGGTTGATGAACAGTCCGAAACGCACTCAAAGGGAGATTGCTAAAGCCTTGGAAATCTCCCGATCGTATGTCTCTCGCATCGAGAAGAAAGCTATTCAAAAATTGATGGAAGAGATGGGGAAAATTGATTCAAATAGATAAGTCCATTACTTGCTCTCATGGCATCCTCTAGGGTATAATATATAATAAACTTTAGCGCTTTGGAGGATTCAATGTTTGAGTATTTTCGGCCGACACTTCAAGCTACCTCGCTTGATCTCATTTCAGTAGAACAACTTGTTCGAGACGGGATCCGAGGGCTAATTATCGATTTAGATAATACCATGACTCCATGGAACAATGTCGAAGTAGGTCCTAAAGTGGAAGCGTGGTTTATAAAAGTCAAGGCAGCAGGAATTGGCGCCTGCGTGGTGTCCAACAATAGTAAGCGACAGCGTGTGGCGGTGGTCGCCGACCGTTTGGGTATACCCTTTATTTTCGGGGCGACAAAGCCACGTCGAAGAGCTTTTCGAGCGGGAATGGATCTTTTAAAGACAGGGCAGAAGGATACGGCTGTGATTGGAGATCAGTTGTTTACGGATATATTGGGTGGAAATCGGCTTGGTCTTTATACGATCTTGGTTACACCCATCAATGACCAAGAGTTTATCGGAACCCGGATTATGCGTCAGTTGGAGAAAGTGCTTGTCTGGCTGATGAAACATTTTGCTTCTGCAAAACCGTTTAGTCCAAAAATTCATTGAGCATTTAGGAATGGCTTAGCCATTCCTTTTCATTATACGGTTGAACCTCCGTAGTGTGCATATAGGCAACTTGGCTGTACTAAAGCAAATCGGTGGTACCAATTAAACGTTCATGATATCCTTGACCACAATGCAAGAGGAGTAATAAATGGAAAAACACCAAAATGACCTAGAAAAACATTATGCAGTGATCGGTGACCCGATTCAGCATTCGCTCTCCCCTGGGATGCACAATGCTGGGTACAAGGCTTTAGGAATAAAAGCGGAGTACCATCGTTTTCGAGTTAAGCCCGCTCAGTTAGCTGAGGCAGTGGAAGGACTTTGTGCTCTGGGGTTTTCGGGCTGGAACGTCACGATCCCCCACAAGGAACCTATCGTTTCCCTGCTCGATAGTTTGACTTCCGAAGCCCGCCGAGCTGGGGCTGTTAATACAGTTAAAATCCATGAGGGGCAGAAGATTGGGCACAATACAGATGGGGCTGGGTTTGTGCGTTCTGTGGAAGCGGAATTAAACGGCTTTCAGGCAAAAAAGGCGGTCCTTCTCGGCGCTGGCGGGGCAGCAAAAGGAATTGCCTTGGCGCTGGCGGAGCAAGGAATGGAGTTACATATTCTTAATCGGACTCCTGAAAAGGCCAAGGAATTAGTTCAGGTCATTCAACACTGGGGAGGAACAGCGACATCAGGGGAGTTTGCTCCCGGAGCGTGGTTAGAGGATGTAGACCTTTTAGTTCAGACAACCTCCCTTGGGTTACTTAATGAGTCTTTTCCATTTTCGATTCAAGGGATCTCTAAGCGGGCGCTCGTGGTTGATATTATCGTTAATCAGAGGGAGACTGCCATCTTAAGAGAAGCTAAACGGTTGGGTTGTCGTACGCAGAACGGACTAGGTATGCTGCTTTATCAAGGGGCTTTGGCTTGGGAATTTTGGCTCGGTGGACAGGCTCCTGTCGAGGAGATGAGACAAGCCTTGAAAGGTCAATTCTTTGAGCGGCTGTTTGATAAAGGATAACTGAGAGTTAAAGAGGACGAAGAAAATGCCAAATCTGCAGGGTAAGGATTTCGGATTTACACTTCTGGAAATGATCCTTGTATTAACGCTCTTAGCTGGTGCTGGGTTTGTGCTGTTTATTAAGCTTCCTATAAATTTCGAAAAGCAACATTTAGCCTTGGCGACAACCCAATTGTTAGAGGAAATTCGTGATACTCGCCAGGCGGCACTTGCTGAAAATAACTGGTATGCGATCAAGTTTTACTATCAAACTAACCATCATTATCAGATTTTTCGTCAAGGGACAAGGGTGAAAGACGTTTATTTCCAAGATGGGGTTCGATTTTTAGGCAGCCCGCCAGAATTACAATTTAATGCTTCTGGTCGAAGTGTCGGTTCAACGATTATTTTGACAACCCCTTCGGGTAAGCGAAGTCGTGTTATCGTGGCTCCTGTAGGGATGCGAATCAGAGCAGAGTAACCTTCTGTGCAAGCCGTGTACCAAACAAAATATGGATTAGTTTTGCGCTGACCAAAGTTTATGATACATAGATCAATTTTTACGATTACGGAATAGAGAGAAGGGACATGAGATGCGCTTTTTAACGGCAGGAGAATCACATGGTCAAAAGTTAGTCGGTATCATCGAAGGACTTCCGTCTGGAATAAAGATTTCCAAAGATAGTATTGATATTGCCTTAAGGCAGCGACAACAAGGACCTGGTCGTGGTGGACGAATGGCTATTGAACAAGATGAGATACAAATTATTTCCGGGGTACGAGGAGGATTAAGTACGGGCGCTCCAATCGCCTTAGAGATCCTCAACCGTGATTGGGAAAATTGGCAGAAAATCATGGCTTGGGGAGAAGAGGCTGACTTAGAAAGCCGAAAAGTGCTAACCCCTCGGCCGGGGCATGCGGATTTAACGGGTTCTCTTAAATATCGTACAGAAGTCCGGAATATCCTCGAACGGGCGAGTGCCCGAGAGACTGCCATGCGGGTAGGGATAGGAAATCTAGTAAGGCAAGCTTTGGCCGCCCTCGGAGTGGAAATCAGAGGGCATGTCCTGGCGGTGGGCGGTGTTCATGCGGAACGTTCGGACAAGGAAGAGTATTGGCAACATGTGAAAAAATCCGAGTGGTCGGTGGGAGATCCTCTTGCTGAACAAAAGATGGAGGATCAACTCCTTATTGCTCGGAATCAAGGAGAATCCTTGGGAGGACTATTAGAGGTACAAGTGCATAATATTCCGGCAGGATTAGGCTCCCATGTGCACTGGGACCGCAAGTTAGATGGAAAGCTGGCCCAAGCAGTTCTCTCAGTGCAAGCGATCAAAGGGGTTTCCTTTGGGCTAGGCTTCGAGGCAGGGGAACGCATGGGTTCGCTGGTTCATGATCCGATCACTTATCGTCAGGGGCAAGGCTTTGCTAGGGCTTCCAACAATGCGGGAGGAATTGAAGGGGGAATGAGTAATGGGGAACCCATAATCCTTCAAGCGGTTATGAAACCCATCCCGACCCTCTATCAACCTTTAGATACGGTGCATTTGGAAACCAAAGAGGTGGTAAAGGCAAGTGTGGAGCGTTCAGATGTTTGTGCCGTGCCAGCTGCCTTAGTCGTTTTGGAACATGTGGTAGCTTGGGTGATTGCTGAAGCGGTCCTGGAGAAGTTTCCAGCAGATAGCTTTGCCGAATTAAAATCCACCTGGGAAGCTTATCAAGAAAACTTGCGTATGATGTAGCTTTTAGCTTAATCTAGGTATAACGGACTTACTTATAACTAGGGAGATTTGTGCGAATTGCGGTCATCGGAACGATTGTAATTATTACTTTATCATCGAGAGGATTGATCACCATGCGAAACATCGTTCTCATAGGATTCATGGGAACTGGCAAAAGCACGGTTGGTAAGCGGTTAGCCCAGGCGCTTAATTGGGATTTTGTCGATACTGATAATGAAATAGGAGAAGTCACTAATTTAAGTGTGACAGAAATTTTCCGTCGTCATGGAGAGACGCGTTTTCGTTCAGAAGAAAGCATTGTGGTCGCTAGGCTCAGTCAATTAGACCATATTGTCATAGCGACAGGCGGCGGTACAGTATTAAATCCGCTCAACTGGAAGGCGCTGGCTCAGAAGGGGACTGTGATCGGTCTGCATGCTTCGCTGGAAGAGATTCTTAATCGGATTGGCCATAAAAATGATCGTCCGCTGCTGAAAGGCTCCAAAGAGGAGATTGAGAAGTTATGGTCGGAGCGTCAAGGCTGCTACGCTCAGGCTGACTTTATAATTGATACATCTCAAAAAAATATTGATGAAGTGGTAAGTGAGATTCTTACCATACTTAGGAGGATTAATAATAATGAGTCTAGCGGAGTTGCAAAAGATTGAAGTCAGCTCGGATAAACCCTATCCAGTATTTTTAGGAGCGCCTCTCGAAGCGCTAGGGGAGTACCTTCATTCTCAAATAAACGATGTGGAGCACATTCTGATCATTACAAATAGGGAAGTTGGGGAACTTTACGCGGAACGTCTCCAAAAAGGTCTGCTTGACTATCGCGTGAATTTATTGACTGTCCCTGCTGGAGAAACAGAAAAGTCGCTGGAACGTTTAAGTCAGCTTACGACAGCCGCACTACGTTGTGGTGCAGACCGCAAAACTCTCGTTATTGCTCTGGGAGGTGGGGTAATTGGGGATTTGGCCGGTTTTTTTGCCAGCGTCTTTATGCGGGGAATTCGCTTTATTCAAGTTCCGACAACCCTGTTAGCGCAAGTTGATAGTAGTATAGGTGGGAAAACGGCTGTCAATCATCCGGCCGGGAAAAATATTCTGGGTACTTTTACTCCACCGTTGGCAGTTTGGACAGATTTTACGACACTAGATAGTTTACCTTGGCAAGAAGTTGAAAACGGATTAGCAGAAAGCATAAAGCATGCCATAATTGCGGATTTGGACCTATTTGAGTTTTTCGAACAACAAGAACTTAACATTAAGCAACGCGATCCCCTGATTTGGAGCGAAATGGTGACACGGTCTTCGGCGGTAAAGATAGGTATAGTTTCCCAAGATGAACACGAGCAAGGGAAACGTGGTTTGTTGAATCTAGGACATAGCTTCGGGCACGCCTTAGAGACGGAGATGAACTATCGTGGAGTGACTCACGGGCAAGGGGTTAGTATTGGTCTCGTAGCAGCTTCATATTTAGCGAAGACCAAAGGACTAATGACCTCCTTAGAGGTTAGTAGAATTAAGCAATTATTGACTCACTTTGGTTTACCGACCGAGGTGGCTATAAAGGGGCAAGACCCACTGACCTTGTTGCAGCGCATGCAAACAGATAAGAAAAACCAGGGGGGACGTAAAATCCTGATTCTTCCCAAAGGAATCGGACATGCGGTTATTTCTAAGGATTGTACCGACCAAGAAATATTAAGCGCATGGGAACAGGTAATTACCTCAGACAAGTGAACTAACAAGTAGATTGATAATCTGGCATAGATCGAGGGATCTTTGTCAGATTTCTTGTTTTAAGTGGAGAAATTGCAAGTGTTTGTACGATATACTGCGAATTAATAAGGGAGAATGACAATAGAAGGTATTTATAAGAAAGATATGTCGAGTCGAAAGGGATTTAATAATGGATGGAGAAATCAAAAGGAATTAGACAGAAATAATCTGGTGTAAGTTTGAGATTGTGAATTATCAATCGTAAATCGTGATTTGTAATTTGTGCAATTAATACGGGTTTCTATTGGAAAGGAGTGAGGCCTTGAAAAGTGGAAAAAACACGCAAAGAGGTTTTACATTGTGGGAACTTCTACTTGTACTTTCATTAATGGGAATTCTCCTAGCCCTAACACCTCACTTCGGTTCAGCTACGAGTCAGGTTCGGAACCGCGTGGATCTCGCGAATGTAATAATGATCGAAGGGGCAGTTCAGCTGTATCGAATTGATGTGGGAACGTTTCCGGTGAGGGTTTCGGATTTGGTTCACTCTCCGATCGGCGTGAGTGGATGGCGCGGTCCATACTTAGCTGAGGTTCCAGAAGATCCTTTCAATTCCGTCCTGAGTTATCAGCTCGATGCCTTGGGACGGGTTAAAGCACGAACAGCTTTATAGGTTCAAGAAAGAATACACGGAAAAAATTTTAAGAAGAACTTTAAGCGACTTGAAGAAATTCAAGGAGGGATGAAGAACGAAACGAGCAAACGCTTCCTTGGGTTATATATTGTTTGATGTGTTGCTTGCCCTGTTTCTTTTTTCCCTCGGGTTTGCTGTTCTCTTTGGCTTGACGGAGAGCGCGGTTACCCAATCCCGCCAAGCCTTTACCCTTATGGAGGGAGCGAATCTTGCCCAGAAAATCATGGATCGGTTGGCGAACCATGAATGGAGGGATAACCTGGTTCAACAAGCCTGCATACCCGGTGGGACGGTGAGAGGACAAGAAGGAAAATTCCAGTGGATCATCCGTTCTGAATGGGATGATATGCCGCAGCTTTTGAGAGTTAGTGTGGAAGTATTCTGGAAAGGTAAGGAAAATCCTTCCCAGTACAAACTGGAGAGTCTTTATGCTGTCGAATAGTCGCAATAGAAATAGCAATTGTAATGGTAGTAATGCTGAATGTGGCCTAACGCTCATGGAAGTTTTATTTGCCTTATTAATCACCGGAATTTTCTTAATCATGGCCTTGCGATTTTTCACGGATCAGTGGCGGGGAGCGCGTTTTCTCAAAAATCATTTAGAAGCTCACTATTTCGTGATGACGGCTGGCAATACTGTCTCGGATGTGATTCGAACGGCGCAAACTGTGGAATGGGTTCCGGATTCTGGGATGCTAAAAGTTTTACCCTTACCGGATGACGCAAATCTCACACCGTCTCTTGACATCTATTTCGTGGCTGACTTAGATCATGATGGGACGAGGGATCTTTATTGGAGACATTTAGGTGCTTCGCAGCCTGTGGCGAGTTATGTTATTGGATGGGAATGTATGGAGGTGGAACCGGGACTGTGGGAGATCTTTTTGCAAGCAAGTGTCGAGGGTCAAACTGTTATTTGGCAGAGTATGATCCGACAACGTGCGCATTCTACGATATGTCACGGATCACCGCATACTTCAGTGGTTCAAAGCACAGGTCAACAGGGTATGTCACTCTGCTTATCCTCCTTTTATTAACGACTTTAGCCGGACTAGGGATGGAAGTCTATCTGAAGGCTAATGCAGAGAATCGTATGGTAAAACGGGAAACTCAGAGCAGGCAGGCTCTTTACGTTGCTGAGGGAGGAATTGAGTGGGCGAAAGCTCATCTGCTAGAGAATCCAGGACTTAGTATGGGTAACGTTTCTTTGGCAACCGGACGTGCTATTATTGTTATTGAGTTAAGTGGAGGAGGGTATAAAGTGATTTCTGAGGGACGGTCAGGCTTAGCCATTCGAAAAATTGAACAAACACTGCACTTAGACTCGGGAAAGTGGGTCATGACGAGTTATCAGGAACTACACCGCTAACCATGGAAAAGCCGCTTGAATTTAGTCAGTTTTTGCTTGTCAAGGGGTATATTGACGAAAAGGGCTTGGCGGGGGGGTTAGATTTTGCCCTGGAAGGAAGGGAACCCATCGGTGATATCCTTGTGCGGATGGGTGTGTTGTCCAAAGCGAAGTTATCGGAAGCCGTACGTAGATATTTGGGCATCCCGGAAGTTTCTCTGACCAGAGTCACAATTGACCCAGAAATTGCAGGGCAAATTCCCGAAGCAATGGCTCGCCGCTATACCCTTATTCCCTTTGAGCGACGATCGGGAGTCTTAAGAGTAGCCATGTTAGAACCCACACATGAACGAGCTATACGGGATGTTCGAATGTTTACGGGTTTAGAGGTTGAGCCAGTATTCGCTAAGGCTGAGGAAATTCAGGCTGCAATCCGCCAGTACTTAACCGTGGAACAGTCCGTCGCCCGAATTACGCATTTTGAGGATCATATCTTTGAGGATCAGAGCGTTTGGTCGAACGAATCTCTTGAATCGGTTGAATTCGATTCCTTAGTAGAGGATGCGCCCACGCTCAAATTGGTTTACTCAATTTTGCATGAGGCTGTTTTGCAAGGCGTAAGCGATATTCATTGGGAACCCCGTAAGAATGATTTTGTCGTGCGTTATCGCATAGATGGTAAACTTCTGAAGAAACACGTTCTCTCCTCAAAAACTGCCCGAAGTATAGTTTCTTGTTTAAAAGTCATGGCCCAAATGGATGTTGCAGAACGACGAATCCCTCAAGATGGTCGAATGGCGTTCAACGCAGGGGTGCGACAGGTTGATTTTCGCATGTCCTCAATGCCCATTGTTTATGGAGAAAAGATTGTCGTACGTATTTTGGACCAAGAAATGGCACAGCGTTCGCTTAATGGCTTAGGTATGCGTTCGGAGATAGAAGCAGGTGTAAAATCCTTATTGACACGTCCGAATGGCTTAATATTGGTAGTAGGACCGACGGGAAGTGGTAAGACCACAACTCTTTATGCACTGCTGAGGGAATTGAAGGCTGAAGAGCAGAACATTATATCCATTGAAGAGCCGGTTGAATATCAGCTTTCAGGGGTAAACCAAGTACAAGTCAATCTGCCGGCAGGGCTCAGTTTTGCTGTTGGGTTGAAACATATCTTGCGACAAGACCCCGATGTGATTATGGTTGGAGAAATCCGAGATGAAGAAACAGCGAGAATTGCGATAACAGCTGCACTTACAGGTCATTTAGTTTTATCAACCCTCCATACTAATACGGCAGCAGAGGCCTTAGCTCGGCTTGTTGATATGGGGATAGAACCTTATCTATTAGCAGCAGCAGTCAGTGGAGTTTTGTCCCAACGCCTGGTACGCCGGTTGTGCGAACATTGTAAGACAACGTATAGGCTAACGGAAACCGAAAAACGGGCCCTCCGCTTACCTGCATCGATTAATTTGTTCTATCGCTCAACCGGATGTCCGGAATGTTTTGGCTCTGGGTTTCGAGGCAGGATTGGGATTCATGAATTTTTGCTTTATAATCAAGAAATTAAAGACCTTGTGTTGACGCGACATAATTCTAGTGACATTGAGCGACAAGCGTTAGTTTCAGGTATGCTTACGGTTTTCGAAGATGGTCTGTTAAAAGTAACCCAAGGATTAACCACCATGGAGGAATTACTCCATGCGGCATCTGGTATTTGAGGGTAAGAGGGGAAGTTAAACACATGCTAACACTTGAAGAATTACTAATCATAGCTGGGGAAAAAAAATCCTCGGATATTCACCTAACTGTAGAGAGTCCGCCCGTCTTACGTATTGACGGTTCCATGGTTCAACTTCAAGCGGATAAACTGTCCCAATCTGATTTAGAAACCTTCGCCCTTTCCCTCATGAATGAGACACAAGCTAAACGGTTTGCCGAATCCGGTGAGCTCGATTTATCGTACAGTTTGCCTGGAATCGGACGATATCGGGTTAATGTTTTTCGCCAGCGCGGGTCGATTGGCGTAGTCATTCGCTTGATACCCTTCGTTATTCCAAGTCCTGAGAGTTTAGGGTTGCCCCCTGTAAGTATCGAGTTAGCACGCTTACACAAAGGGCTGGTGCTTGTGACCGGCCCAACCGGAAGTGGAAAATCGACGACTCTTGCTTCATTAGTGGACTATATTAATCGTACGCGGTCCTGTCACATTGTCACGATTGAAGACCCCATTGAATACTTGCACCGACATAATTTAAGTTTGGTCAATCAGCGAGAAGTTGGTAATGATACCATGTCATTTACCAATGCCTTACGCGCGGTCTTGCGGCAAGATCCCGATGTTATTTTAGTCGGAGAGATGCGAGACTTAGAAACCATTGCCACGGCTGTTACTGCGGCTGAAACAGGGCACTTAGTTTTTAGCACACTTCACACAAATGATGCGACCCAATCAGTGGATCGGATGATCGATGTTTTTCCACCACATCAACAACAACAAATTCGAGTGCAGCTGGCGGCCGTTTTACAAGGGATAATGTCTCAACAATTATTCCCTAGGGCAGATAAAAAAGGGCGCGTGGCTGCCATAGAGGTCATGTTGGCAACCCCTGCAGTTCGCAGTCTTATTCGTGAGGGTAAAACTCATCAACTGCCCACAGTCATTCAAACCAATGCTAAGCTTGGGATGCAGACCATGGATAAAGCTATTCTTGACTTAGTTCAAAAGGGTCTGATCTCAGCTGAGGTCGCCCAGGAGAAACTGCAGAGTCCTGATAGTTTGAGAAGGTCAACAACCACTACCCTAAA